>JBIKSY010000030.1:0-26144 GCA_044348365.1 Chthoniobacteraceae bacterium
GCCGAACCGGCCTTCGCCACGTCCGCAAACGTCTCCATCACGCCCCACACCGTCCCGAGTAGCCCGATGAAGGGCGCCCCGCTGACCGCCGTTGCCAGGATGATCATCTGCGACTCCAATTTGAGCGCGGACTCCCCCACCGCCCGCTCCATCGCCACGGCCACCACCCGCATCTGCGAAGGCGTAATCGACTTGGCTTTGCTCAGGCGGTCCGCAAAGTTTTCGTCCACCTCCGAGGCGCCCAACAGTTGGTAGGCCAGTTCCTCGCACCCAGCCTCGTACACGGTGAACACCGGCGCGCCGTCAAAGCGCTGGCCCTCGCTGAAAAGCCGCAAGGGCAGCCGGTCCTGCCGAAACTGTTCAAGAAAGGACTCCCTCTGTTGCTGGGCCTTCCGCAGGGTGAGGATCTTGCTGAGCATCACTGACCAGGAAAACACGGAGCCGATGAACAACGCGCCCAGCACGAGCTTTCCGGGCAGGGTCGACTGCTCGAAGGCGTAAATGAGTCCGCCGTCTGCATTCGCTAGGAAGGGTTGGTAGAAAAGCGTTGCCGCCATGCGCAAAAGGTTCGTTAGTTCAGGAAGACGTATTCTTCAAAGGGAAAGCACGTGAATAAACAAAACTATCCTGCACCACTTCCAATGGCGACTCTAGCGCGCTTTTTCCGCCCCGGCCTCGCCTCACTCGCTTTCGCCTTCCTCCCGCTCCTGCTCCCCCCCGGTGCCGCCCTTGCGCTAGAAGCTAGGGAGCAGGCCGAAGCCGTGCTCATGCCCTTCCTCGACGTGCTGGCCTCCCCACCGGCGGGAGAAGCCCGCGCCTTCCGCGTCCAGGGCCGCCTCGAATCCCTCAACTCCCAGCCTGCCTCCCCCCAGCCCGGCCAGCCCGCCGCGCCCCCCCAGGCCTTCGACTTTGCGCTCCAGCCCCCCGGCCGGATGCGCCTAAGCTTTCCCTCCGCCGGCGTCCAAATCACCGCCTGCCGCAACGGCCAGCGCGCCTGGGTGGCCCCCGCAGCGGCGGTGCGCCCCCTGCTCGCACAACTCACAGCCGCGCAGCGACAACGCTCCATGCAGTTCCCCCCCATGGAACTGCCCTTCTCCGGCCGCCAACTGGCCCTCCTGCCCGCCCTCCTCGAAGTGCAGGACAAGGGCAGCTCCCCCTTGGACGGCTCCCCTTGCAGGATTCTCGACGTGCGCATGCAGCCCGAAATCGGCGGCCTGATGCCGGCGGAAGCCAAAGGCTGGGCGCTACGCCTTTGGGTCAATCCTGCCGGCCACCCCGCCCGCGCCGGCATTCAGGGGCCGGGCACCTCGGCGGTCATCCGTTTTGATTCCGTGCACTTTGCCCCACAGCTCCCAGCCGCCCTCTGGGACGTGCCGGCAGACTCCACCGCCCTCACCCCCGCCGAATTCGACGCACTCATCGCCCTGCTGCTGCAGCAATCAAAACAGCGCTAAAATCTCATTTCAGAAATGAGCCAAAACTCATTCCACCACGAAGTACACGATCAGCTCGGGTCAAAGTGAAAAGATAGCTTCGCTGCTGTCCACGGACCTCGCTTCCATGGCCGGGTCGCAGCTCAGGAGAGCCCTTAGATTGCCGTGCGTTTTACAGGCACAGTAAACGGCGCTTTCGTTGCGCCGGGACCGGCAAACTCAGTTGGGGGCGGGCTGGTACCGGAAGTTGGGGGAATACTCCGTCGGATCGTAGGAGCGGGCCCAGACTGCGGTGGCCGCCCCCGAGATCGGCGGCACCAACCAGTCCCAGCGGCCTGTCACAGGCCGACCGGCGGCACGCTCGTCCTCTTCAAAGCGCACGTGGGCCTGCGCCACGGTGTGGTGGTCCGCCATGCGCACCCCTGCCGCCTGATAGGAGTGGAGCACCGCGCGGTTCAACTCGACCAAGGCGCGGTCGCGCCAGAGGGTCGACTCGCGGTGGGAGAAAATCCCGAGCCGTTGGGCGATCTCGGGCAGCATGTCGTAGCGGCTGATGTCCGCCAGATTGCGCGCCCCGATTTCGGTGCCCATATACCAACCGTTGAAGGGAGCCGCCGGATAATGGATTCCCCCGACTTCGAGGAGCATGTTTGAAACGATGGGCACGGCGTACCACCGGAGGCCGAGCTCCTTGAACCAGTCCCACTCCGGGTGCACGAGGGGAACCTCCAGCACACTGCTGCGCGGAAGCTCGAAAAGCCGCGCTTTCTGTCGGGGACCGGAAAGCAAAAGAGGCAGCACGTCAAACCGTCCCTTTTCCGCCGGAGGCTTCCACCCGAGAGCGAGACATTTCTCCGTGAAGGCCGCCTCCGCCGGGTCGCCGAGGATGTTCCCGTCAGCCGCCCGGTAGCCGGCGTACCGGAGCAGCTGGTAGTTCCAAATTCGCAGGGTGGGTTTGGAGCGCGGGCGGGCGGGGGCGAAGACTGTCACCAGCGGCCGCACCGCGCCGGCGTTGGTCGCGGCGTCGACGTGCGCAACGCATTGCGCAGCCGCTTCCTCGAGGGAGTGGAGGCCGCGTGCGTCGCGCACCTCCAGTTGCTTCCAGAAAAAACGCCCGATGCAGCGCACGCTGTGCCGCCACGCAAAGCGGCAGCCCCAAAGCAGTTCCTCCGGGGAGTGTTCGTAGAAACCGTGCCGCTCAATCTCACGCAGGACCTGTTCCCGGCGCGCCTGGGTTACCGGCGGGCCGCCCGGCTCCATTTCCAGAAGGTCCAGAAAGGCGGCGGCCTTGTCCGCAAGCGAGAGGCGCCGTGCCGGGTTGAGGCGCTGGTACACGGCCGCAGCGGTCGGCGGCGTGGGGCGCTGCGGGCTCCCTGCGGTTTGCGGACAAAAGGACATCAGCCGGAGCAGTCTTCTAGGGCTGGAAGTCGGTGCCCAGCGCTGTCTCCTCCCAGAGCTTCAACTCCGCCTCGCGCTGGGCCAGCGTGCGGCGGCTCTTCTCTAGCGCGTACTTTCCGAGCACCAGACGCTGGGGCGGTTTCTCGGCGTCGACCGCCTGCAAAATGGCCAGTGCGGCCCGCGCCGGATCCCCCGGCTGCTTGCCGTCAATGGTGCCCAAAAACTTTCCGAACTTGCCCGAGCTGGCTTCGTACTCCGGCAGGCTTGCCGGCGCGCGGTCGAGACCGCGCGAAATAAAGTCGGTCCGGAAGGGGCCGGGCTGCACCAGGGTGACCTTCAGTCCGAAGGCGCGCCCTTCAAGGGCCAGGGATTCGCTCACCCCCTCAAGGGCGCACTTGGCGGCGCCATAAATCCCGAAGCCGGCGTAGTTGGCGATGGCCGCGGCGGCGCTGATATTGAGGATGTGCCCGCTTTTTGCCGCCCGGAAGTGGGGCAGCGCGGCCCGGATCAGCGCGAGCGGACCGAAGAAGTTGACGGCAAAGTTGCACTGGATCTGCTCGGGGGTGGACTCCTCCACGGCTCCCACCAGCCCGTACCCGGCGTTGTTGGCCAGCACGTCGAGACGCCCAAACACGCGGACGGCCTCCTCGACCACCGCGCCGCACTGGGCGGTGTCGGTGACGTCGAGTTCCGCCAGATGGACGGTGCCCGGCCAACGCGCGGCCAACTCGAGCAGGGATGCGGTGTTTCGCGCAGTGGCGACCACCCGGTCCCCACGTTCCAAAGCGGCCTCAGCCAAGGCGCGGCCAAATCCGCTCGAGCAACCGGTAATCAGCCAAACTTTTTCAGTCATGCCCGCATTCATAGCGTGCCCGCCGGCTTTGGCACGGCGGAAATCGGCCTTCGGACGGCTTCCGGGCGTCCGGCGCGCCGTTGTTTCCACGACCGGTGAGCTGCGCGCCGCAGGTGCCTACTTGCGCGCCTCGGGAACGACCTTGAGCCGCACGGCCTCCTTGCCCCGCTCCACGGACACGTCCACGGTCTGGCCGATTTTGACCGCATCCAACGCGAAGGTGTAGTCGTAGATGTTGGTGATCTTTTGCCCGCCAAACTCGACAATCACATCCCCGCCCTGAAGACCGCCCTTCTCCGCCGGACTGCCGGCGCGCACGCCGCTGAGCTTCACCCCTTTGACCTCGGTGGCGTAGTCGGGAATCGAGCCGATGTAGGCGCGCAGCGTTTCGCGCGACCCGGACTCCTGCTGCTGTGAACGTTCCACCCGCGCAAAGTCGGGGCGCTCGGGTGCAGAGGCCAGATCCTGGATCAAGGCCGCCGCAAACCGGCTGATCCGTTCCAACCCGGGGTAGTCCAGTTTTTCGGGCGTGTCCGTGGGCCGGTGGTAGTCGTCGTGCGAGCCGGTGAAGAAACTGAGCACCGGAATGCGCTTGGGATAAAAGCTGGTGGTGTCGGTGGGCAGGTACGGATCGTCCTGCAGCACCAGGTTGAAACCGGCGGCCACGTTGCGCTTCTCAATCAGCGGACGCCACGCCTTCGAGGAAGCCACCCCCTGCAGGTTGAGCCGGTTTTCGCGCAACCGGCCCACCATGTCGAAGTTCACGTACGCGGCGATCTTGCCGATTTCAACGGGAGGCTTTTCCGAAAAGGACGCAGACCCGATCAGCCCGATCTCCTCGCCCGACCAAAACCCCAGAAGGATCCCGCGCTTGAAGCGTTCCGGGTGCGCCTTGCGCTCCTGCGCGAGTGCCGCGGCAACCTCCAGCAGCAGGGCGCAGCCAGAGGCGTTGTCATCGGCGCCGGCGTGGATGCCCTTTTCCTCCCCGGAACGCGCGAGGGAGTTCGACTCCACCCCACGCCCCAGATGGTCGTAGTGGGCGCCGGCGAGAATCCATTCGCCCGTGGACCCGGGCCCCGGCGGGATGGCCGCCACCACGTTGCGGTCGGTGCCCTTGCGATGGACGACTCCCGCTTCGAGGCGAACCTTGGCTCTCGGCAGCACGAAGCCTCCCGGGGCGTGCGGGTTTTCCTGGTCCAGTTCGGCCTGTGCCTGCTTGAGCGTTTTGCCCGCGGCCGCCAACAGTGCGTCAGCCACCTCCACACTCACCGAGTGCGCAAGAATCCCGGATCCGCCCAGCGCGTTGTCGGAGGACAACCCCACCAGTTCGCCCGGTTGTGGGGAGGCCGGCCCGGCCACCACAAGAACGGCCTTCGCCCCGCGCTCCCGCGCCAGCATCGCCTTGTACCGCAGGCCCGCATAGCGGTTGAGCTGGGCGCGCCTCGGCGCCTCCACCCCCTCGGGCACGTAACGCAAAAGCAGCACCACCTTGTCCTTGACCTCCAGCCCGTCGTACGAGTTGTAGCGCAGCGTCTTGTTGCCCTCCGGCACGGACAAACCGTACCCGGCAAAGACCACCTCGGCCTCCGCCGTGCCGGAGTCGCTGAAGGGCAGCGGCCGGAAATCCTTCTGCAGCGCGAAGGTGTTCGCCTTGCCCCCGCTCTCCACCGCCAGTGCGTTGCGGCCCTCCAGCAGTTCCACGCCCGCGGGAAACTCAAACTCCTGGGCGAAGTCCTTGCCGATCGGCTCCAGCGCATTCGCCTTGGCATACGCGCCGATCCAGTCCGCGGTCGCCTGCGCCCCCGGGGTGCCGGTGCGGCGTCCCTCGCGGGCGGGAGCCGCCAGCCACTCCACCTGCGCCTGCAAATCGGCCGCCCGAATCTCCGTGGAATAATCGCTCTGGGCCGCGGCCTGGACGCGCGCCGGGCTCTTGGCCACCGCCTCGAGTGCGGCGGCGTGGTCCCAGTCGGCGAGGTGGAGCTGGGACTTGCCGCCCGCCCCGCGGTTGGTGGTCCAGCAAAGCTTGGAGCCGTCCGGGGAAAACACCGGCAGCCCGTCAAAACCCGGGGTCCAGGTGACGCGGACCGGTTCGTGGAGTCCGTCGGTGTCCGCCAGGAAAAGCTCGAAGTTGTCGAAGCCCAACTTGTTGGCGGTGAAGATGAGGTACTTGCCGGAGGGATGAAAATAAGGGGCCCAGGACATGCACCCGAAGTCGGTAACGCGGCGCACCTCCGTGCCGTCCACGCGGCAGGTGTACACGTCGGCGTTCATTCCGCCCGTGTCGAAGCGGCGCCAGACGATCCGCTGGCCGTCCGGCGAAAAGAACGGGCCGCCGTCATAGCCCGGGGCGCGGGTGATTTGGCGGACGTTGGAGCCGTCCGCATCCATGACATACAGGTCGGCGAAATAGGCGGGGTCCTTGTCGAAGCGGGCGCGGTCTTCGGGGGAGAGTTTTTCCAGGGGATAAGCCCCGCGGGTCGAGGCCAGGACGATGTGTTTGCCGTCGGGAGAGAAGGAGGCCTCGGCGTCGTAACCCGGGGAGTGGGTGAGCTGCCGGATTCCGGAGCCGTCGGCTTCTGCGGAAAAGATTTCGTATTCGGGATCGTAGTCCCAGGAATAGCGGCGGGTTTTTCCCGAGGCGCGAAACTCGAGCTCGGCGGTCATTTTGGCCTGAGCCTGGGGATCGGCGTGGGTCGAGGAGAAGAGGAGCCGGTTTTGAGCCGGTTGAAAAAAGGCGCAGGTGGTTTTGCCTGCGCCGGTGGAAAGCCGGCGGACATCGCCCGAGAGCAGGTCGAGCGTGTAAATCTGGTAGAACGGGTTGCCGGGTTCGCGCTCGCTCTGGAACACAAGGGCCTTGCCGTCGCTGCGGAAGTAACCTTCACCGCTGCGGGCGCCCTCGAGGATCAACTGGCGGGTGTTTTGCAGAAAGGCCGACTCCTCGGCGGCGGGGAGCGGTGCGGGAAGCAACAGGGCGGCGAGAAGTGCGGCGAGGGTGGAGGGGTGGCGCATAGGTCAAATCGTTAACACGCCCTTTGAATTGGGCAAGCGGGCGGCGAGGAAAGCGGGTCAGGCCAGCGTATAGGTTTGGAGGACGCCCCATTCCGGCCACTTGTCCAACTTGCGCTGGGGCTGGCCGCCCGCGCCGGAAAGTACCAGGGTGAGTCCGTCGGCGCTGAAACGGGAGTGGGTGAGCCGCTTCTTGGTATCGAGCGAATGCACGAGGGAGCCGTCTACGGCGGAAAACAGGGCGGCGTTCCAAGTGCCCTGCGCCTGCCGGCCCGCCATGAGGAAGTGGCTGCCGTCCGGGGTCCAGCACACGCTTTCCATGAGGCCCGAGCCGTGCTGGCCGTCCTTGATCTGATCCAGCCGCCCGGCGCTGCGCCAGTTCCAGCGCTGCCAGGTCATCTTGCCGTTTCCGGCCATCGGATCCGCCATGGGCCCCATGCCGCAGCAAAGCAGGGCGGCGCCATCCGGTGAGAAGGCGAGGCCGTAGATGCCTCCGCAGTAGTGGTGCGTCTTGGTCGTCCCCCAGGAAGTGAAGTCCGGCGAGGTCCACTGGCTCACGGGTGCCGGGGCGTGGGTCACCAGGCTCCAGACGCGGACTTCGCCCAGCATGTTGGCTGCCGCCAGATGGGTGCCGTCGGGCGAGATCGCACAACTAAGCACGGGCGGAGTGTGTGCGAAGGCCGCTACGCACTCGCCCGTGCGGGTGTCGAACACCTTGACTGTCGGGTCCGCCGCCGGGGCCGGTTCGTACTTCCAGCCGCCGGGGAGGTACTGGCCGGTGGTGGTCGCAAGGAGGGAGCCGTCCGGGGAGAGCGCGATCTGCCAGTTCCAAAACTGGTGGGCCTGGAGGCGGCGCCAGCAGCGTCCGGTTGCGACGTCGTGCCACAGGAGGAAGCCGTCGTAACCTGCAGAAATCAAGGTGTGTCCACCGGGGAGCAGCGCGCAGCCGCTGGCATAGGAGTGGTGGGTACCCTCAAAGGTGGAGGTCTTGCCGGAGCCGGGTTCCACCCGGTAGATGCGCCCGTCAACGCAGGCGGCAAAAGCGGAGGCAGCGTCGGGTGTGATGGCAAGACCGAGCACGCCGGTGGGCAGCTTTCGGTCGGCGGCGAGGGTGAGCTTCATGGGCTTCAGGCGAGAAGTTCGCGGATCGGGGCGGCCTTGTTTTCGACGCGGTGGAAGGTGGGCATCCCGGGTAGGTCGTATTCACCGTAGGGGTCCAGACCCAGGGCGGTGAAGATGGTGGCAAAGAGGTTCTGTTCGGAAAAGGGCTTCCCAACGACGTCCACGCCGTCGGGGTCGGTGGCGCCGACGACAACCCCGCGTTTAAGCCCGCACCCGGTCATCATCATGCTCCACGCATTGGGATAATGGTCGCGGCCGCGGGCGGGGTTGAGCCAGGGGGTGCGACCGAATTCGCCCATGGCGATAACGAGGGTCGAGTCGAGCAGGCCCCGCTGCTCCAGGTCGGTGATGAGGTGAAAGAGGACGCGGTCCAGTTCGGGCACGAGCATCTGGTGGATCTCGTGCTGGAAGACGTGGTTGTCCCAGTTCATCCCGTTGGAGACCATGACAAAGGGGGCGCCCTGCTCCACCAGGTTGCGGGCCATGAGCGAATGCTGCGCGAAGCTTCCCGGGCCGTAGCGTTCCCGGTCCTCCTTGGGAAGCTTGTTGAGATCGAACAGGTCGGCGCTGGCGGCGAGGCCGCGCATGCGTTCAAAGGCCGCGTTCTGACTCCGCGCCACGGTGCCGCCCCGGTCACGCTCGTACTTTGCCGTGAGGAACTTCCGCAGCAGCTCGCGCGCCTCCCTGTCCTGTGCGGGGAGGCCCTCCTCCACGGCGTTCTTAAACTGCGTGTAGTCGCCCCCGAGCCGCACCGGAGCGTGCTCGGCCCCCAGCCACCCCGCCCAGTTGCCCGCCTTGAACGTTTCGAACTCGTTGCCGCCCGGGATCGGGTCCAGCAGGATGAAGTTTGGAATGCGGGCGTCCAACTGTCCGAGCGCTTGGGAGAGGGAGGAACCGAGCGTGGGGCGGGTGAAGCCGGCGCGGTCCGGGTTGCCACGCTGCAGGAGCGAGATGGCCTGGAGGTGTTCCGACTGCGCGGTCTTCATGCTGCGCACCACGTTGAGTTTGTCTGCGATGCTGGCGCACCTGGGCATCAACGAGGAGAAGTGCACGCCCGGGACCTTGGTCGGAATGCTTCCAAAGGGCCCGCTGCTGGGGCGGCCCGGCTTGGGGTCCCAGGTTTCAAACTGGCTGGGTGCGCCGCACAGCCACAAAAGGATGCAGTGTTTCTGCGCCCTTTTGGTTTCAGCGGCAAAAACCGGGTGGTGAAAAAGCCCGCTGAAGCTCGTGGCGCTCGCCAGCGCGCCGCCGGTGAGGCCCTTGAGAAAGAGGCGCCGGTGGAGGTGGTGTTCGTCGGTGCGGCACTGCCCGGGAGGAGGAGTGGAGGATTCCATTGGCTAGGGCATGGTGAGAAATTCAGCGCTGGTCAGCAGCGCCCAGAGCAGGTCGCGCACACCCCCCGCCGGGTCGGCCTGCCGCTCTTCTAGAAAAGCCTGCAAGCGTTCGGCTTCCTCCGCGTCCGGTTCCCGGGAATACACGGCGGCAAAGGCACCCCTCAGGCGGGCACGGGTGTCCGGAAGTGCCGTAAGCCGCTCCGTGGTGTTGCCGGGGCTGGGCTTTAGGAAGCCGGCCAGCGCGGGGGAGGAGTTCAGAAACTGGGCCTGTTGGAACGAGGCGCTGTATTCCTGCGGCAGGAGGTCGGGGATGGCTGCGATGGCCGCTTTGCGGAGCTCTTCGGAGTCTGTGGAAAGACCGGCGGCCACCCGCCAGGAACGGGCGAGTTGTTCGGCGGAAAGCGGCCGTTCCAAGGCGCCGGCAAACGCCTCCGGCGGGTGGACGGAGGCGCCCAGTGCGTAGGCTTGGGAAAGCACGATGCCGCGGACGAGGCGGCGCGCGTCGTGGTTGCTGGAGGAAAAATCGCGGGCTAGCCAGTCCAGCAGTTCCGGTTGGGCGGGGGCGTTGCGCTCGTTCATCTGGTCGGCCGGATGGACGATGCCGCGGCCGAAAAAGACCGACCACATGCGGTTGACGAAGGCGCGGGCGAGCAGCGGGTTCTCGTGGGTGACAAGTTCCGCAAAAGCCTCGCGCCTCGAGTATTTTGGCACCCTGACCTTGGCCTTTGGATCGAGGTATTGTTCGTCGGAATCCTCCTGCTTTTGATCACCAGCCGGCCAAGTCTCCGAAAGCGTGCGCCCCGTCAACAGGGTGACGAGGGCGGGCTGGGATTCCTTTTTGAGGTTGGTGAAATTCACAAAACCCCCGGTAGCCGACTCTGCCACGCCGTTGGAGCCCTCCACGTTTTTGCCGCGGTTAAAGGCCGTCACCAGGCCCCAGTAATGCGCCTGCTTGATCTCGCGGGCCAGCGGATGGTCGTGGCACTGGGCGCAGTCGATCTTCGTTCCGTAGACCACCGGGGCGACGGCTTCCGCGATGACCTGATGGTCGTTTTTGCGTTCGTAAAGAAACCAGGTGGCGCCTTTGTTCTCAGGCTTGTCCGCGCGCGCCGTCAGAAAGGCCCGGACGGTCTCGTTCCAGGGGCGGTTGGTGCGAAACGCAGTCTCGAGAAAGGTCCACCAGCCGTTCTGCTTGCGGCGGTCCTCGGAATTGCCCCGCTTGGTGCGGCCCAGCAGGAAAACATCCCACAACTCCCGCATGTGCACGGGGTACTCCGGGGAGGCAAGCAGGCTGTCCACCAGTGCCGTACGGCGGGTCTCCGGCGGCGCCTTCAAAAACGCCTCAAGTTCCTGCTCCGCGGGAATGCGCCCCACAAGGTCCAGATGAAGCCGGCGGCACCAGAGGGAATCGGTGGTGGGGGCCGCGGGGGTAACACCTCCCCTGCTCCAGCTTTCTGCAAGGAGCGAGTCAATGGCCTGCTCCACGGAGCCGAACGGTTTTTGCGCCCCGGTCGCGGCCTCTTTCGGCGGCGACGGCGCGGCGGCGAGTGCAATGATCCACTGGCTGACGGCTTCGCGGTCGGCATCGGAGAGCTGCTTTTTGGGCGGCATGTGGGGATCCGCCCCGGCTGCGAGTTGCGTGAAAAGGATGCTCTCCGCAGGCTTGCCGGGAAGAACCGCCGGGCCGGAATCGCCCCCCTTGAGCGCGGCCTGGAGCGTGTCCAGTTCGAGGCCCGCCTTCTGTTCAATAGGACCGTGGCACTTCACGCACTGGAGGTCAAAAAGCGGCTGGATCTTGCGCGCCCACAGCACGGCGGAATCCGCGCCGAGGGAAACCTGCGGCGCGAGCAAAAGGAGAAGGGGCAGGAGGCGGGCGCGGTACATCGACGTTTGCGGAACGATTCCCAAATTAGCACGACCTTCCCGCCAGCCAATCATTAGCGACGGGCTCGCAAAGATCCCCCACCGCTGTTTTTTGAAAGCATATTGGTCCAGCGTTACCTTCCGGGTTCTGGCGCCCTGGCGAGAGCCACTCCATTCCAGATTTCGGGGCCACAGACGGCAGGACCTCGCAAAAGCGTCTGCCCCGGTGCTACTCCCCGGCGGGAACAACCTCCAACACCGCCGGCAGGCTCTTGACCGAGGCGCCCAGAGGATCCGCGCTGAGCACCTCTGCGTAGTAGCTCGCCTCGTCCGAAAGCGCCACCTTGTCAAAGGCCAGCCAGGGACTGGAACCCACTGCGGAAAGGGCGGTTTCGACCGTTCCCACCTTCTTCCACCAGACGTAACCGCGCACGCTTCCAACAGCGGTGACGGCAAAGGCGGCGCCGCCGCCGACAGGCACGGATAGGGATTCGGGATCGTAGGTGATGGTCGGTGCGGTCACACCGCCCGTGCCGATGTTGGTGGTGGCGAAGGAGAGGACCTGGAAGGTGAGGCTGCGGGTGGTGGTGCCTGTGGTAACGGTCAGGACGTAGTAGCCCCTGAGGCGGATGACTTCCTTGAAATTCAGGGTGGGACCCGTCTGGCTAGTCAGCCTGGTGGTGGTGCCGTTGCCGGTCTTGTGGATCCACGAATAGGTGGCCGGGCCGGCGGTCTTGATGCCGACTTTGAGGATGTCGTCGGGATGCACGCCCGTGGGCAGAACCACGGTGGCGAGCAGGTCGGTCTGGAGGGCCGAGAGATCCTGGGTCCAGCCCTTGAGCAGGAGGCGGGCGTCGCCCAAGGCGAGGTTGAGGCGGATGGCGCACGGGAGGGTGGTTTCGCACGCGTTGCCTTCGAAGTCTTTCAACCGCATTTCATAAAGCCCCTCGTGGGTGTCCTTGACCGCCGGGACGGTGTACTTGAGCAGCAGGCCGGTGCCGGCGGGGGAACTGGCCGAGGCGACCAGGGTGTCCGGCGAACCGATCTTGTACCACTCGTAGCTGAAAGGTTTGGTGGCGGCGACCATGACCGACAGCGTGGCCGGCTTGCCCCAGGAGACAGCCACGTTGGCGGGCTGGTTCATGAGGACGGGCGGTCCTGAGGAAATCGAGATGACCGTGAGGGTGGCGCCGGGGCTGACGACACTGCCGGAGGGTCCAGTCACGACGATGTCGTAGATCCCGGCAAAGGACTCGTCGACCATGGGGATGGTGTAGGACAAAGCGTTGGCACCCGCGAGCGGGGTACCGTCCTTGCGCCACTGGTAGGTGAGCGGGCCGGTGCCAGAGACGGTGGTGGTAAAGGTGAAGGCGGTGCCGGCCTTGACGCTGGCGCCGTTGATCGGCGTGGTGATGACCGGCGGGTCCTGCACGGTGATCACGGCAGTGGCGCTGGTCACGCTTCCCACAACATTCCCGACGACCACATCGTAGGCCCCGGCGTCGCTCAACTGGACGGGGTTGAGCGATAGGGTGGCCGAGGTCTGTCCCGCGAGGTCCGCGCCGGCCTTGCGCCACTGGTAGGTTAGGGGGCCAGTGCCGGAGGCGGCGACGCTCAGGGCCATGGAGGAGCCGACGACCGAGGTGAAGTTGGCGGGCTGCGTGGTGATGCTCACCGGCACATTCAAAGCGACCACCGCTTTGGCGCTGCTCACGGTGCCTACAATGTTGCTGACCGCCACCTCGTAGGTGGCGGCATCGCCGGCCTGCGCCGAGGCGATGGCAAAGGTGCTGGTATTTGCCCCGGCAAGGGCCGCTCCATTTTTGAACCACTGGTAGGTGAGCGGCGCGGTGCCGGAAGCGGTCACGCTCAGCAGAGCCGAGGAACCGGCCGTGAGTTGGACCCCCTCGGGTTGGGCGCTGATGGTCACCGGTGCGTTGATGAACACCTCTGCGGGGGCGCTCGAAACACTCCCCACCACGTTGCCCACGACGACGGCGTAGGTGCCGGAATCAAGCGCCTGCGCGTTGGAGAGCACGAGGCTGGCGGCGCTCGCGCCGGGAATGGGGGAGCCGTCCTTGCTCCACTGGTAGGTGAGCGGGGCGGTGCCCGAGGCGCTGACGGTCAACGTCGTCATGCTGCCCGGATTCAGGGAGATACCGGCAGGCTGCTGCGTGATGGAAACCGCAGCATTGAGGGTGACCACGGCCTTGTTGGAGGCGAGGCTGCCCACCACATTGGACACCACCACGTCGTAGGTGGCCGCGTCGAAATCGGTGGCCGAGGCGATGGCGTAGGAGGGGTTGGTGGCGCCGTCGATGGCGGCACCGTTCCGGCGCCACTGGTAACTGATGGGGCCGGTGCCCTCGACAGCAACGCCGAGGATGGCAGCCGCTCCGGGATTGAGGGCGGCACTTGCGGGCTGGGTGGTGAAGCTCAAAGGCACGTTGAGCGCCAACGTCGCAGGGGCGCTGATGGCGCTGCCGGCGACATTCGTGACGACCACGTCGTAAACCGCGGCGTGGATGGCTTGCACCGCGGCGATCGAGTAGGTCGCCGAGGTCGCCCCCGAAATGGGCGCGCCGTTTCTGCGCCACTGGTAGGTCAGCGGCGCCGTGCCTGCCGCACTGCTGGTGAAGCTGGCGGCGGCGCCGGAGTTGACGCTGAGGGAGGCGGGATCGAGCAGGAGAGAAGGCGGCGCGTTGAGGGTCAGAGCCGCGCCAAAACTGGTAACGGTGCCGACCACGTTGGAGACGGCGACCTGGTAGGTACCGGCGTCGGCGTCCTGCACGGGGCCGAGAACGAGGGAGGCGGAGGTGGCTCCGGTGAGCGGTTCGCCGTTGCGGTACCACTGGTAGGTCAGCGGGGCGGTGCCGGTGGCCTTGACACTCAGCGTGGCGCTGCCCCCGAGGTTGAGCGCAACCGCGGCGGGTTGGGCCGTGAGGGTCACCGGCGTGTTCACCGAGAGGACGGCGGCGGTGCTGGTGGCGGAGCCGACCACGTTGCTGACCACCACGTCAAAGTTGCCGGCGTTAACGGGTTGCACGCTGCTGAGAATGAGGCTAGGTCCGGTCTGGCCCGGGAGCGCCACCCCGTTTCGGCGCCACTGGTAAGCGAACGGCGCAGTGCCGCTGGCGGCCACGGTGAAGACGGCGTCAAAGCCCGGATTAACCGACAGACTGACCGGCGGCTGGGTCACGGCCACCGGCACGTTGGAGGTCAGCAGGGCGACATCGCTGGTCACACTGCCGACGACATTGGTGACGACCACGTCATAGGCAGCCGCCCCGGCCACCAAAGTGGAGTTGACCGTGTAGGTGGCGGCGGTGGCACCGGCGATGGGCACGCCGTCCCTGCGCCACTGGTAGCTGACGGGCGTGGTGCCGGCGATGCCCACGCTCAGGGTCACCGAGGAAGCGGGATTGAGCGCGGCACCCAAGGGCTGGGTGGTGATGTTCAGCGGGGTGTTGACCACCACAGTCGCCGGATTGCTGGTCTGGATGCCGAACACGTTTCCAACGACCACATCGTAGGAGCCGGAGTCGTTCGCCTGCGCGGCCGACAGCTCAAAGACGGAGCCGGTGGCGCCGTCGATGGGTGCGCCGTTTTTGCGCCACTGGTAGGTGAACGGCTCGGTCCCTGTGGCTGCAACGCTCAGCTGAACGGGCGCGTCGGGATTGACCAGGACGCTTTGGGGCTGGGAGGTGAGACTCACCGGAAGGTTGACGCTCAGCTGGGCGCCATTGCTGGTGAGGCTGCCACAGACATTGCTCACCAGGACATCGTACATCCCAGCGTTGGCCGCCAGCACGGCGCCAACGGAGTAGGTGGAGGCGGTGGCGCCAGCAATCGCTACGCCGTTTTTGCGCCACTGGTAGGTGAAGGGTGACGCACCGGTGGCCTCCACACTCCAGGAAACGGGGGACCCGAGATTGATGGCCTGCGCCTGCAGGGTGGAGGTGATGACGACGGGCTCCTGCTCGAGCACGTACCCGACCACCTTGCCGCCACCAGTGGCGTCGGTGTCGTTCCAAGCGCCGGCGGCGAGGCCGGCGGCATTGAGGGCAAGATAGTTTTCAAGTCCGGCGGCGTCGCCGGGCTGGCTGGCGCCCCAGCGGGCGTAGTCAAAGGCTTCGCCGGTGACCCACTGCCAGCCTGCGTCGGGCTCCGCTGCGCCGGACGCCTGGAAGCCGCCGAGCCAGAGGACCTTGTTTGCGTTGGTGGAAAGCTGGGCGGACAGGGCGCTCCATTCCGCGGGGGTGGTGATGGTGGCAAGGTGGCCGCCCTTGAGTTCGGCGTCCGCCTTTGCTTGTTCCCAGGTGAAGGTGCCGGCAATGAACTTATAGAGGGTCTTGGTGACAGCCGGATTGACCGTCAGCTTGGCCGTGGTGCTGGTGACGCTGCCGACGGGATTGGTCACGACGACGGTGTAGCTTGCGGCGTCGGCGAGCTGGGCTTCGGCAAAGCTCAAAGAGCCGGCGGTAGCCCCGGCGATGACGACGCCCGCCTTGCGCCACTGGTAGGTGAGCGGCGCTGCGCCCGAGGCGGTGACGGAGAGCTGTGCAGGCTCCCCGGCATCGACGGTCAAGCCTGCGGGCTGGGTGAGGATCGCCACGGGAACATTAACCGTGAGCACGGCTCCATCGCTGGTGACACTGCCGACGGCGTTGCCGACCACGACGCTGTAGGTGCCTGCTCTGGCCTGCTGGACCGCCGTCAACGCATAGCTCGAGGAAGTGGCGCCCGCGAGGTTGGCACCGTTCTTGCGCCATTGATACGTGAAGGGGGCCGTGCCGCTGGCAGCCACGGTGAGAGTTCTGGAGGAACCGGGGTTGAGGGTGACGCTCTGGGGCTGGGTGACGATGCTCACCGGCACATTGAGGGCGAGAACCGCGGTGCTGCTCGTGACGGAACTCACCTGGTTGCTCACAACCACGTCGTAGCTGGCGGCGTCCGTTTCCTGTGCGCCGGTGATGGTGTGGGAGGCGGAAGTCGCACCGGCGATTTCAACGCCGTTGCGGCGCCACTGGTAGGCGATGGGGGCGGTGCCGGTCGCAGTAACCGAGAGTGTTCTGCTGGCGCCCGGATTGAGGGCACCACCCGCAGGCTGGGTGAGGATGCTCACCGGCGTATTGACGGCGACCGTGGCGGAAGCGGAGGTGACACCGCCAACAACGTTGCTGACGATCACATCGTAATTCCCCGCGTTTGCGGCGGCTACCGAAGCGAGGGTGTACGAGGCGGAGGTGGCACCGGCGATCGCGACACCGTTACGGCGCCACTGGTAGGTGATGGGGGCGGTGCCGGAGGCGGTGACGTTCAAGGAAAGAACGGCCCCCGGGTTGAGTGCCACCGAGGCCGGCGGCACGGAGATGGACACCGGGGTGTTGAGGGTGAGGACCGCGGGATTACTCGAGACGGTGCCGACGACGTTGGAAATGGTGACGTCGTAAATCCCTGCGTCGACAGGTTGGACTGAAGCGATGGTGTATCTGGCGGAGGTGGCTCCCGGAATGGCCACCCCGTCCTTGCGCCACTGGTAGGTCAAGGGGCCGGTGCCAGACGCGGTCACGGACCAGATTCTGGAAACGCCCGGGCTGACCGAGACACTGGCAGGCTGCGCGCTGATGGAGACTGCAGTGTTGAGGGAGATTCTGGCGGTGCTGCTGGTGGTGCTCCCCACGACGTTGGAAACCACCACATCGTAGGTGCCGACATCACCGGTCTGAGTGGCGGCGACGGAGTAGGTGGAAGAAGTCGCGCCCGGGATGGCCACCCCGCCCCTACGCCACTGGTAGGTCAAGGGGGCGGTGCCGGTGGCGGTCACCGAGAGGGAGGCGGGGGCGAAGGGATTAGCCACCACGGCGACCGGTTGGGAGGTGAGAGCCACGGCAGTGTTGAGCGAAAGGAGCGCTGGATTGCTGGTGGCGCTGCCGACGCGGTTGGTCACCACCACGTCGTAGCTGCCGGCGTTGGCGACCTGGGCCGAGACAATCGAGTAGGTGGAGGAGGTCGCGCCCGTGAGCGCCACGCCATCCTTGCGCCACTGGTAGGTGAAGGGAGCCGTACCCGCGGCGGAGACCGTGAGCGTGACGGACCTGCCCGGATTGACCTTGGTGCTGGCGGGCTGGGTCAAAAGCGTGACGGCGGAGTTGAGCGTGAGCGCGGCGGACGCGCTGGTGACGCTGCCCACGGGGTTGGTGAGGACGACGTCGTACGCCCCCACATGTGCGATCCCCGCACTGGCGATGGCGTAGCTCGCGGAGGTGGCGCCGGCGAGGGCCACGCCGTTGCGGCGCCATTGGTAGACGATCGGGGCGGTGCCCGTGCCCACCACAGTCATTGTCCTTGCAGCGCCGGGGTTGACGGCCGCCGAAAGGGGCTGGGTTCTGATGGTGAGCGGCACGTTCAGAGCCACGGTGGCGGCCGCGCTCGTGAGGGTGCCGACCACGTTGGAAACAGCCACGGTGTAGCTGCCGACGTTCGAAGCTTGTGCGTTGGAAAGTGTGTAGAAAGAGGCGGTCGCGCCGGGGACCGTGACGCCGTTGCGCCTCCACTGGTAGGAGAAGGGTTCGGTACCGGCGGCCACCACGGCCAGCGTGGTCGAGGCCCCCGGATTGACCATGGCTGAAGCCGGCGGCGTCTTGATGGTCACGGCGGAGTTGAGCGTGAGCTGGACCAGATCGCTCAAGGTGCTGCCCGAGCCGTTCTTGACGAGCACATCGTAGCCACCTGCGGAGGCCGCCTGCATGGAGGCAACCGTGTAAGTCCGTCCGGTGGCGCCGGAAATCGCGACACCGTTTCTACGCCACTGGTAGGAGAGAGCGCCGCTGCTGGCCGGCCCGGCGGCGCCAACGCTGAGGGTCGCCGACTTGCCCGGGTTTACGGCGAAGCCCACCGGCTGGGTCAGAATCATGGGCCCGGAGGTAAGAGTGACCGCGGCGCTGTTGGAGGTCAGGGTGCCCAGCGGGTTGGTGACGACCACCGCGTAATTTCCCGCATCAGCGGAGCTCATGGAGGGGATGGTGAAGCTGGAGGCCGTTGCACCGGCAAGAGGGACACCGTCCTTGCTCCACTGGTAACTCAGGGGCGCGGCGCCAGTGGCCGTGACGCTCAGCTTGATGTTGACGCCCGAGATCGCGGTGACGGAGGCGGGCTGGGTCTTGATGAGGGGCGGCGTGTTCACCGAAAGCAGGGCGGCGGCGCTGGTGACGCTGCCGGCCGGGTTGGTGAGTACCACGTCGTAGCTGCCCGCATCGGCGGCCTGGAGCGAGGCGATCGAATAGATGGCGCTTGTTCCCCCGGAAACGGCCACCCCGTCCTTGCGCCACTGGTAGGTGACCGGTCCGGAACCTGTGGCCACGACCGACAGCGAGGCAGACACGCCCGCATCCAGCGAGGCGGCCGCGGGCTGCGTGGTGATGCTCAGAGGAATGTGCACCGTGAGGGTCGCAGCGCTGGAGGTCAGCGGGCCGACGGCGTTGGTGACGACGACATCGTAACTGCCTGCATCCGAGGGCTGGGCCGCGGAAATCGCGAGACTCGCGGCGATGGCGCCGCTAATGGCCACACCGTCCTTGCGCCACTGGTAGGTCAGCGGGGCGGTGCCGGTGGCGAGGACCGTGAGGGTAGCCGTTGCCCCGGTAGCCACCCCGGTGTGGGCAGGCTGCGTGAGGATGGAGACGGGAGCGTTGACGGTGAGCGGTGCGGCGGCGCTGATGGCGCTGCCCACAATATTGGTCACCACCACGTCGTAGCTCCACGCATCGGAGGCCGCTACGGACGCGATCGTGTAGCTGGCGGCCGTTGCGCCCGCAATGTTCACCCCCCCTTTGCGCCACTGGTAGGTCAGCGGAGCGGTGCCGGTGGCCACAACGCTGAAGGTGGCGGGGGCGCCTGGGTTGGCGGTGAGCGCTGCCGGGGGAGTGGTGATGGCCACGGGCGTATTGACGGTGACCACCGCAGCGTTGCTGGTCACACTTCCCACCGGGTTGGTGACCACCGCGTCGTAGCTGCCGTTGTCGGTGGACTTCGCAGAGCTGATGGAGAGGGTGGCGCTGGTGGCGCCCGCGAGCGGCACGCCGTCTTTGCGCCACTGGTAGGTGATCGGAGAGGTGCCGTTGGCGCCAACGCTCAGGACGGCGAGGCCGCCCAGGCCGACGGTCACGGCCGCGGGCTGGGTGGTGAGGGTGACGGGCGAGTTGAGTGCGAGCGTGGCCGTGCTGCTGGTCACACTGCCCAGCGCGTTGGTAAGCAGCACGTCGTAGCCGCCGGCGTCCGCAGCCTGCACGTTTGGAATCTGGAGGACTGCGGCCGTGCCGCCGGCGATTGGCACCCCGGCCCTGCGCCACTGGTAGGTGATGGGCACCGCTCCGGTGGCGGTGACCGACAGGCTCGCCGTTGCCCCCGGGTTGACCGCGACGCTGGCGGGCTGAACCGTGATGGCAACGGGGGTGTTGACCACCAGAGTCGCGGCGGTGCTAGTCCCGGTGCCCACGATGTTGGTCACCAACACGTCGTAACTCCCCGAGTCTGAACCCAGCGCGGAGCCGATGGAGTAGGTCGGCGCAGTCGCCCCGGTGACGGGTGTGCCGTTTTTCCGCCACTGGTAGGTAAAGGGAGCGGTCCCAGCGGCAACCACGTTGAAGGCGGCGGGCAGCCCCGGGTTGACGGTGACGTTTGCCGGTTGCATGGCGAAGGAGACGGGCACGTTTACCGAGAGTAAAGCCCCGCCGCTGGTGGCGCTGCCGGCGATGTTGGTGATGGCCACCGAATAGGAGCCTGCGTCCACCGCTTGTGCGGACACCACCGTGTAGCTGGCGCTGGTGCCGCCGCCAATGTCCACCCCGTCCTTGCGCCACTGGTAGGCAAAGGGCGGTGTGCCGCCAGCGGTGACGTTGAAGGTGGCGTTCGCACCTGGGTTGACGGTGGCGCCGACCGGCTGGGTCGCCACGGAGGCCGGGGTGTTCACGACCAGGACCGCACCGGCGCTGGTCGCCGTGCCCACCACGTTGGTGACAAGCACATCAAAGGTCCCGGCGTCCGCAAACTGAGTGGCTGGAATTGTGTAGGTGTCCTGCGTGCCGCCGGCGATCGGCACGCCTCCCTTGCGCCACTGGTAGGTGAAGGGCGCGGTTCCTGCGACCGCGACGCTGAAGCTCGCCGGCGTCGTCGGGTTCACCGTGAGGCCCACGGGCTGAGTGGTGAAGCTCACCGGCACGTTGATGGAAAGCGCTGCGGCGGAGCTGGTCAGGGGGCCGACCACATTGGTGACCACCACGTCGTAGCTGCCGGCGGCCGAAGGCTGGGCTGCGGCCAGCGTGAGCGTGGCGCCGGTGCCGCCAGCAATCGGCGTGCCGTCCTTACGCCACTGGTAGGTGAAGGGAGGGGTCCCGGCGGCGACGACGCTGAAGGTGGCGGTGGCACCCGGATTCACCGCCAGCGGGGCGGGCTGAGTAGGCAGGGAAACCGGCACGTTCAAAGAAAGGAGGGCCGGGATGCTGCTCGTGGAGCCGACAACGTTGCTCACAAACACGGTGTAACTGCCGGCGTCGAGCGCCTGGGCGGCTGGAAGGGTCAATGTCGCCGCGGTGCCGCCGACGAGCGCGACGCCGTCGCGTCTCCACTGGTAGGTCAGGGGTGCCGTGCCCGTGGCCGTAACACTGAAGGTCGCCGGTGCCCCGGGATTCACCGCAAGGCCGGCGGGCTGGGCGGTGATGATGGCCTCGGAGTTGAGCGAAACGCTGGCGGTGCCCGAGGTCACGCTCCCAACGACGTTGGTCACCACCACATCGTAGTTGGCGGCGTCGGAAACCTGCGCAGCCACAATGGTGTAGGTCGCAGCCGTACCGCCGCTGATCGCCGCCCCGGCGCGCCGCCACTGGTAGGTGATGGGCTCGGTGCCAGTGGCACTCACCGAAAGCGAAAGCGAGGCGTTCGGATTAACCGCGCCTCCGACGGGCTGGGCGGTGATGGAGACAGGGGTGTTGACCGCAAGCGCCGCGGCGGCGGAGGTGACGCTGCCGACGACGTTGGTGACCACGACGTCGTAACTGGCCGCGTCGGACGCCTGTGCGGAAAGCAGGGTGTAGGTGGCCGAGGTGCCACCCACAATGACCGCGCCGCCCTTGCGCCACTGGTAGGTAAAGGGCGCGGTGCCAGCTGAGACCACGGAGAAGGTCGCTGAGGCACCCGGATTCACGGTGAGTGAGCCTGGCTGGGTGGTGATGGAAACCGGCGAATTCAGGGTCAGGTTGGCGACGGCGGAAGTGACAGGGCCCACGACGTTGCTGACGACCACGGTGTAGGCGCCCACGTCGGAAGGCAGGGCGGAAGCAATCGAGAGCGTGGCGGCCGTGCCTCCGGAAATCGAGGCACCGTCCTTGTTCCACTGGTAGGCCAGCGGGGCGGTGCCGGTGGCGGTCACCGAGAAGGTGGCCGGGGCGCCGGGATTGACTGCGAGCGTGGCGGGCTGGGTGGTAATGGCGACCGGGACATTGACCGTGAGGGTGTTGGCGGCGCTGGTCGTGCTGCCCGCGACATTGGTGGCCACCACGTCGTAGGAGGCGGCGTCCGAGGTCTGCGCGGAGGCGATGCTGTAGGTGGCGCCGGTGGCGCCCGAGATGTTGGTGCCGTTTTTGCGCCACTGGTAGGTGATGGGCGTGGCCCCGCCGGCGGTCACCGTAAAGCTGGCCGGACTCCCCTGCACCACCGTCGGATTGACCGGGGTGACCGAGAGGATGGGCTTGAGCTGAACGGTCACAAGGGCGCTCTCGGAAACAAAACTGCCCGCGGGCGAGGTGACCTCCAACTGGTAGCGACCCGCAGAGGCGGCGACCGCCGTGCCCACGCTTAGCAGCGCGCTGGTCCCGCCGGAGACGGCGACAAACGTACCGCTGTTGAGGACGGTTTCCTGCTTCCATTGGAAGAGGACCCTCTGGCCGGGCGCGTGCACCGCGGCGCTCAGGGTGAAGGGGTCGTTTTCCTTCACGGTGACGGGCTGCGGCTGCAGGGTGAAGGCCGGCTTGGAGGTGTCGTAGCCCACGCTGGCGGCGATCCCGTTGAAGACGACCGAGGTGTACGTGCCGGAGACGGCGAGGGCCGTGGGGGCGCTGCGGTTGGCGAAGGTGCCGTCCCCGAGGGCGCCAGTGGTGGTGTTGGTGCCCCACGCGTAAAGCCTCCCGTTGGAGCCGAGCGCGAACATCGAGTTTCCACCGACCCGGCTGACACCGATGGCCTCCACAGTCGTGCCTGAGAGTGCGCCCGTAGTGGTCACCGCCACAGGCACGTTTGCATCCACGCTGGTGCTGTTGCCGAGCTCGCCGATGGGGTTGTTGCCCCAGGTAAAGACCCGGCCGTCGGAGGAGAGCGCTGCGGAGGCGGACCACCCGGCGGAGACCGCCACGATGGTTTTGCCGCTCAGGACTCCCGCGGTGTTTACGGCGACAGGCACTGCTGACGCCGCAAGGGCCCCATTGCCCAACCGGCCACTCCCGCCGCTGCCCCAACTAAAGACCCGCCCGTCGGAGGAGAGCGCCAGCGCGTGGTTACCCCCGGCGGCAATGGCCCGGATGCTGACCCCGGCTAGCACACCTGTCGTTTGCACGGCCACCGGTAAGGTTTGACTGGTGGGACTGGCCCCGTTTCCAGTCTGGCCACTGGCGCCGCTCCCCCATGAAAAAACCCGCCCGTCGGAAGTGAGCGCAAGGTTCCAGCTTTCATTCACCGCGGTCGCAATGCTGACGATGGTCTTGCCGGCGAGGACACCGGTACGGTCCAGCGCGACCGGCAAGGCCGAGTTGGTCGTCGTCCCATTGCCCAACTGCCCGTTGGCGTTGGAGCCCCAGCCAAACACGCCACCATCGGAGGTCAGCACGGTGGTGTGCGCGGCCCCTGCGCCGACTGCGACGATTCTCTTTCCCGCAAGCAGGCCGACCATTGGCACCTGCTGGAACTCCTGAACCAAAGCGCCGGTCCAGCCGAGTCCGAGCTGGCCGTTGGCGTTGCCGCCGGAAGAATAAAGGAAGCCGTCGTCGGCGAGGACCACGGTGTGGGCTCCGCCGGTGGCGACCTGTAGGATTTTGCGGCCTGCCAGCGCGCGGGAGACCAGCGGAGTGGGAGTCGGCAGATAGGTGAGGGCAGCGGTGGCGCCGAGCTGGCCGAAGTCGTTCTGTCCCCAGGTGTGGATACCGCCGTCGGTGTCGACCAGCATCGAGAAGGTGGCGCCGGCCGTCCCAAGCATGATGTCCTTTCCGGCGACCGAGCCGTACTTAAGGATCGGGGTGGCCACGAGGCTATCGAAGAGCGAACCGTTTCCGAGCGCGCCCTTGGAGTTGGAGCCGAAGCTGTAGATCATGCCGTCGACCGCCGCGATGAAGGCGTGGTTGTAGCCCGCCACCAAATCGGAGGCGACCTTGGAACCGCTGCCAAAGGAGGAAACGGCGACGGGGCTGGTGGCGACGGAGTTGGAGCCGTCCCCGCGTCTGCCGGCGATACCCCAACCGAAAAGCTCACCCCTGTCCGAAAGCGCGAGCGCATAGGCGGAACCGGCGGTGACCGAGGAAATAACCTTCCCTGAGAGGGCGCCCGTGGTCGTCACGGCGACTGGGACGTTGGATTGCGCAGTAGTACCGTTGCCGAGCTGGCCGCTGCCGCCGGACCCCCAGCTGAAGACGAGGCCGTCGAGGGTGAGGACCTGGACGTGGTCAAAACCCGCGGAGATCTGCTTGAGCACCTTGTTATTGAGGACTCCAGTCATGGTGACCGCCACGGGGACGCTGGAATTGGTGGTGGTGCCGTTGCCCAGCTGGCCGCTGGAGTTCTGGCCCCAGGCGTAGAGCTTGCCGTCGGTGGTGGCGACGAGGGTAAATTTCGCACCGGCGGCCACGCCTGCCACGGTTTTGCCGGCGAGGAGCGTGCCAGTGCTCAGGGCGACCGGTTCGGTGGCGTTCACGAGGGTCCCGTTGCCCAACTGTCCGGCGTCGTTGAGGCCCCAGGAATAGACGAGCCCGTCCTCCGTCAGCACGACGGAGTGGTCGCCGCCGACGGAGAGGCGGGAGATGGTTTTACCCGAAAGCGCGCCGGTCATCTTCACGGCGACGGGAGCCCCGGAGTTTACAAGGGTGGTGTTCCCCAACTGGCCGAAGCTGTTGAGGCCCCAAGTGTAGAGCTTGCCGTCGTCCGCGAGGACCACGGCGTGGGAGTTGCCCGCGCCGATGCTGGCGGGCTTTTTCCCGAACATGACGTTGCCCGGGGCGACGACCATCTGCGAGGGAACGGTCTGCCAGACGGGCAGGCCGAGCTGGCCACTGGAGTTGTCGCCCCAGACCAGGGCGTTTCCTAGCACGGAGAGGGCGCCGCTGCCGACGGTGACGCTGGTGGGCTGGCTCACCACGGTGCCGAGGGCGTTGCTGACCACCAGGGTGTAGGCGCCCGAGGCGGAAGCCTGCGCGTTGGGGAGCGTGTAGCTGGCCGAGGTCGCCCCGGAGATGGGCACGCCGTCCTTGCGCCACACATAGGTGAAGGGCGCGGAACCGGACACCGCCACCGAAAGAGAAAGGGTCGCGCCCTCGGCGAGCACCACGGGAGAGGGCACGGTGGACGGGACCACTGGCGGATCCGTCAGAGAGGTAAGCGCGGCGGGCTCGGAAACGACCACGCCAAGAGGGGAGACGATTTCCACCACATAGGTGCCTACGTGTTGCTCGGCGAAAACAGGGATGCTGTAGCTGGGACCGGTGGCTCCTGCGACCGAGGTGTAGGTGTAGTTGGGGCCGGTGCCGGACTGGCGCTTCCACTGGTAGGAAACGGGGGCGCCCGCGGGATTGGCGATGTCGACGGAGAGGGCGATCGCCTCGCCGAGGGTGGCGGCGGCGGCGGTGGGCTGGCCGATGATGGTGACGGCGCCGGAGTTCCAGGCGAAGGCCGCGCTGCCGATCATGGCGA
Source organism: Chthoniobacteraceae bacterium (assembly GCA_044348365.1). Lineage (GTDB taxonomy): Bacteria > Verrucomicrobiota > Verrucomicrobiia > Chthoniobacterales > Chthoniobacteraceae > Chth-196. The sequence continues at coordinate 24,954 of JBIKSY010000030.1, forward strand.
CGGCGTTGGGCTTGAGCGTGGCGTAGGCGGGCGGCACCGCGACGGGAGTGGGTAGCCAGCGGTTGACGTAGGTGTTGTCGCCAACCTGCCCGGAGGAGTTGTCGCCCCAGGCGAAAAGGGAGCCGTCGGAGGTCAGCGCCAGCGAGCTGTTGTTGGCGGCGGCGATGGAAACGATGGTCTTGCCCGAGAGGCCCGACACGGTTTGGGGCAGCAGCGCGATGGTGGTGGAGTTGTTGCCCAGTTGGCCGACGGAGTTGAGGCCCCACGCGTAGATCTGGCCGTCGCTGCCCAACGCCAGAACGTGGTTGGCGCCGGCGCGGAGCGACACGATCTTCTTCCCGGTGAGGGCGCCGCCGACAAGGAGGGGCAGGTTGGCACTGGCGGTCGCGCCGTTGCCCAGCTGGCCGCTGGTGCCCAGCCCCCAGACAAACACCTGTCCGTCGCTGGTGAGCGCGTAACAGGTGCCGTTGGCGCCCGCGAGGGAGACGACCGTTTTTCCCTGCAAAAGGGAGCCGACCAGGACCGGATAGGCCGAGCTGGAGTTGGCGCCGTTGCCCAACTGGCCGCTGCCGCCAGAGCCCCAAGTGTACACGCGTCCATCCGTGGTGAGTGCCAGGGAGGTGTCCCCCGCGGTGGCGACCGCCACGATGGTCTCACCGTAAATGGAGCCCGCAACGCCCGCCCAAGCCGGAGTTCCCGTGGGGCTGGAGGTGCCGTTCCCCAGCTGGAAGTTTCCATTCGCACCCCAGGAAGCCACGAGCCCGTCGGCGGTGAGCGCCAGCATGTGGGTGTTGCCCACAGCGGCGGACAACACCCGCTTGCCCGCCAGCACGCCGCTGTCGGCAAGCGAGGTGGGGACGGAGGTCGGAGCGAACGTGCCGTTGGCCTGGGCCCCGGTGCCGAGCTGGCCGCTCTGGTTGGCGCCCCACGTGTAGAGGGTGCCGTCCGTGGTGAGGGCCGCGGCGTTGACCACGGCGCCGCCGCCGCCAAAGACCGCGGCGACGGTCTTGCTGCTGAAGGCCGAACCGGGAATGGCGGTGGGAACGAGCTGGTAGTGGATGGTGCCGTCCCCGATCTGGCCCCACTGGTTGTGGCCTGCGGAGTAGGCCTCACCGGAATCCGAGAACAGGATCGTGCGGCCGCCAGGCCCTGTATTGAGGGAAGAAAAGGTCTTGCCGGCAGGCAGGTTGG
>JBIKSY010000031.1:0-26103 GCA_044348365.1 Chthoniobacteraceae bacterium
CGGGCCTCCGAAAGAACGGGGGTGGAGAAAGGATTGCTCTTTGCCCAGCTTTCGCCTGCAAGCACCCTCACCGAAGTTTGAGATGGGCCCTAATCCAAAGCCTCAGCCTCGAACCGCCTCCGCGCAACTCCAGCCAATGAGCCTGCGGCCTGAAGGGGCTCTCTGGCTTGCCGAGTCGATCCTAGGAGCCGCCGGTTGGCTCAAATCTGGGGAATTAAACACTTCATAACTACCCCTGACCATCCTCGCAGCTTGAAGAGTGGTTACCCGGCATGGATTCGAACCATGACTAAGGGCTTCAAAGACCCCTGTGCTACCTTTACACCACCGAGTAGTTCCCGAGACTGCCGATGTCCTTTCGGGGCCAGGATTCAATCACGGCCGGGGGAGCTCGGGCAAACGGGAAATGAGCCGAATTCCGTGAGGCTGGGCTTTTTTGCCCCGCCGCGGAACTTCCAGATTGTTTTGCCGCCCGAATTTCAGAAAAAGAGCCAGGGCGCTCTAAAAGATGCTTTCAGGAAAGCCCGGAGCACGTGAAGGCCCTCCTTGCTTTGAAGGGATGCCCTCCCTAATAATTTTGCGCGATTCCCCAACCCAAAGTTCCCCACATGAGCTCCAAATCCTCCTCCCTCCCACTTCAGTCCCTCGCCGCCCTGGGCGCGCTGTGTATGCCGCTGCTGGCTCAGGAACAACCCGCCCCGGCCCAGCCCGGTGGAAAACTGCCCAACCCTGTCGCCATCAAGCTCGTCAAGGTGGCCGACGGCCTCGTGGATCCGGGACACATCTCGGCTCCCAAGGACGGCTCCGGCCGCCTGTTCATCTGTGAGCGCAACGGGCTCGTGCGCATCGTCAAGGACGGCAAACTCCTGGCAAAGCCTTTCCTGGACATCAAGGACAAGACCATCAGCTCGTTTCTGGAGGAGGGCCTCTACGCCATTGAGTTCCACCCGAAGTTCAAGGAGAACGGCCTTTTCTACGTCAGCTACTCCGACCTCTGGTTCAACGGCGCAACCCTGCTGGTCGAGTACAAGGTGTCCAAAAACAACCCCGACAAAGCGGATCCGGACAGCGCCAGGGTCATCATGCAGATCGACTATCCCTACTGCAACCACCACGGCGGCAAGATGGCCTTCGGCCCGGACGGCTACCTCTACATCGGAGTGGGCGACGGCGGCTGGGAAGGCGACGTCATCAGCACCGGCCAGGACCTCCACACCTGGCTGGGCAAAATGCTCCGCATCGACGTCAACGTCTCCTCCACCGACCGCGCCTACGGCATCCCCAAGGACAACCCCTTCATCACCCCGCTCCAGCAGATGGTCCTTTTCGGGGTCTCCGAACTCCAGTTCTCCAAGATTCATCCCAAGGCCAAGCCCGAGATCTGGGCGTACGGACTGCGCAACCCCTGGACCTTCTCCTTTGACCGGAAGACCGGCGAGTTCTACATCGCCGACGTAGGCCAGAACCACTGGGAAGAAATCGACCTCCAACCCGCCGACAGCAAAGGCGGCGAAAACTACGGCTGGAAGTTCATGGGCGGGAGCCACCCCTTTCCCATCGAGTTGGAAAAGAAGGGTGCGCCGCGGGTGGGGATTCTCCCGATTGCGGAGTACAGTCACGTCGACCAGGGCATCTGCGTGGTGGGCCTCGGGGTCTACCGGGGCAAGGAATACCCCAGCCTCGAAGGCACCTATTTCGCCGCGGACTGGGGTTCGGGCAAGGTTTGGGGGATGCAGCGCGACAAGGCCAACAAGTGGCAGATGCAGGAGTTGCTGGATTTGGACACGCCGATTCGTCCCACCAGCGGCGGCGAGGACGAGGCGGGCAACATTTACCTAAGCCACGCCAGCGCCAACTACGGCAGTCCCGTGGACCCCGCAACCGGCGAACGCGGGGCCGTCTGGAAGATTGTGCCCGCAGACAAGGTGCCCGCAGGCGCAGAAGTCGCTCCGCTACAGAAGTAGCAGCAGGCCGTTGCTGCCGTGTTTCTTATAAAAGCGGGCGTGGCGGATTTTCCTGCCGCCACGCCCTCTTCTTCCCTTTTCCTCCCTTCCGTCCGGCTCTCTTCCGTCATTTCCGCATGAAATCACTTTTCCCTTCCACCTCATTTCCCCTTCTTTTCCTGGCCGTTTGCGCGGCCCACGGCGCGCTTCAAAGCCGCGCCCTGTGCGCCGATGACGCAGGCAAGCCGTCCGCCGCGGCGCACGCCGGCGCCCACGAGGGGATGGGACTCAAGCGGGAGCTGATCGAGGGAATCACCGCTGCGGATTTCCTGAGGCTTTCGAACAAACCCAAGACCGTCCACATCACGTTGGTGGCGACCTACTCCGCCAACAACTACGGCATGAACTTCAACGGCTTCTCTTACGGGAAGGCCGTTTACCGGATCCCAGCCGGCTGGAGTGTGGAGGTCTCCTTCATCAACCCCAGCCCGGTGCCCCACAGCGCCGTTGTGGTGGAGCGGGACCAGATCAAAAAACTCCAGGTCGGCGAGCCCGCCTTCAAGGGCGGGGCCACGCCCAGCGCCACCGTCGGGATCAGTTCCAACAAGGCGGCGTTCCAATTCACCGCGGACGAACCCGGGGACTACGCGCTCGCCTGCGGGTTTCCCTCCCACGCCCTGGCCGGCCACTGGATCGCCCTGGAGGTGAGCACAAGTACAACAGCCCCCACGCTCCAACTCGGGGACGCCGCCCCCGTGCAGGCATCCGCAGCAAAGTAGCCTTGGATCATGGATCCAGCACCGGTCACCGCCCTCCGCGTCCTGAAGGTGACGCAGGGGGGGCGGGAGCATTTGGAGGATCTGGTTGCCACCGAGGAGCCTCTGGCGTTGACGCTCGGCTACTCCACCCCGCCCGGCCGCGAACAAAGGGAGCTGGCCGTCACCATGCGCACGCCCGGGAACGACTTCGAACTGGCCTTCGGCTTTCTCTTTACCGAGGGGATCATCACCTCCACGGAGGACGTCCTTTCCATCCGACACTGCTCGGGCCGCGAGGCCCGCGGCGGGGAGGGCAACGTCCTCAGGATTGAACTTTCCGAAAACCTCTCACTGCCCCCGCACATCTTCCAGCGGCAGTCCTTCATCAGCTCCAGCTGCGGGGTGTGCGGAAAGGCCTCCATTGACGCGGTTCGGGTGCACGCCCCAGTCCCCGGCGGTGCCGACGCCCTGCGGTTTGACGCCGGGCTGCTGGGCACGTTGTCCGCCACGGTGAGCGCGCAGCAGCGCGTGTTCGGGGTCACAGGCGGACTCCACGCGGCGGCCTTGTTCGACGCCGCAGGCGCGCTGCTGGCACTGCGGGAGGACGTAGGCAGGCACAACGCCGTGGACAAACTTTTCGGCCACGCCCTCTTGCAGGGGTGGCTTCCGCTGCGCGAACAGATCCTTTTTCTGAGCGGCAGAGCGAGCTTTGAGCTCCTCCAAAAGGCCGCCCTGGCCGGGGTGCGTGCCGTCTGCTCCGTGGGGGCGCCCTCGAGCCTGGCCGTGCAGTGCGCGCTGGAGTTCGACATCACGCTGGCGGGCTTCCTGCGCGAAAACCGTTTCAACATCTACTCCGGCGGCCACCGGCTCCTCGGCACCGTTGCCACGGATGTCCTCAGCGCCACGCCGTCCTGATCCGCGCCGCTTTTCTCCCTCGCTCCCAATCAAAGTCTCGTTCCATGGACCAACAGGCACCTTCCCCCACAGACCAGCCGGCCCCCCTCACTCACGCTGAAAACCCGGAACGCTTCACCGGCCTGCGCCTCGGGGAGGTGGCGGACGTCGCCGCCGGCCTGCCGGCCGTGGCCAGCAGCATGCGCCACGTCTTTGGAGAGATGGGAATCGCCCGCGGCGTCAGCGCGCTTTTTGCGCTCAACCAGAAGGAGGGCTTCGATTGCCCCGGCTGCGCCTGGCCCGACCCCGACGACGAACGCTCCCCCATCGCCGAGTACTGCGAAAACGGCGCCAAGGCACTTGCAGAGGAGGCGACCACCAGCACGCTGCCCCCGAGTTTTTTCGCGGAAAACTCGGTAGCCTCCCTCTCGGAACTGGACGACTTTGAGATCGGAAAAAAGGGGCGCATCACCCAGCCGATGTACCTGCCGCCGGGGGCGACCCATTACCAACCGATGGAGTGGGAAGCCGCCTTTGGGCTGATCGCGCGCCACCTCAACAGCCTGGCCAGTCCGCACGAGGCGGTGTTCTACACCTCGGGCCGCACCAGCAACGAGGCCGCCTTTCTCTACCAGCTTTTTGTCCGCGAGTTTGGAACCAACAACCTCCCCGACTGTTCCAACATGTGCCACGAGTCCAGCGGGGTCGCGCTTTCGGATTCCCTCGGCCTCGGCAAGGGCTCGGTCACGCTGGAGGATTTTTCGAAGGCCGAGGCCATCCTCATCCTTGGCCAGAACCCGGGCACCAACCACCCGCGGATGCTGACTGCACTCCAGAAGGCGCAGGAAAACGGGTGCAAGATCATCTCCGTCAACCCCCTGCCCGAGGCGGGGCTGATGGGGTTCCAGAATCCGCAGGAGGTCAAGGGGGCGCTGGGCATCACCGCCCCTCTGACCGAGCTGTTCCTCCAGATCCGGATCAACGGCGACATGGCCCTGCTAAAAGGGATCATGAAACTGCTGCTCGCCGCCGACCGCGAGTCTGGGGGGGCCGTGTTCGACCATGCGTTCATCCGCGAACACACCGAGGGCTACGAGGCCTTCGCCGCCGGTCTTGACGCGGTGAGTTTTGAAGAGGTCCTCGAGGGCACAGGCCTCGCCATGGAACAACTCCGCGCCGCCGCGGGGCTGCTCGCCGGCAGGAGCCGCATCATCGCGTGCTGGGCCATGGGGCTCACCCAGCACCGGAATGCCGTCGAAACCATCCAGGAGGTGGTCAACCTGCTTCTGCTCAAGGGCAGCATCGGAAAGCCGGGGGCCGGCACATGCCCCGTGCGCGGCCACAGCAACGTGCAGGGGGACAGGACGATGGGGATTTACGAAAAGCCCGGGAAGGACTTTCTGGACAGGCTTCAGGAGGTCTTCGGGTTTGCACCGCCGCGGGCCGAAGGCTGGGACGTGGTCGAAAGCATCAAGGCGATGCATGCGGGCCGGGGCCGGGTGTTCATCGCCATGGGCGGCAACTTTCTTTCCGCCACCCCCGACACCCTCTTTACCGCGGAGGCGCTGCGCCGCTGCGCCCTGACGGTTCATATCTCAACCAAGCTCAACCGCAGCCATCTGGTGCACGGCCGGGAGGCGTTGATCCTTCCCACCCTCGGGCGGAGCGACCAGGACAGGCTCCACGGCGAACTGCAGTTTGTGACATGTGAAAACTCCATGGGAGTGGTGCAGGCCTCCCGGGGCGGTCTCACTCCCGTCTCCGCCCACCTGCTGAGCGAGCCGGTCATCGTCGCGCGCATGGCTAGGACCACGCTCCAAGGCCGCAGCGTGGTGGACTGGGAAAGCTTCGGCAGGCACTACGACCACATACGCGAGGCCATTGAGAAAACCATCCCTGGGTTTTCAAAGTACAATGCGCGTGCCCGGATTCCCGGCGGCTTTTATCTGCCCAACGCCAACCGGGAGGGGCGCTTCAGCACGGCCGATGGAAAGGCCCGCTTCCATACCTCGGAGCTTTCCTTTCCGAGGATCGGCCGGGGCGAATATCTCATGATGACCATCCGCAGCCATGATCAGTTCAACACCACCATCTATGGCTTGGACGACCGCTACCGCGGGGTGTTCCACGAGCGCCGCGTCGTTTTCATGAATCCGGGGGACATTAAGAGGGAGGGGTGGGAACCCGGGGAGGTGGTGGACCTCTTCAACCACACCGACGGGGTCGAGCGCGTGGCGCGCCGCTTTCTGCTGGTGGCTTATCCCATCCCCGAACGCTGCCTGGCCACCTATTTTCCGGAAACAAACGTGCTGGTTCCCATCGGAAGCGTTGCGGAACGGAGCAACACCCCTGTCTCGAAGGCCGTGGTGCTCACGCTGCGCCGGTCCGCCTGAAGCCACGCCGGAAGGATTGGGGCCACTTTGCACACAATTCTGAGCCGCAACGGCGGGGCTTGTTTGCCGGATAAACGAGGGAATGCGCTTCGAAAAGCCTCCACTTCCAAACCCGCCTGAATTTAAACTCGGATGATGCGAACGCGGCGCAAGGCCAGAAATTCAACGCAGCTGGAGTTTGCCGTTTTTGTGCAGGAAGCGGAGGTTGCTTCGCAAGCTCTGGCAGGTCACTCCAGAGAAAAACGGCGGGCGCAAAGGGCCAAAAACAAAAGTGCAAGTCGCTCTTCCTCAACGAGCTATGACAAACCTTGGCTCGCGGCCGTAACCTCTGACATCAAACACTCGTCCACCTTGCGGGGGGGGATGATTCTGACCGCAGCTCGGATGTCGGAACTGTTGGACTTGGAGCTCGAGGTCGCAGGGCACCCCCAAGACTGGCAGGAAAACTACGCCGAGTTTTGCGATGCCCAGGCCACTTTCCATGCGGGACTTGAAGACGAACCCGCAAAAATTGTCGCCCAGATCTGGGCAAGGTGCAGGGATCTTTTCCGCTTATACGACGCGATCCACAGTCTGACCGACTGGGACTTACACGAGACACTCTGCTCTCAAGCAGGGGCTTTTCCAGCGGAAGCCGGCCCTGAGACCGCCATAGCGCAGTGCCTGCAAAACCATTCGGATCTTGTGGTTTCCCTTCATTTCCTGGTGACCGTGTACGGCCCGGGAAAACGCGATAACCCGGCAGGGCTTTGAGTCCCTGCCTTCAGTGGGACGATGCCCTGCACCGCCGTCCTCCCTTGCTTCCCGCAGGCAGCCTAGGCTGACCGAAAAACCACCCTTTTGAAAGCCCCCATCGGGGGACTTTCCGGCGCCTTACCAGGGGCCCGCGGGCAACAACACGCGGTGGCATCTCCTGCGGACAACCGAGGGCGGCATTAAAAAACGGGACAAGCAGCTCCCTGGGGCGGGTTGGTTTTTTATGATCGGCCTGTCGTTTTTTGGGCACCGGTCGGGACGGACCCGGTGGCGGGCTGGCACCAAAACAAGATTTGCCGGCAAGGGCCTTTGTGTTTTTATAAAGGCAGCAACAAACTGTTGATAAGGTATTTATGCATCCCTGTAAAAGTCATGTGAACTTTTCTGTTTTCCTTTGGCATGGCCGTTGCTTTAACACATTGCGCCGCTAAACCGGCTCTCAGCCCAATACAAACATGAAGCACACCACTACCTCCGTAACTTCGTTGAGCCTTCTGGCTCTCGCCACAGCAGCAACCCTCACCTCCAACGCCTTCGCTGGCGCCCCTGCCAAGCCGGTGGCGGCCAAGGATTCGAGCTCGCTTCTGGCAGGCTCGATTTTGGAGAAGATGACTGGATCGGTCGATGTCGGATACGACAGCGGCTACTACTTCCGCGGGCTCTGGTTTTCCAACAACAACGTCTGGGAAGGCCTCACCCTCAACCTCCCAGTCAACGACCAGTTGAGCCTGACCTTCGGAGCGGTCTACACCTCCAGCACAAATACGAATTTGCCCCCGAATCCACAGCTGAAGTACTCTGAGCTGGATTTGATCACTGGTGCCACCTACGACGCTGGCTTCGCGAAGTTCGGTCTGGTTTACACCTACTACAACTTCTACGACACCTTCTCTGGAGCCCAGAATGGCACTTCTTTCGGTAACAATGATAGGGATTCAAGCATCACCACTTCGTCAGATCTCGGACTTACAATTTCCAAGTCTTTCGGCCCGGTGAATATCAACGCCGGTTACTGGTACGATTTCCGTATTGGGGGTAAGTACATTGAATCCTCCGCTGACTGTCCGATCGAAGTGACTTCGCATTTTTCGGTGGTTCCCTCCGTTTCCGTGGGCTATGGCATGGACTACTATTCGTTCGCAGGCAACGTGGGAGCGAGTGCAACCAATCCCAATAACGGCCCTGGTAAGCGCGACGGTTTCACTGCCGTGCGGCCAGCGCTTTCCTTCCCGATCAAGGTGACCGAAACCGCCACCTTCACGCCCTACGCGGCGATGAACCTCTCGGGAGCGGCCCGTTATAGCACTGCGACAGCGGCGAACACCGCCGAAGGACGCAACGACTTCTACTTCGGTGGGAAGATGAGCGTTTCCTTCTAATCGGTCAGTTAAGCACCTAGTCAAAAAGCCCCCCGTCCTTGCGACGGTGGGGCTTTTCCTTTTTCCTCCCGGCGATTCTGTGCCACTCCCGGCGCCCCCTTTCGCCGGTTTGGCCAACCGAAGCGCCGGATCGCTGTAGAACACCGGTTCAGCGGGGGCGGGCAGGCTCTGTGTTTGAATCGGAACGTTCTCGGGCTTGGCAGGCACCAGTGCTGGAGCGCCGGCAACTCGCACCACAGATGCCTCCATGCAAGGCCGTGGACACCGCGCTGCCCGTCCTTCCCTCCCCTAGCGGGCCGGCGCGAGGAACTCTTCCAGCACGCGCCCCTCTTTGCCGGGCGACTCCACGCCCAGCAGGCGGCTTAGGGTCGGCGTAACGTCCAGGTTGCTCACCCTCCCGAGGGTGACGCCCTTTCGAATACCGTAGCCCGAGGCGATCAGGACGCCGTCCAACTCCGGATCGGAGGCGGGGTAGCCGTGCGTTCCAAGGTAGCCGGTGGAATCCGCGGTCTCCTGCTCGCCGGTGGCGGGCAACTGGAAGGCGTACCCCTTTTTGGCAAAGAGGATCAGGTCGCCCATCCCCGCATTCTGCTCAGGCGTGGGCATTCCCAGCGCCGGTCCCTCGCTGCCGTCGAGGATGCGTTCGACCCCCTCCAGATTTGAAAGCACCTCGCGCAGCCGCGGCAAAAGTTCCGCCTTCCGCGCGGGATCGGACACGTAGGCAAACGCCATGCCGCCCTGCGCCTGGACCCAGGCGTCCGCCTTGGTGACCCGCGCACCGGCGGTCTGGAGCAGGCCGGCCTTGCGCAACGCCACATTGGGAAAAGCCACCTTCGCCACCTTCTTGAAGCCGTGGTCGGTGGCAACCACGACCGTGGTTTTCTCGAGCAGGCCGGCCTCCCGGACTCCCTCAAGAAAACGGCCGACCAGCTGGTCAAGGTAGCCGTAGGCCACATAGCTGCCAGTGCTTCCGGGCCCGTAGCTGTGGTTGGACGCGTCCGTGCTCAACAGATGAAACAACAGCAGGTTGGGCCGGTGCTCCTGAACAATGTGCACCGCAGCCTGCGTCCACTGGAGGTCCCTCCAGGCGATGTTTTTCATACGCCCCGGGTCGGTCGCGGCAAGCGCGGGGTCCCAGAGTTTCTTGCTCGCCTGCAACTCCTTCTCCACGGCGCCCTCGGGGTTTGGCAACTCCGGAAAACTCCAGTGGATCGTGGGGGCCTTGGTGATTGCAACCCAGTCGACCTCGGCGGTGGTAAGCCCCGCGCCAAAAGCCCGGTCGTAGAGGGTCGGCGCGAACACCATGCGGTCGCGCTCCGCCCATTGCTCAATCTTGGGAGGGAGCGTCGGCCCCTGGCGGACGAGCAGGCCGTTGAACAGAACCCCGTGCGTGCGCGGCGAAACCCCTGTCACCAGCGTGGTGTGGTTGATCCAAGTGATCGAGGGGTTTGAAACGGTCATGGCCTCGCCAACGGCCCCATCTGCAGCGAGCCGGCGCAGGTTGGGAATCGGCATGGTGGGATCCTTCCAAAGCCAGGAGGGGAAGCCGTCGATGCTCAGAAGGACGACCAGCCTATCTTTGGCGGGCACCTGCTCCGCCGCGGCGCGTTGCGTGAGACAGAGGGCGGCCAGCAGGGCGAGGGCAGGGAAGGCTTTCATGGGGGTGGCCAGAACTGTGGCAAACGGCTGCGCCAGTGCACAGCCGGAATGCAAGGTCCCAGTCTGGCAGGCCCCCGGCCGGAGATCTGCCCCGCTCAGCCGGTCACCCCCGCATACCTGCGCCGATACGCCCCGGGACTGACCCCAAGCTGCTGCCGGAACGACCTGCAGAAGGCGCTTTGGTCGCAAAAGCCCACCTCCAAGGCGATCTGAGACAGTGCGTTCTGCGTGCGTACGAGCTGGTCCGAGGCGATTTGGATCCGCGTCTTGATGATGAACTCCGCGAGCCCCATTCCCACCTCCCGGGCGAAGCGCCGGCGCAGTTGCCGCTCGGAAAGCCCACACACCGCGGCAAGTTCACCCACCGAAAGGCCCGTCTTAAAGTGCTCCCTCACATGCTCCATCACCTTCCCCAGCGCCGAGCCGGGCGTGAACGCCCTCTGCCCGCGGGGCGCGGTGCGCAAGGTGCCCATGATACCCACCACCCGGCCGTTCCTTGAGCGGACCGGATATTTGCTCACCACAAACCAGTCGAGCACGCCCTGCGCATTGACCCAGATCTCAAGCTGGCCGACCACCGGAAGCCCGGTTTCGAGCACCTGCCTGTCACTGCGCACATACTGGTCTGCCACATACGGGGGAAACAGCTCGTGGTCTTTTTTCCCCACCATTTCGGCGGCGGACCGGAAGCCCAGCCGCCTCCAAACCCCCTCGCTCACACGGACCCTCCTGCCCTCCAGATCCTTTACAAAACACTCCACATCAGGAATATCGTCGAACATCGCCACAAACCCGAGGGCACAGGGCGCCGCCTCGTAAAAACGCTCAACAAGGGTTTCTGCGGTTGTGGCGCGGGCGGGCATGGCCGAATTACACCAAAAACAGGTAACCCCTCACAATACGGTAGAGACAGGCCGGCTATATTTTGACCATGCGCGCCCTCAGATTCCCTCCCCTGCTCCCCCTTCACCTGCTCCTGTTTGTTCTGTTTTTCTCAGGCACGGCCCGGGGAGCAGTGTCCGGGGACAAAGCACCCCAGCGGCCCAACGTGCTTTTCATCCTGTGCGACGACATCCGCTGGAACGCGATGAGCTGCGCCGGCCACCCCTCCCTCAAGACGCCCCACATCGACCGGCTCGCCCGCGAAGGGGTGCGCTTCTCCAACGCCTTCTGCACCACCTCGCTTTGTTCGCCCAGCCGTGCGTCCATTCTGACTGGTCTCTACGCACACGGCCACGGAGTCCGGGACAACTTCACCGAACTGCCCACCAGCCTCCCCCACTGGCCCAAACGCCTCGCCGACGCCGGCTACGAAACCGCCTACATGGGCAAGTGGCACATGGGCGAAAACAACGACTCCCCACGGCCCGGCTTCTCCTACTTCGCCACCCACAAGGGGCAGGGCAAATACTTCGACACGGAATGGAACCTCAACGGGGCCGGCAGCAAGGAGATCAAAGGCTATTACACCACGGTGGTCACCGACCTGGCACTGGACTGGCTCAAGAAAGACCACTCCAACAAACCCTGGGCGCTGTGCGTCGGCCACAAGGCGCCCCACAGCTTCTACACGCCCGAGGAAAAGTACGCCCACGTCTTTGACAAGGTCGCCGTCCCCTATCCGGACACCGCCTTCAAGCTCGAGGGCAAACCGGCCTGGATCAAGGAGCGCCTCTCGACCTGGCACGGCATCTACGGGCCGCTGTTTGACTGGCGCAAAAACTTTCCGGACCCGCGGCCGGAGGCGGTGAAGGATTTTGAAAACATGGTCCACGGCTACTGGGGCACGATCCTCAGCGTGGACGACAGCGTGGGCCGTCTGTACGCGTTCCTAGAGGAGACCAAGCAACTGGACAACACGGTGATCGTGTTCATGGGCGACAACGGCCTGCTCGAAGGGGAACACGGGATGATCGACAAGCGCACCGGCCACGAGCCCTGCCTGCGCATCCCGCTGCTGGTGCGCTACCCGGCGCTGGCCTCGGGCAAGGTCGTGGCGCAACAGTCCCTCACGGTCGACGTGGCCCCGAGCATCCTGGAGCTTTGCAAGGCGGCCCCTCTTGAGAACATCCACGGCAAGTCGTGGGTAAAGCTTCTCCAGCAAGGGGATGCCTCGTGGCGCAAGTCCTGGTTCTACGAATACAACTACGAGGTCCAGTTTCCCTACACCCCCAACGTACGCGCCGTGCGCACCGACGACTGGAAGTACATCCACTACCCACACGGCGACGGAAAACCCGACAGGCACGTGGCGGAACTCTACAACCTGAAGGACGATCCGGACGAGCGGACCAACCTCATCGCGGAGCCGCGCTTCAGCGAAAAGCTGGGCGAACTCCGCTCGGAACTGGCCTCTGCCATGCGGGCCTCCGGCCTTCCGCCGGAGGGCGACAAAATGCCGCTGGACCAAGGCATCGGCAAGTCGCTCCCCGACGCCAAAATCCGCTGACAACAAACGCGGGACCGCCGGGGCCCGGGACGGCGGTTCCGCCCCGCAAGTGCCCCCGGTCGACTCAGGCTCCGATGAGCCGCAAAATCTCTCCGCGCTCCGCCTTTGCGGGGATGACCCCGCCGCACTTGTCCTTGGCGACGTCCGGGTCCTTGAGCCCGTGGCCGGTCACCGTACAGACAATCTTTGCGCCCTCGGGGAAGCGGGCCGCGTCGTAAGCTCGTCCCGACGCAGGGTCGAGCGACTTAAAGAGTCCAGCGATACTGGCGGCGCTGGCAGGCTCGACGAAAATGCCTTCGTGGGAGGCAAGCCAAACCTGCGCGGCAAGGATCTCCTCGTCGGTGACAATGTCCACCGCACCGCCGCTGTGTTCGATCGCGGCGTTGGCCTTGTCCCAGCTGGCGGGATTGCCGATGCGGATTGCCGTGGCTATGGTCTCCGGCTTTTCAATGATGCGCTTGTGAAAAATGGGGGCGGAGCCCGCCGCCTGAAAGCCGAGCATCACCGGCATGCGGCTGCTGCGCTTGAGGGCGAGAAACTCCTGATAGCCGAGCCAGTAGGCACTGATGTTGCCGGCGTTTCCGACGGGCATGATGTGGACATCGGGCGCCTCGCCCAGCTCTTCGATAATTTCAAAGCTGGCGGTCTTCTGCCCCTCGAGACGGTCCGGATTGATGGAGTTGACCACGGCGATCGGTTCGGTTTCGCCGATCTCCCGCACCAACCGTAGCGCGTCGTCGAAGTTGCCTTCGATGGCGACAACCTTGGCGCCGTACATGAAGGCCTGTGCGAGTTTGCCGAAGGCTATTTTCCCGGCCGGGAGCAGTACGATGCAGGTGATGCTCGCGCGGGCGGCGTAGGCCGCAGCGGCCGCGCTGGTGTTTCCGGTTGAAGCGCAGATGACGGCCTGGGCGCCGCGCTCCACCGCCTTGGAAAGGGCGAGCGTCATGCCCCGATCCTTGAAGGAGCCCGTGGGGTTGAGCCCTTCGTACTTGATGAAGACCTCACAGTTGCGTCCGACACGCGCACTGAGCTTCGGAGAGTGGATCAGCGGCGTGGAGCCTTCGTTGAGCGAGATGACCGGGGTAGCCTCGGTCACCGGCAGAAATTCGCGGTATCTGGCGATGACGCCGTGATCATGGAGGGTGCGGAAGCTCATGAGAAGTGTTCCACCCGGATCATGCGCGGCAACCTGTGGACGCAGGACAGCGCGTTGATCCGCTCGAGGGCGGCGCGCATCTGGGCATGGGAGGCGGTGTGGATCATCATGACCAGCGGCACCATGGCGCCTTCGTCGGGGGATTCGGGCTGAAAGATGGAGGAGATGCCGATCTGGAGTTCCCCAAGGATTCCGGCGACCTGGGCGATGACGCCGGGACGGTCTTCGACCCAGAGCTGGACGTAGTATTCCGAAAGCACGGCGTCCAGCGGTTTGCACCGGCCGTAAAGACCGTGGGGCATGAAGCCCAGATTGCGGCGCGGGTTGGCAAGCGCTTCAGCCGCTTCAGCGATGTCGCAGAGGATGGCGCTGGAGGTCGGGTCCTGACCGGCGCCGCGTCCGTAGAAGAGCGTCTCCCCGACCACGTTGCCATGGACGGCGACTGCGTTGAAAACGCCGTTGACCGAGGCCAGCACGTGTTTTTCGGGCACCAGCGTTGGATGCACGCGCACCTCGATCTCGGAGCCGGGCGTCGCACTGGTGGCCTTGATTACCCCCAGCAGCTTGATGGCATATCCCAACTGCCGGGCAAACCGGAAATCGGCGGCCGTCAGGGATTCGATGCCCTCGACTGAAATCTGCTCCGGCGGAATCCAAAAGCCGTAGGCGAGGGAGGCGAGAATGATCGCCTTATGGGCGGCGTCCCAGCCGTTGACGTCAAAGGAGGGGTCGGGTTCGGCGTAACCGGCGGCCTGCGCCTCGGCGAGGGCCTCAGGAAAACTGAGGCCGGCCTCGCGCATCCGGGTCAGGATGTAGTTGGAGGTGCCGTTAATGATCCCGTGAATCGAAATGATGTGGTTCCCAATGAGGGCCTCCCGCAGCGTCTTGATGATCGGAATCCCTCCTCCAACGGCCGCTTCGTAGAACACCGGCACCCCGTGCAGGGTGGCGGCCTCGAAAATGTCGCGGCCGTGCTCCGCCAGCAGCGCCTTGTTGGCAGTCACCACGATCTTTTTGGCCGCAATGGCGGCCAGGATGAGTTCGAGGCTTTCCTCCTTGCGTCCCATGACCTCGACGATGATGCGGATCTGGGGGTCCTCGACCAGATCCTGCCACCGGTTGGTGAGCAACCCAGAGGGAAAGCCCTCCTGTGTGCGGCGGGCAACGTCGCGGACCGCCGCCTTTCTGACTTCCAAATCGAGGCCAAGCCGTTCGCGCAACAAAGCACGGTTGGCCTGCAGGTTCTTAAATACGCCTGCGCCAACATTGCCGAGGCCTGCGAGGCCGATACCGATTGGGTGCTGCATGGGGTGGTGGGAAAAGTCAGGAAATATGGCGGGCCCGGCGGGCCCGAGGCAAGGTCATTCCCCTGCCCAACCCCGCGCGTTTTGCGCAACGACCCGGGGAACGGACAGCAAAAAGGCATCTTTTTCAAAGTCTTTGTGCTAACCGTACACCGGTCGACGGGCCTCACCCCGCGTTGACTCCCCCTCCCCAATGAAACTCTGGACTGCCGTGCTGTTCCTTGCGGCCTCCCGCGCCCCCGCGGCGGAGGCCCTGAAATGGCGTCCACTGGCGCCCCTGCCCGACCCGATTGGAGTCGCAGCACCCTTTGCGGGCGTCAGCGGCGGCGGCCTGCTGGTGGCAGGCGGGGCGCATTTTCCAAAGGGCATGCCGTGGGAGGGCGGAGCAAAGGTTTGGACGGACCGCGTGTGGTTTCTGCAAAACAAGAACGGCGAATGGACGGCTGCCGGCGGGCTTCCCCGTCCCCGGGCCTACGGAGTGGGCGTCACCTACCTCGGAAAGGTTTGGTGTGTCGGCGGGAGCGATGCGACGCGGCACTATCCAGATGTCTGCTCCCTCGAATGGCGCGGGGGAAGTCTGGTGCACACGGCCGCCGCGCCATTGCCCGTGCCTCTTGCAAACGCCGCGGGGGCGGTCGACGGAGAGGGCACCTTGTACGTGGCCTGCGGCAGCGAGGCTCCCGGCGAAACGGCGGCGTCCAACCGGCTCTTTGCCGCCTCACTGCGGGACAAGGAACTACGCTGGCGGGAGCTGCCTCCCCTGCCCGGGGAACCCCGCCTTCTGCCCGTGGCCGCCATCCATGGCGGCGTCTTTTACCTTTTCGGCGGAGCCGCTCTGGACCCCGGCAGCAGCAAGACTGTCCGCCGCTATCTGCGCGACTGCTGGCGTTATTCACCAGCGGACGGTTGGCACAGGATCGCTGATTTGCCGGCGCCAACCGTGGCCGCGGCGTCTCCGGCGCCTTTTGTGAAGGGACACCTCTGGGTGCTGGCCGGGGACGACGGCTCCCTCACCGGGTTTGCCCCAGTCGCGGCGCACCCGGGTTTTCCGGGCGCGATGTACGCTTACGACCCCGGTACGGATCTGTGGCACTCCGGAGGGCGCGTCCCGGCGCCAAGGGTGACTCTGCCGTGTGTGGAATGGGGTGAGGACTTTGTGTTGCCCAGCGGTGAAATCCGGCCGGGCGTGCGTTCGCCCGAGGTCTGGTGCCTTTCCAAGTAGCCCCTTTCCCCCAATGAACACGCAGACCCACGCGCCCGCAGCCGCCCCTTCCCTTTTACCCCGCGCGTGGCTGACGGTCGGGCTGCTGTGGCCGGTGGCGCTTTTGAACTATTTGGACCGGCAGATGCTTGCGACAATGCGCCTCTCGATGCAGTCGGACATCATCGACTTACAGAGCGCCGAAAACTTTGGACGCCTGATGGCCATTTTTATGTGGGTGTACGCGCTGTGCAGCCCCCTGGGAGGAATGGTGGCAGACCGCTTCAGCCGAAAGTGGCTGGTGGTGGGCAGCCTCTTCGTGTGGTCGGCAGTCACCTTGCTCATGGGCTACGCCACCGATTTTAAAAGCCTTTACTGGCTACGCGCCTTTATGGGGGTGAGCGAGGCGCTCTACATTCCCGCGGGCCTGGCCCTGCTCGTGGATTTCCATCCCGGGCCGACCCGCTCCCTGGCGGTGGGACTGCACATGAGTGGGCTTTATTTCGGACAGGCCCTCGGGGGAGTCGGCGGCTGGATCGCACAGGATCTTTCGTGGCGCGCAGCCTTCAGCTGGTGCGGCACCTTTGGCGTAGCCTACGCGTTGGTGTTGGCCTGGCTGTTGCGCGAGGCCCGGCCTGCGACGGGGGCGGAGCGGCCGGGAGGGGCGGCTCCCACCGGTGTCGGGACGCCGGACTGGGTGGGGTTTGCGCTGCTCACTTTGTGTTTCACGCTGCCCAGCCTGCCGGGTTGGGCCGTGAAGAACTGGATGCCCACGCTGTTGCAGGACCGGTTTGGCTTCGACCAAAAGACGTCCGGTCTTCTCGCGACCACGAGCACCTCGCTTGCAGGGCTGTGCGGCGTGATCCTTGGCGGAAAGTTGTCCGACTTGTGGGCGCGCCGCGGTCCCCGGGGGCGCACCCGCGTGAGCACGCTCGGGCTGCTGCTGCTGGTCCCTGCCCTGGCCGGAATGGGGCTGGCCCCTGGCCCGGCACTCGTGACAGTGTGCGCGGTTTTGTACGGGTTTGGGTTCGGACTGTTCGACGCCAACAACATGCCGATCCTCTGCCAGTTTCTGCCGGCTCGGCTGCGGGCCACCGGCTACGGCCTGTTGAACTTTGTGGGCATCGCCGTTGGCGCCTGGCTGACGCCCCTGCTAGGCCGCCTCAAAGACCATGGGGTGCCACTGGCGCAGGGGTTCTCCCTTACAGCCGCTCCCGCCCTGCTGGCGGCGCTGCTCATGTGGCGACTGCGGCCCGTCCAGCAGGATTGCGGCGCAAAATAGTCGCTCGGTCGAACACGTCAGAAGCGGCCCAAATCAAGGCGCCCCAACGCGTCTTGAGCTAAAGAAGGCTGGAGGAGTCGGCGTCGATAAAAAGCGAGGCTCTTGGGTGCGTGCGAAGCGCGGTGGCCGGACACTCCCCGCTGACAGGCAGGCTGAGCGTGTTTCTGACGGCCTCGGCCTTGCGGGGACCGGGCACGATGACGAAGATTTCGCCGCCCGAGAGCAGAGCCGGCACGGTGAGCGTGATGGCAGTTAAGGGGACGGATTCGAGGCCGGGGAAACAACCGTCGTTGACCTGCTGTTGGCGGCACGCCTCATCCAAGGTCACGATCCTGACGCGCTGCGTGTCGTGCAGGTCCGCCGGTGGATCATTAAAAGCGAGGTGTCCGTTTTCGCCAATGCCGGCGCAAACCACGTCGATCGGAGCCTCTTGCAACAACCCGGCGTAACGGTGGGTTTCAGCGAGTGGATCCCGGCTCTCTCCACAGATGCCGTGGAATGCGGCCGGCTGCACGCAGTCTAAAACATGCTCCCGCTGGTACCGCCGGAAGCTCGCTGGATGCGTCGCATCGAGTCCGACGTATTCGTCCATGTGAAATACGGTCACTTTTTCCCAAGGCACGCGGTGAGTGAGCAGTTGCCTGAGAAATCCCGTCTGGGAAGGTGCGCTTGCAAGAATGATGCGGGCGCCCCCCTGCCGCTCCACAGCGCTGGAGAGCGCTTTTGCGGCCAGCGCTCCGGCCGCTGCATCCATCTCCGCGCGCGTCCTATAACGGAGCACGCGCAGTGAGTCGATTTGGCTTTCTGCAAGGGGATGGGCTGGGGGATTGGTCATGGGATGAAAGCCGTGACGGTACAAATCCGCCCGGCGAGATCAAGATGCGTCCTGCCCGAAACATTAGGGCACGGCAGACGGATCTACAAGCCGTTCGTCCTCAGCGCACGCGGCACCGGCGCATGTGCTGGATTTCACTGAATTCAGCCGAACGGACCTTGTTGGCCGAGAATGGATTCTGTTCGTGTGTGGGATTATGTTTGGTCCCTCTTAGCCTTTCTTTTGAAGTAGGGTTCAGCCACCTGCGCCCCGTGGGATTACCGTGGGAATTTATCATCCGGCGGCAACGCCTTTGCATCAGCCCACAAATCGCCACCCAACGGTGGCCACGTCTTTCGGAACAGCCCGGGCGCACGTTCAAGGATGCCACCGGGGTGCTCATTCGCACCGCTTAAGCCGGCGTTCCGCCGGCCCTCAAGACCTGCGCTCCTGAAGCTCCAACTCGATTTACCGCTTCTAAAAAACAGAGGGTAAGACTACCTTTCGGACCGTCGCAACACACCCCCCCCGAGGCCGTGACCCCCCATCCCCCCCGCCCGTTGTTTTCCTCCGCGCTGAGCCGCCGCTCTTTCATCACGGCGTCAACGGCCGCCTGCTTCGGGCTGCCTTTTGGCCAGGCCGCACCGGGCGGCAACCCAGCGCAACAGCGCAAGAAACCCGCCAAATCCACAATCCTCTTCTTTCTATGCGGCGGGGCTTCCCACATCGACATGTGGGACATGAAACCGGAAGCGCCGGTGGAATACCGTGGCGAATTCTCTCCGATTGCCACCACGGCCCCCGACATCCGCATCTGCGAGCATCTGCCGCTGCTGGCCAGACAGGCGCACCGTTTTTCGCTGGTGCACGGCGTCACCGATCACGGTCTGGCGACGGGGGACCACCACGCCGGCTACTACTACAATCTGACGGGGCACGCCCCGGACGCCTCCTTCAAACTGCAGGGCAACGACCGGCGCCCCCAGACTAACGACTGGCCCCACATGGGCTGTGTGGTTGGGGCGCAGCGCAAGGAAGCCGGCAAGTTGCCCAACGTCATCACCCTGCCCCACAAGCCCAGCAAGGCGCCCTACACCAGGCCCGGACAGTTTGCCGGACGCATCGGGCTCGAACACGATCCCTTTTTCCTCAACGGCAGCACCGAAAGCCCCCTGAATTTCAGCGCCCCAACCCTCACGCTGAATGCGGATTCAGCACCTGGCAGAATCGCGGACCGCAAGGCGATGCTCGAGACCCTCTCCGCGATGCGTCGGGAACTCGACCACGACGAGTTGGTGCGCAACTACTCGGTCCAACAGGCGCGCGCCTTCCAACTGCTCTCCGCGTCCGGCACTGCGGGAGCTTTTGACATCCGCTCCGAACCAGAGTCGGTACGCGCGCGCTACGGCAGCACCATCAACGGCACCAGCCTGCTCATGGCCCGGCGCCTGGTGGAGGCGGGTGTCCCCTTCATCACCGTCTTCTGGAAGGAAAACGAGGCGATCGCAAGCCGTTGCAAGAGTGCCGGAGGCTGGGACACCCACGCTTCCAACTTCGACTGCCTCCGCGAGTACCTGCTTCCCGAATTCGACCGCGGCTTCTCCGCGCTGCTGGAGGACCTGCACCAGCGCGGACTGCTCGAAGAAACGCTGGTGCTTGTCTCCAGTGAAATGGGGCGCAAGCCCCAGATTGGGGACCCCCGGTCCGGCGGGCGCAGCGGTGCGGGCCGCGACCACTGGACTTCGTGCATGAGCGTTTTGATGGCGGGAGGCGGCGTGCAGGGCGGGCAAGTGTGCGGGCGCACCGACAAGCACGCGGCGTATCCAGCCGAAAAACCCTACGGCCCCGAGGACATCACAAAGACCGTCTACCATGCCATGGGCATCCACAATCTGGAGGCCACGGACACCCTTGGGCGTCCATACAACCTACTGGATGAGGGCAAACCCCTGCTGGACCTTTTCTCTTAAAGCATCCCAAATCCCCACCCGCCGGCCCAATCCCATCACAACCATGTCTCGCTCACTCCACTGCCCTCCGGCGCGCCGGTTGCTTATTTGTCTGCTGGGCGCGCTGGCGCTGCTTCCTCCGGGCGCGTTGGCCGATGATCCGCGCAGCCACGGAAAGTCCGTTCACGGCGAGGCGTTCGACGAGGGCCCGAGGCAATCTGCATTCCTGTTGGGCGAAGGCATTTCCGGGAAAACGGATTTTTTTGTGTCCTCAAAAAACCAGCAGGCGCGGGCTTTTTTTCAGCAGGGCGTGGGCCAGCTGCATGCGTTTGCGTTCTACGAGGCGGAACGTTCGTTTCGCGAGGTGCTCAAGCTGGATCCGGACTGCGCCATGGGGCATTGGGGGATGGCGATGGCCAACAGGTTCAACCAAAAACGTGCGCGCGAGCTGCTGACAAAGGCGGCCGCAGGAAAGACCGGGATCGACGCGCGGGAGGTGCTTTGGATCGACGCGTTCCACGCGTTCTTCGCCGAGAAGCCGGACGAAACAACACGACGCAAGGCTCTGGTCAAGGCATTGGAGAAGATCGTCATGGACTACCCGGAGGACCTCGAGGCCAAGGTGTGGCTCGTACTCCAACTCTGGGAGAACAGCTCGCACGGCATTCCGACCGAGAGCGTCGTCGCGCTGGATGCACTCCTGTCCGAGGTGCTGCGGAAGGCCCCCATGCATCCCGGAGCCCATCATTTGAGAATTCACATCTGGAACCAGCAGGACGACCAGAGGGCGCTCGGTTCGGCCGCACTGTGCGGCCAGAGCGCTCCGGGTATGGCTCACATGTGGCACATGCCAGGCCACACCTTCAGCCGGTTACAGCGTTTCGCCGACGCCGCATGGCATCAGGAGGCCGCGGCACGCACCGACCACGCCTGGATTCTGCAACGCCGACTGGTGCCCGACCAAATCCACAACTACTCACACAACAGCGACTGGCTGGTGGAAACCCTCGGCTTCAACGGCCAGACAACCAAGGCCCTCGAGATTGCAAAAAACATGGTCGAACTCCCGCGCCTGGCGCCCAAGACGGCTGTCATCGGGAGGCTGCGTCCGCTGGACGAAAAGTCCAGCAATGCGATGGGTACCCGGCGCCTCACCGAATTGCTGCTCACCTTCGAGCTTTGGGAGGAGGCGATCCGGCTTTCCGAGACCCCTTATCTGGCTAAGCAAACCGATCCGGTCCGGGAGGCCGCCCGCCAAAGGCTACTGGCGGCAGCGCATTTCGGGAGGGGCGACCTGCCAAAGGCAAGTCGCGCCGAGGCGGATCTGGAGAAGGCTCTCAAGCAGGCTTTGGTCGAGCGGGTCGAAGCCGCGGACGAGGCGGAGCGCAAAGCCTCCGAATCGGGTAAGTCAGGGGCGGACCTGGCAAAGGCCGCGCACGACGTCCTCCAACAGCGCAAGCTGGGGGTGGACTCCTGCCGTTCGCATCTTGCTGAAGTACGGCTTGCTGCGGCGGTGAACCGAAAGGACATTGCCGGGGCGGAGCTTCAGCTCAAGCAGGCCCCCCAGTTGACCGGCTCCCGTAAGGCCCTCGTCCTTTCCTCACTTGGCAAGCACGAGGAGGCGGTGAAGCTCGCGCGTGAAACCGCCCAAAAGGAGCCCGGCCGTGTTCATCCCGCCGCCGTCCTCGTCGAGACCCTTTGGAAACAGGGAAAGACCGAGGAGGCAAAGAGCGCCTTCGAGGCCCTGCGCAAAGTGGCAGCGTCCGCGGAGCTGACCCTGCCAATTTTCAAACGTCTTGAACCATTGGCCCGCGCCTCCGAACTTCCCGCAGATTGGCGCCAGCCCGCCGAGACGCGTAAGGACATAGGTATCCGGCCGCCCCTGGAGTCCCTCGGCCCGTTGCGTTGGTCGCCACAACCGGCCCGCGGTTGGAGTCTCCCCGAGAATGGTGGCCAAGAGATAGCCCTTGATAGGTTTAAAGGCGGTCCGGTGCTCCTCATCTTCTACCTTGGCAGCGGCTGCCGCCACTGTATCGAACAGCTCAACACCTTTGCCCCGTTTTCGCCCGGGTACACCAAGGCGGGGATTCCCATTGTAGCCATCAGCACGGACGCAGCCTCTTATTTGAACAAGACCTCCGAACAGGCGAGCCTGCCCAGCGGGTTCCCCTTCCCGATCGTCGCAAACCCGGACCTTTCACAGTTCAAGGCGTACGGCGCCCACGACGACTTTGAACACCAGCCGTTGCACGGAATCTTCTTGTTGGATGGCGCGCAGCGCATCCGCTGGCAGGACATCTCCTTCCGTCCGTTCGACCAACCGGAGTGGCTTTTGGAGGAGTCCCAGCGCCTCCTGCGGTTCGACTCCACCGCTCCGGACGCCGGGGGCACCTCCGCTGCGGCCCCCCAAAAATAAGGAAACAGAGCGCTTCCGCCGGACCACCGCTAAAGCCGCTCCTCAAGGTGCACGCTTACAAACATCTCGCGATCGCCGGCGCCCCAAAAGCTGCCCCGCACCGGCGCGATGTCCTGGTACTCCCGGCCGACGGCCACCACCACGTAGTGGTCGCGCGTCAGGCAGTCGTTGGTCGGGTCCAGACCGTGCCAGCCGTGCCCGGGCACCCACACCTCCACCCAGGCGTGGGAGGCGTGCGCCCCCCGCAACTCCTTGCGCTTTGAGTCGTAAACATACCCGCTCACATACCGCGCGGGCAGCTGTACCGACCGGCACAGCGCCAGCATCAGGTGGCTGAAATCCTGACACACCCCCTCGCGGGAGTGGAAAAACTGCTCCGCACTAGTGTGCACGTCCGTCACCCCGGCGACATACCGGTTGGTGCGGTACACATAGCCCATGAGCGCCTTTGCCAGGCCGAAAACGTCCGTGCAGCCCGCCCGCTCGTCCACGGCCGCACGCCAGATCTCCGGCGTCACCTGCACCACCCCGCCCGACTGCAAAAACGGCTGGAGCCTTTCCCTTTCCTCCATCTCCAAAAGGGCCTCCAACGGCACTCCGACAGGTTCCCCGTCGGCGTACCTGTCGTGGGTCTTCACGGCGCTGGACGACTCGATCAGCAGCCTGCGATGGGGCTCCTCGACCTCGAAGTGGTTGACCGTGTTTCCGTAAAAGTCCGAGTACCGCCGCATCCTTGTCGAGGGCACGACCCGAAGCAGCGAAAAGGACACATGCTGCCAGAGGCTCTCTACGGGCGTGAGGCGCAGCTCATTGGAATTTCCGTACACGGCGGAGGCATACCGGTACTCGGTATGGTGGGTGATCCGCAGGTTCATTGGACCGGTCCAGTCTGCGAAAGGCCATCCCGCCCGGCAGACCCCGTACGGAGCCAGACCGGAGGGTGAGGCACACTCGCTGAGGCGGACTGTTGCTGCTGCTGCTCCTGCTGCTTTTGCAGGTGGTAACCCAGCGGGTCCCAAGGGGGCAACAGAACCTGCGGGCGGCTGGTGTCCTGCGGCAGGAAAACGTAGGTCTCAAAGATGGCCTGCCCCGTCTCATTAAGCGCCACCTGTAGGTCGTCGATGTATTCGTGCAGACCCCGCTTCAACACATCCGAGGTGCCCGAAAAATTCAGCTCCGCCAGCAGGGAGCCCGCATGCTTTTCGCACTTGTTGGAATACTGGCCGGTGGAGGTGCCTGAAATCTGGTGGAGCATGTCGTCGGCTGCGCGGACGCAAAACCTTACAGAACGCGGGAAGTCCGTGGAAAACAACAGCATGTCGAGGACCCGCTCGAGCGTGAATTCGGTACCATGTGTCCGCCGGTAAGAGGCCTGCGCGGAACAGGCGCGCAGGATGGTCCCCCACTGCAGGCTTTCGACGGCCCCCTCCGCCGGGTCCACCGTCTGGGTCTTGATGTCAAGGAAGCGGCTCGTCTTGTCCGCCCGCTCCAGATAACGCCCCAGCTGCAGGAAGTGCCAGCCCTCGGTACGGGAAAGCGTTGCGGAAGTGATGCCATCGAAGCGCAGCGCAGACTCGATGATTCTTTCAAAAAAGGTCTGGGGTGAGTTGTCCAGCAGGTCCGCCCCGGCGCGCGAGCTTACCAGCAGGTAGATGTGGTTGAGCTCCGCCCACATTTCGTCCGTGATCTGGTCCCGCACCGTCCTCGCGTTCTCCCGCGCCTCCCGCAGGCAGGAGAGGATTGAATCCGGGTTTTGCTCGTCCAGCGTCAGGAAGTGGGCGACATCGCCGGATTTTGGTGAGGGGTAAAGGAGCTGGAAGGTTCCCTCCATCGCCGTGGCGGCGAGCACCGGGAGCCAGTATTCGTCCGAGCCCGAGGCCCGGGCGCGGCCGGCCGAGGTCCCATCCAGCAGCAGTTCGACACTCACCTGCATGAGGCGTGCGAGGTTTTCGGCCCGCTCTATGTAGCGGGACATCCAGTACATGTGGTCTGCGACACGTGAAAGCATAACAAAAAAAGGTGAAGGGCGTTATTGGACGAGGACCCAGGTATCCTTGCTGCCGCCTCCCTGGGAGGAGTTGACCACCAGCGAACCGCGCTGGAGCGCCACCCGGGTCAGCCCGCCGGCGAGCACCTTGATGGACTCCCCGCACAGAATGAAGGGTCGTAGGTCCACATGGCGCCCCTCGAGGGCGCCGTCCACCAACGTCGGGTGCTGCGAAAAATACACCACCGGTTGGGCGATGTAGTTGCGCGGGTTCTCCTCGATCCGCTTCCGGAACTCCTCGATCTCCGCCTTGCTGGCGCGCGGCCCGATGAGCATCCCGTACCCGCCGCTTTCATTGGCCGCCTTCACCACCAGCTCCGGCAGGTGCTCCAAGACATACTTCCTATCATCCTCCCGCCATGCCAGATAAGTCGGCACCTGTGCCAGGATCGGATCCTGGTCGAGGTAGTAGCGGATCATGTCCGGCACGTAGGCGTACGTCACCTTGTCGTCGGCGACTCCCGTTCCGATGGCGTTGGCAAGGGCCACGTTTCCCCGGCGCACCGCGTCCACCAGTCCAGGTACCCCGAGCATGGAGTCCTTCCGGAAGACCTGCGGATCAATGAAGTCGTCGTCGATCCGCCTGTAGATGACGTCCACCTGCTGCAGGCCGCGGGTGGTGCGCATGTAGACAAAGCCGTCCTGCACCACCAGATCGCGGCCCTCGACGATCTCGATGCCCATCTGTCTGGCTAGGAACGAGTGCTCGAAATAGGCGCTGTTGTGCACCCCGGGGGTGAGCAGCACGCAGTTGGGACGGGCCGTCTGCCGGGGTGCGATATGCCGCAGCATCGCCAGCAAGTCGGCGGGATAGGTGTCCACGGGGCGAACGCCGGTACTGCCGAACAGCTGGGGAAAGACCCGCTTCATTGCCGCGCGGTTCTCCAGCACATAGGACACCCCCGAAGGACACCGCCCGTTGTCCTCGAGCACCAGATAGCGGCCATCCCTGTCCCGGATCAAATCGGTGCCGCAGATGTGGATGTAGATGTCCCGGGGCACGTTCACCCCCACAAACTCCGGTCTGAAGTGCGCCGCACCGTGGATCACCTCCGGGGGAATCACCCCGTCCTTGAGGATCTTCTGTTCGTGGTAGATGTCATACAAAAACAGGTTCAACGCCGTGATGCGCTGGATAAGCCCGGCCTCCACCAAATCCCACTCGGCTCCGGGAATGAGCCGGGGCACCGGGTCAAACGGGAACACCCGCTCGGTGCCGCGTTCGTCCCCGTACACGGTGAAGGTCACCCCCTGCTTGAGGAAAAGCAGTTCGAGGTTTTTGAGTTTTTGTTCCAGCTCCGAAGGCCCCATGCCGAAGAGTCGTTCAGCCACCGGCCCGTAGTAGGGGCGCATGCGGCCGTCCGAGTCCATGAGTTCGTCGAAGAGATCTGCTGGTTTGTAGGATTCGAGGAGCACCCCAGCCTATAAGCAAGGGCCTTGCCAACCCGCATAACACGCTGGACCAGAACGCTCTTTCCTTTCCAAAACCGGCCTGCGGCGGACCGTTTAAATACAATTGTTCAAAAAACAACACACCACACCGTTAGACGCCGCCTCAGTACGGGTCGGGGTAGTAACGCTTTCGCGGGTCCAGCGCCCGGCGGTCCTTGAAGATCGGCGTCGGCTTTTCCGAGAGGAGATCCGCCTTCTCCAGCACAAACTCCGGATAGACCGTGTTGCTGGCAGGCTCGTAAACACTG
>JBIKSY010000032.1:0-26019 GCA_044348365.1 Chthoniobacteraceae bacterium
ACAGCCGGTCGCGGCCCGCGTCATAGCGGGGCAGCACCACGCGAAAGGCCCCGTCGGGGCCGGGTCGCAGCGGGGTCGTGTTGGCGCGCTGGCCGCTGCTCCACTGCTCCTCGTCCATCCGCAATTCAGCCAGCAAGGGGGCTCCCTCCCCGCCCGCTCCTGCCCGCCCCATGATGGTCATTGATTCGGCTTCCACCCGGACGGTCTCGATCCGCGAGGAAAACTCCTGCGCGAAATAGGCACGGATCGCTGTGGCATCCTTTTCCTTTCTTTCCAGAAGCGCCCGGGCGTTCTCCGCCTCCGCCAGTTCCTCCGGGTTGACCTCGCGAAACCGGAGGTTGCGCAGTTGGAGTTGGACGCCCGGCTTGGAGCCAAAATCTTGGCGGAACTGGCGGGCCGGTCCGCCCCACCTCCCATCGGCCAGGGTCTTTAAGTTCAGCGCCGCAGGACGCCAGACTTCGGCAGCGGGAAGTGGGCCGCCCTTGGCCGAGTTCCCGCCCCTTATGGGAAGGCCAAAGAAAACCTCAAAATGATTCAGACCGTCGGGACAAAAACATTCGAAAGCGAGGACGACGGCCTGTGGTGAAGCTGCGCCCTCCGGCAGGTTGAGGGTGGTGACGTAGGGGTCCTCCCCCGTGGTGAGGATTGAAAACACCCCCGTCTCCGAGCGCCTTGACCTCCGCTTGGTGGGAGGAAGCCGGGTTGAGCTGTAGAGGAGCGTCTCCGACCGCGAAAAGACGGAAGGGCACGGAGGTGAACGAGAAAAACAGGACAAGCAGCAGAACGGGACGCATCCGAAGACCCAAGCGCGCCGTCCCCGGGTTCAAAAACCTCTTACCGCAATTTAGAGCATACTTTAGGGGTGCACCGGCTGACTGGCAGACCCAGCACCCCCCTCGCGCAGCGGCGCGGGTCGCTTTGGAAACCGAAAACCACCAAAAGGGCGCCCCACAAGCGGCCCGCTCAGTAGCGCCGCAGGACCAAGGAGGAATTCACGCCGCCAAACCCGAATGCGTTGCACAGCACGGCTCGGACGCTGGCTTCCCGCGGTTGCCGCCCGACGTGCTCAAGCCGGTCCTCCGGATCGGGCTTTGCGAGGTTGAGTGTCGGGGGAACGACACCCTGGGCGATGGATTTGACCGCAGCGATCGCCTCGATTGCCCCCGAGGCGCCGCAAAGGTGCCCGGTCATTGATTTTAGCGCGGTGACCGGTACCCGTCGTCCGTCCAAAAGCCCGGCAAGTGCGGTCGCCTCCGCATGATCTCCGGAGCGGGTTCCGGTGGCGTGGGCCAGAATGCAGGAAAGCTCCTCCGGCAAACAGCATGCCTGTGCGAGGGCGGCGCGCATCGCGCGGAGGGCGGCGGCCCCATCAGGTTGGGGTTGCGTGAGGTGGTGGGCGTCGGTGGTGGAGCCGTGTCCGACGACCTCGGCCAGAATCGTCGCGCCGCGCCGCATGGCGTGGGACTCCTCCTCCAAAAGCAGGACGCCCGCGCCTTCGGCGATCACAAACCCGTCCCGGTCGCTGTCGAACGGGCGGGAGGCTTCGCTTGGCGCGTCGTTCCGAGTGCTCAACGCACGCATCGCACAGAAGCCGCCCACGATCAGCTCGCAGATGGGCGCCTCGCTTCCGCCTGCCAGAATCGCGTCGGCCCCGCCTGCGCGGATGAGCCTGAAGGCCTCGCCGAGGGACTGACTGGCCGTGGCGCAGGCGGCGCCCACCGTGAAGCTCGGCCCCTGCAAACCCCATTCCCGGGCCACGAGGGCGGCCGCCATGTTGGTGCGGAGCATGGGGATGACGAAAGGGGAGAGCCGGCGGGCGCCGGCCTCGGCGAGCACCCGGCACTGCGCGGAGAGGGTCGTGATGCCGCCGTTTGAGGACCCGATCACCACCCCAACCCGGTGTGGGTCAAAGCCGCCTTGGTCCAGTCCCGCCTGCAGCACGGCCTCGCGGGCGGCTGCGACCGCAAACTGGCTGTACCGGTCAGCATGGCGAGCGTCCTTGGCATGCTGGAAGCCGGTTCCGGGAGTGAAGCGATTCACCTCGCCAGCAATCTTGGACCTCATTTCGGCAGGGTCGAAAGCTGTGATCCGCCGGATCCCGGAAAGGCCTCCGAGCAGCCCTTCCCAAAGCGCGGCCACCGTCGGACCCAGCGGCGTCACTGCGCCCATGCCGGTCACCACCACTCGGATACTTGTGTTCATGCAAAAGAAAACCTATGCCGCCCGTCTACGAATTGCGGCAACCGCGCAGACCCGCCCGAGTCTTTGGCAGGGCGTCGAGCTGGGGGCGTGTTTCGCGACGGGGACACGCGGGGTGGGGGCAGGTTTCCGAAAGAATCATTTGGCAGGGGAGTTTCTCAGCTCCGGGTTGGCGCGCCAGTTTGAAAGCGAGGCGGCCCTCTCGCTACGAGGCAAGGATCGCCCTGACTACGTGGGCTTCTTCCACGCCGGTGAGGCGGACATTCAGGCCCCGAAACTTGTGGGTGAACTGCGCGTGGTCGATGCCCATACAGTGCAGGATGGTGGCGTGCAGGTCCCGGATGTGGACGGGATTCTCGACGATGTTGTAGCAGAAATCGTCGGTGGCGCCGTATTCCATTCCGCCCCTGATCCCCCCGCCCGCAAGCCACACGGTGAAGCTTCGGCCGTGATGATCGCGTCCCATGCCGGGATCGCCGAGTTTGCCCTGGCTGAAGACCGTCCGCCCAAACTCGGTGGTGAAAACCACCAGCGTGTCGTCCAAGAGCCCGCGTTGTTTGAGATCCTTGAGCAGGGCGGCGGTCGGTTGGTCGATGTCGCTGCACTGGTTTGGCAGCTGTTTGGCGATGGCGATGTGCTGGTCCCAGCCCCGGTGAAAAAGCTGGACGAAGCGCACGTCACGCTCGAGCAACCGTCTGGCCAGAAGGCAGTTTGCAGCGTAGCTTCCCGGCTTGCGGACTTCCGGGCCGTAGGATTCCAGCGTTTCAGCGGATTCGCCGCTGATGTCCGCCAGGTCGGGCACCGAGGTCTGCATCCGGTAGGCCATCTCATAGGCTTTGATGCGCGTGAGCGTTTCCGGATCGCCCAGTTCCTCCGCGCGCAACGCATTCAACTTTGCGAGATCATCCAGCGCGGCCCTGCGCTGCGAGGGTTCGACCCCTGGCGGGTTTTGTAGATAAAGGACGGGGTTTTTGCCCGGGCGCAGCCCCACCCCCTGGTGGGAGGAGGGCAAAAAGCCGCTGCCCCAAAGCCGCGAAAAGATGGGCTGCCCCGGGTTTTTGCCGGTGCCTTGGGAAACCATGGCGATGAATGCGGGCAGGTTTTCGTTCACGGTGCCGAGGCCATAGCTGACCCAGGCTCCCATGCTGGCGTAGCCCGGAAGCTGGTTGCCCGTGTTCATGTAGGTGATCCCGGGATCGTGGTTGATGGCCTCGGTGTGGAGGCTTTTGACGATGCAGATGTCGTCGGCCAGCGTTTGGAGGTGAGGCAAAAGGTCGCTGATCCAGGTGCCGTGTTTGCCGCAGCGCTTGCCGCTTTTGAGGGGAGGCACGATGGGATAGGCGCTTTGGCCGCTGGTCATTCCCGTAAGACGCTGTGTGCCTTTGATGCTGGGCGGCAGTTCCTTGCCGGCGTGTTCGTGCAGCATGGGCTTGCCGTCAAACAAATCCACATGGGACAGTCCACCGCTTTGGAACAGGCAGAGCACCCGTTTGGCTTTGGGAGCAAAGCGTTTAAAGCCCTCCGGGACAGGCCTAATGGACGCTTCCGTCGCCCCGAGGCTGCCAGGGTGGAGGAGACTGCCGAGGGCGATGGTGCCGATGCCGCTGGAGATGCCGCCCAGAAAACGGCGGCGGGTCAAATCAAGGAAACGTTCTTCAAAAGGATTCATAAGGGCGTCCGGTTAGTTCCTGGTCATAGCTTCGCTCAGGTTCAGGATGAGGGCGGCGACCTGCATCCAGGCCGCGTGTTCGAGGGGCGCAAGACCGGGATCCCGGCTGGATTCGCCGACGCTCAACGCAGCGTGCACCAAATCCGGTTTGGCCGCGTATCCGGCCCTCTCGCGAGCCAGGGCGCCGGTGAGAATTTGCAATTCCGCGGGCTTCGGTTCGCGTGAGATGGCCTCCGCGAAGGCCCAACGCAGTCTTGCTGAATCGTTCCCGGGCTGTTGCAGCGCCCGCTGGCCCAGAGCCCGCGCCGCCTCCACAAACTGCGGATCGTTGAGGGTGACCAGCGCCTGCAGGGGGGTGGTCGTGTTGCTTCTCGCGACGGTGCAAACCTCGCGGTTGGGCGCGTCAAAGGCGCTCATGTTGGGCGGGGCGGCCGTTCGTTTCCAATACGTGTAGAGACTGCGTCGGTAGAGCTTCTCCCCGTGGTCCTGCACAAATGTTTGCGCCGTTGCCGGAGAACTCCCGTAGTGGCTGACTTCCCTCCAGAGATCCCCCGGGCTGTATGGGTTTACGCTGGGGCCGCCAATGTGCTCCGCGAGCAGGCCGCTGGCTTTGAGGGCGGCGTCCCTGACAAGCTCGGCGGGCAGCCGGAAACGCGGGCCGCGGGCCAGAAGCCGGTTTGGGGGGTCGCGTTCGAGGAGCTCCTTCGAGGTCGCCGAACTCTGGCAGTAGGTGTCGCTCAGGACGATGCGCTTGAGGAGGTGTTTTACGTCCCAACCGCTTTGCGTGAATTCCGTCGCCAACCAGTCCAGCAACTCCGGATGGCTGGGCCATTCCCCCTGCGCGCCGAAGTCGGCGGGTGTGCCGACAATCCCGCTTCCAAAAAGCATCTTCCAAAACCGGTTGACCGCGACCCGCGCCGTGAGCGGGTGGTCTTTCATGGTCAGCCATTGGGCAAGTCCGAGTCGGTTTGCGGGTGCCCCCTCCGGCATCGGAGGCAGCGCCCGCGGGGTGCCCTCCGACACCTTGAGGGTCGGCTTGGAGTAATCGCCTCGCTCGAGAATGAAGGTCTCCCGTGGCTTTTCGGCCACGTTCATCACCATGGTGGGGAACGGTTGGGTCAAGGCTGCCAGCCATTCCTGGAGGTTTGCGAGTTCTGTCCGTGTGCGTGCGAGAGCCTCGCTGTGCTCCGCGCAGTAGGTCCACAAGCTGCTCTTTTCAGCCGGGGTGCGCTGCGCGTCAGGGGTCTTTAAAATGCGGATAATTTTCGCGGGTAAGTCGCTGTCGTCGTCCTCGCCTGTAATCACCGCCAGTTCGACGTGCTCGGGGGCGAGCTTCCTGCCGTGCCCGAAGACCAACTGGGTCGTTAGAAAGCCCGTCTTCTTCGTGTCAATCGGCTCGCCAAAGGTTGCGGTGAGGCGCACCGGGCCTTCGGTTGAGGGATCAGGCGACCAGCCGTTTTCATTGCGCGGATCCAGACACCCCGCCGGGGGACGCCCTACGTCCCAACTGTTGGCGGTGGTCCTGACGATGTTTTCCAGCTTGTGCAGGTTGATTTGATCACTCGCGATCGCCCCGCTTGTCGCCGACAGGGCGGTGAGCATGAATGTGCCCTTGGGTTTGGCTTCGTTGGCCGCGGGCTCTTCCGTCTTTTTGGCTGTGCGTTTGTTCTCGGGTCCGTGTCCCCAGCCCCCGCCGGGAAGGGTGGCCACGGGATGCACCGTGATCCGCAAGCCAGTGATGGGTTTGGCCAACTTCGGCAACTGGATGGAAACGTCGAAGGCGCCCATGTCGACAGCCTGTTTGAGTCGGAAGCTGCTCCCGTCGATTTCGATGCCCCCCCCGCGGTTAGGTGTCGAGACCTTGAGGATCGCGGAAGGATGTGTTTCGAAGCCGCGTCCCCGTTTGGCGAGGAGCGCCTGTTGCCGGTTTTCCCAGTCGGCGAGGAGTGCTGTGTCCGGACGGGCGAGTGTTTCCTGCAGGCTCAAAATCCGGGCCTGCAACTCCGGCAAGGCGTTCGTTTTCAGGGGGGTCTGCGCCTCGATGAACGGCCCGGGGTTGACCCCGGCGTTACCGTCCAGACCCTTGTCCCCCAGAGAATTAAAGAAGGCAAACAGCTGGAAGTACTCCTTTTGGGTGATGGGGTCGAATTTGTGGTCGTGGCACTGCGCGCAGCCTAGGGTCAGGCCCAGAACAGATTCCCCAAGTGTCTTGACCCGGTCCGCATTGTAGTTGGTCAAGTTTTCCTCCGGGATGGTCCCTCCCTCATGGGTGACCATGTTGTTGCGTTGGAAGCCCGTCGCGATCAAATCGGCGGTGGTGCGCTCCGGCAGCAGGTCCCCAGCAATCTGTTCGAGTAAAAAGCGGTCGTACGGCTTGTTGTCGTTGAACGCCTGAATCACCCAGTCCCGCCAAAGCCACATGTGCCGCCCGCCATCGATGGAAAAACCGTTGGTATCTGCATACCGGGCGGCATCGAGCCACTCCAAGGCCATGCGTTCGCCAAAATGGGGGGATTGTAGCAACCGGCCCACCAGCGACTCGTATGCCTGCGGGCTCGGGTCGTGCACAAACGCTGAGACCTCCGAGGCGTTTGGGGGCAGTCCCGTCAGGTCTAGGGAAACACGGCGGATCAGGGTGGCCCTGTCGGCCGCAGGCGAGGGGGAGAGTTCCTCTTCGGCGAGGCGTCTGCGGACAAGGGTGTCGATCGCCCCCGCAGATTCAACGAGGGCCCGCTTTGGGGGCAGGAAGGACCAGTGGCCGTCGTACTTGGCGCCCTCTTCAATCCAGCGTTTGAGCTTCTGCTTGTCGCCGGTTGTGAGCTTCAGGTGCGACTTGGGCGGGGGCATGAGTTCCTCGGCGTCCTCACTGATGATCCGCTTCCAAGCCTCGCTCTGGGTAAGGTCGCCGGGCTTCAACGCGATGACCCCGTCTCGCTCCGCGTAGGCTTCGTCTGCGACATCCAACCGGAGGTTGGCTTTGCGCGCCTTTTCGTCGAACCCGTGACAGGAAAAACAATGTTCTGAAAGGAGCGGACGGATGTCGCGGTTGTATTCCAGCGGTGCGGCTTGCAGGAGCGCCGGTGCGGCAAGGGAGAGCCAGATGGCAGAGTGTCTCATGGAATGGAGGAAAAAGCGGGAGGGTTGGAGGGAGAGGGATAGTGCGATGGGCGAGTGGGGTCCGGGTGTCAGGCGCGGCTCTGGCTGGGAAAGAGGCTCCGTTTTCCGCAGGCGCGGCTCGCAACCAAACAGACAAGTGCAAACCAGGGGATGCCTTGGACTCCGAACAGTTCCGCTGCCAGAAAAATCCCAGCCACAGGCGTGTGGCTGGCCGCGGCAAACACGGCGACAAAGCCTAAGGCGGCACAGGCGGCGGGCTCCATTCCAAGGCTGCTCGCAAGGATGCTCCCGAAGGTGGTTCCCACGAAAAAGAGTGGTGTGACCTCGCCCCCCTTGAATCCGCCACTCAGACACAACGCGGTGAGTGTCAGCTTTAAGAGCCAACTCCACGGGTGCGCGCCCCCCGGTTGGAAGGCTGAGCCCAGGGTGACGGCGTCCGGGTTGCTGCTCCAGACGCCAAGGCCAAGGGAGTCGGTCATGATTGGAAACTGCGCCAGCAAGGCGAGTGCGGTGCCGGCGAGAAGGGGCGGTACCCACCAGTGTCGCGCCCTTGCAAAGAGGGTTTTTAGGGTCTCGGCAAGCCAAAGGTAGAGTCGCGCGATCCACCCGCTGCACAGGCTCATCAGTAGGAGCGCCGCCACAAACGGGGGCTGCAGGGCCTCGTTCCAGTTTGGCAGGACAGCCGCGTAGGCCGCATGGTGGGTTCCCCAGGCGCGGCAGGCGGCGTCCCCTGCAAAGCCGGAAAGGAGGCACAGCGGCAGAAAGCGGAGGCGCCAGTGCTTTGGACTTGGGCCTTCAATTGCAAACACCGCGGCGGCAAGCGGGGTGCCAAAAATCGCACCAAAACCCGCGGCGACTCCCGACAGAAGCAGCGGGCGCTGGTAGCGGGAGTGCAGCCGGAAGAGCCATTGCAGAGAGGCGGCGAGGCCGCCGGCGATCTGGACGGCGGCGCCCTCGCGGCCGACCGAGGCACCGCACAGGTGGGCGGCTGTACTGGTGAAAAAAACGAGCGGCGCCATCCGCTGGGGAATCCCGCCGTTTTGTTGGTTGATCCGCTCGAAAACAAGGTCGTTGCCCCGCTCGCTCTGGTCTGGGTGCCGCCTGTAAACCGCGGTGGTGAGGATGGCGATGGCGGGGGCGGCAAACAGCCACGCCGGTTGGGTGAAACGCAGGGTCGTCGCGAGGTCCAGGCTTCGTGCAAAGGCGGCGCAAACCGAACCCGCCAGAGCGCTGAGCAGCAACGCCAGCGCCGCACAGCGTGCGCCGAAGACGAGGGGGGATTCCTCTGCGGCGGGGTTGCTACCGGCCTGCGTAGGAGACGGAGTGGCGCCTGTGTTCAAGGAATTGCTGGGTGTACCGGGCTGCAAGGTCGGGGCTGCGGAGGATCAGAATGTTCTCCGCGTTGCTTTCCTCGGCGGCCTTTGTGAAGTTGAAGGAGCCGGTGATCACGGTGGCCTCGTCGATGATCATCACCTTGCTGTGGGCGATTGCGTGCCTCTCGTCGAGCCAGGTGGGGATGCCTGCGTGCGCGACAAAGTCTGCCGAAGAATATTTGCCGGTTCTGTTGCTCTTGTCCAAAACGACCTCGATGAGGACGCCCCGGCGCGCCGCCTCGACCAGGGCGGCGGCAATCGGCGCCGAGGTGAACGAGTAGGCCTGCACCAGAATACTCTGCCGTGCGGCCTTGAGTTCCCTGACGATGGTCTGTGTGCAGCCGCCCTTTGGCGAGAAGAACACCTCGGGAAGCGGGATGGTGCCGGAGGGCTGGGCGTTCTGCTTTAGAGGCTGCGCCGGGGAGGCGGCTGGCGGCGCCGGGGCTGCAAACAAGCGGTTGAGAAAGCTCAGGGGCTCGGCCCTGAGGGGCGTCAAAGGAACAAGGGCGGAAAGAAAAAGAACGGAAATGAGGGTGCGCATGGGGTGGCGGGCCGGCAGGGACAAGAATGCAGAAGCACTGCTTGGGGGGCGAGTAGGTTCGCTTGCAGATTGGTTCGGAGTGCTGCAAGGCTAGAGGGATGCGAGCCAATCAAAAGTCGGTTTTGTTTTGTGCAATGGTTGCGGCGGGCGTCTGGCCGTTGCTGGCGGGGTGCTCCGCCCTGGCGCGCAAGCCGGCGGAGGGCAAGGGAGAGAAGGGGGCCAAGGCCGAACAGGACAAGCCGGGAGCAGAGCCCGCCTGGAACGAGGCACTCATTGACGCGATCGCCAGCCTGCCCATCGGCGGCGGCTACGCAACCGGGGTGGATGCGCGGGACGCACTGATGGCTGCCGTGGCCTGGGAGGAGGGGAAGCCGACCCTCCGCCCGGCCAAGGCGGTTCCAAGTTTTTGTTCGGGCGGAACCTACCTCGTCCTGCTGGTCGCGCTGGCCCGGGAGCAGCGCGCGGGGCGGGTGTCTCTTTCCCCTGAAGCGTGGCGTGCGCTCATGGTGGAGGGACAGTCGGATGGCGTCGGGGTGTGGGGGAGATGGAATGCCAACGGTCCGGGGACGGGACGCCTGTTTGAAGAGACGGGGGCTGGGCGCAGCTTCACGGACATCAAGGAGGCCCGGAGGGGGGATTTTTTGAAGATTTTCTGGAATGACTCCATTGGGGCAGCGGAGCACGGGCATTCCGTTGTTTTTCTGGGTGTTCAAACGGTCAAGGGGGAGGAGACAGTGTCCTTCTGGAGCAGCAACCAGCCCGGGGGCTACGGAAGCAAGCAGGTGCCCCGCTCCAAAATTAAGAGGATGCTTTTTTCCCGTCTGGAATATCCCGAGCGGCTTGAGGAGGCGCCAAAGTTGCCAGCAAAGGACGGCTTTTTGGCGGGTCTGGAGGGAAAAAGTGTCTCGCCAGCGGAGGCCGCCAAGGCGGTAGGTCTGAAGCGTTGGTAGGGAGGGGAGTGCCGTCTCTGCAGTGGAGGCCGTTGCCGGCGGGTTTGGCGTGACGCGGGGTGGGAAGCCGTTACAGTTGCCGCCAAACCCCAAGGCAGCAGTCTGGCCGTGAGGAGGCGCTCGAGAATCGCCTTTCCCGACCGGAATATGCCTTAACTTTGATGTCTCAGCAGCCGACTATTGTAAGCAAAGGAACTCACGTGAATATGGAACCCGAACAAGCAGTTTCTTGGTTTAGGAGAGCCGCCGAACTTGGAAGCGCAGACGGTATGTGCAGCCTCGGGTTGTGCCATTATCAAGGCATTGGTGTCGAACGGGATCTAATTCAGGCGGTGCGTTGCTTCCAAAAGGCCGCCGTGGGGGGGAGTGTGCGGGGCATGTTCAACTTTGGCTTCTGCCTTTACCAGGGCAGTGGCATCCGGAGGGACTACGAACAGGCCGCCTCCTGGTACATGCGGGCGGCGGACGCCGGACATGTTGATTCCATGTACCACCTTGGGCGCTGCTTTTTTACGGGAAACGGGGTGCTCAAGGAGATGGAGTCCGCTGCATACTGGTTTCGTCAGGCGGCGGACGGGGGGAACGTTTTGGGAATGGTGAGTTTTGGAATTTGTTTCTACGAAGGGCGCGGGATCGAGCGCGACACCCCCAGTGCTGTGGAGTGGTTCAGAAAGGCTGCCGACCTTGGCGCCGGCGACGGACTCAACAGTCTTGCCGTCTGCAGTCTGTGGGGGGAGGGGGTGGAAGAGGATCCGACTGCGGCAATTTCGTTGTTTGAGCAGGCTGCCGGCCTTGGAAACGGAGCCGCGATGGTCAATCTCGGCCACTGCTACTACTGGGGCATGGGCTTGGAACGGAACGTTGAGACGGCCAAGGAGTGGTATTCCAAGGCGGCCGACATCGGCGATGTCTACGGGATGTTTTACCTGGGAAATGTGCAGTGCGAGAAGGTCAGCATCAGGGAGACGGAGCTTTCGGTGCCCTGGCAGCGGCAGGCGCAGGAGCAGGAATTGCTCATGGGCGTGAGTTCCTGGCCGATTCCCATCACGCGCGGGGGCACCCCGGACGCACTGGCTGTGCCCGTGCTCGAGTTGCCCGCCGAGGCGGAAGGCTACGGGAACACCTACAACTAGAAAGGGAGCGTCTTTGGATCGGATGCACTGACGGCGCGGGTGAGGCGTTCCCCGGGAAGGCGCTTTAAAGGGGCGTTGCCTTGACTCCGGGTCGGGCACTGGGAAACCTAGGGTCCTATGTCCGATGCGCCAGCGGCACCACACCGCGATTTTATCCGTGAACTGATTGACGCCGACGTCGCCGCCCAGCGAAACGAGGGGTGGGTGGTCACTCGGTTTCCTCCCGAGCCCAACGGCTACCTGCACATCGGCCACGCCAAGAGCATTTGTTTGAACTTTGGACTGGCCTTGGAACACGCACCCAAGTCCCGGTGCCACCTGCGGTTTGACGACACCAACCCCACCAAGGAGGAGGTGGAGTACGTTGAAAGCATCCAGACCGACGTCCAATGGCTGGGTTTTAGCTGGGGCACGCACCTGCATTACGCCAGTGATTACTTCGAAACCCTTTACGGTTACGCCCAGCAACTCATAGGTAAGGGCCTTGCCTACGTGGACGATCAGTCGCCTGAGGAGATGCGCGCCAACCGCGGTTCGCTGACCTCCCCGGGCACCCCGAGTCCGTGCCGCAGTCGCTCCAGTGCTGAAAACCAGGCCCTTTTTGAGCAGATGCGTGCCGGAAAATTCAAGGAAGGCGCATGCGTGTTGCGGGCCAAAATCGACATGGCCTCGCCCAACATGAACCTGCGGGACCCCGTGCTTTACCGGATTCTGCATGCCCACCACCACCGGACCGGAGACGCATGGTGCATCTACCCGATGTACGACTTTGCCCATCCGTTGAGCGACGCTCTGGAGCAGATCACCCACAGCCTGTGCACGCTCGAGTTCGAGCACCACCGGCCTCTTTACGAGTGGCTCATCGAGCATGTCGACGGTCTGCCCGGCCAACCTTACCAGCGCGAGTTTGCGCGTCTCAACCTCACCTACACTGTCCTGAGCAAGCGCAAGCTCCTTGAATTGGTCAAGGACGGCCTTGTCACTGGTTGGGACGACCCCCGGATGCCAACCATCAGCGGCATCCGCCGTAGGGGCTACACCCCGGCCGCCGTGCGCCAGTTTTGCGAAACCGTGGGGCTCACCAAGTTTCCCTCGCTGACGGAACTGGCGCTTCTGGAGCATTGCGTTCGTGAGGACCTCAACCGGGTGGCAAACCGGGTGTATGTGGTGCTTCACCCGATCAAGGTCGTGTTGACCAACTACCCCGAGGGGCAGGTGGAGTTTATTGAACTGACCAACAACCCGGAAAACCTCGAGGCCGGCAAGCGCTTGGTGCCATTGAGCAGGGAACTCTACATTGAGGCGGACGACTTCCGCGAGGAAGCTGCTGCCGACTTCTTCCGGTTGGTGCCCGGCGGTGAGGTGCGGCTGAAGTACGCCTTTTGTATCATCTGTCAGGAGGTCGTCAAAGACGCCGCAGGACGGGTGCTCGAGCTCCATTGCACCTATGACGAGGCGACCCGGCACGGCGCCAAACCGGTGGGGCGTCCCAAAGTCAAGGGAACCATCCACTGGGTGAGCGCCGCCCAGGCTGAGGATGTGGAGGTCCGGTTGTATGACAAGCTCTTTACCGAGGCCCAGCCAGAGGAGGCGGCGGGGGAGGGCGGCGATTTCAGGCAGTTTGTAAACCCGGCCTCTTTGGAAACGCTGACTGCCAAGGCGGAGCCCTCTGTGCAGCATGCCCTGCCGGGGGCACTCTACCAGTTTGAACGTGTGGGCTACTTCTGCGTGGACACCAAGGATAGCCGACCCGGCGCTCCCGTGCTGAATCGGACCGTCGCGCTCAAGGACAGCTTTGCAAAGGGAAAGTAGCGCGCCCTCACGGCGCTTCCAAGCCACCTCTGAAAAAGAAACGCCGCCGTGATGTGAACCACGGCGGCGTTCGTATTTCACCCCCTTCTCAGGAAGGGGGTGAACGGTTTTCGCGGATTTACCGGATGAACAGCATCTCCTGGTAGGTGGGCAGCGGCCAGGCGTCGTTCGGCACGACTGTCTCAAGGGCATCGACGGTCTTGCGCAGCGACAGCAGTGCGGGAAGCACCTTGTGGGTCCAGTCGCCGATTTCCTGGGCGGCACCGTGCACGTTCTGGAGTTGGGAAATGTGGGACTCGAGGTCTGACACAAGCCCGGCAACCTTGTGCAACGTGACTGTGGGCGCAGAGACTCCGGCGGCCTTGAGCTTGGCAGCGCCTTCGGCCAGTTCCGCAGCGTAGTGCGCCGCAACCGGGAAGATCTGGGTCTGGGCGATCTCCTCGGCCACGCGGGCCTCCACGTTCACCTGTTTGATGTACTGTTCCGCAACGATCTCGTAGCGGCTGTGCAGTTCCTCGTGGGAGAGCACGCCGTACTTCTCGAACACCTCGGAAACGTGGGGCTCAAGCATCTGCGGCAGCGCCTCCGCAGTTGTCTTGAGGTTGAGAAGGCCGCGTTTGGCGGCCTCCGCATGCCACTCTTCAGAGTAGCCGTTGCCGTTGAAGATGACCCGGCCGTGCTGGTCCATGATCTCCTTGAGCACGGACTGGATCGCCGCGTTCAGGTCTGGAGCGCCCTCGAGCTTTCCGGCGATGTAGTCCAGAGAGTCCGTGAGGATCGTGTTGAGCGCGGCCAGTGCGGTGCCGATGGCCTGACTCGAACCCACTGCGCGGAACTCAAACCGGTTACCCGTGAAGGCAAACGGGGAGGTGCGGTTGCGGTCCCCTGCGTCCTTGGGCAGGTTGGGAAGCACATCGACTCCGATGTGTAGCACCCCGCGCGAGCGGGAGCTGGTGGCGCCGCCCCCTTTGATCTGTTCGAAAACGTCCCCAAGCTGGTCTCCCAGGTACACGGAAATGATCGCTGGTGGCGCTTCATTCGCTCCCAGCCGGTGGTCGTTGCTTGCGGTGGCGATGACGGCACGCAGCAGGCCCGCGTACTTGTCCACGGCGCGAATGACCGCCCCGGCAAAGACGAGGAATTGTGCGTTCTCGTGGGGCGTGTCGCCTGGATCGAGCAGGTTGCCCTGGGTCGCGTTGCCCAGGGACCAGTTGACGTGCTTGCCGGAACCGTTGACGCCGGCAAAGGGCTTTTCGTGCAGCAGACACACCAGGCCGTGGCGGTCTGCCACCTTCTTGAGCACCGTCATCACCAGTTGCTGGTGGTCGGAGGCGACGTTGGCGAATTCAAAGAGGGGCGCGATTTCAAACTGACCCGGAGCCACTTCGTTGTGGCGGGTCTTGG
The DNA here is from genome assembly GCA_044348365.1 of Chthoniobacteraceae bacterium. GTDB lineage: Bacteria > Verrucomicrobiota > Verrucomicrobiia > Chthoniobacterales > Chthoniobacteraceae > Chth-196. Next base: position 14,199 of record JBIKSY010000032.1, read on the forward strand.
AGGGAATGCCCAGCTTGTAGAGCTCCCGGTCCACCTCGCACATGAAAGCCAGCACCCGCTCCGGAATGACGCCAAAGTAGTGGTCTTCAAACTCCTGCCCCTTGGGCGGCTGCGCGCCGAAGAGCGTGCGGCCCGCGGCCTGCAGGTCGGGGCGGCTGTAGAAGAAGTGCTTGTCGACTAGAAAGTACTCCTGTTCGGGTCCCGCCGTGGCGGACACGTGGGCGATTTCCTTGTGTCCGAAAAGCGACAGGATCCGGCGCGCCTGCTTGTCCAGAACCTGCATGGACTTGAGCAGGGGGGTCTTTGTGTCGAGCGTCTCGCCCGTCCAGGAGACAAAGGAGGTGGGGATGCAGAGCGTGTTGCCGTTGACCCCTTCGAGGAGGTAGGCGGGGCTGGTAGCGTCCCAGGCGGTGTAGCCGCGGGCGCGGTGCGTGGCCCGGATTCCACCGTTGGGGAAGGAGGAGGCGTCGGGCTCACCCTGGACGAGCACCTTGCCCTTAAACTTGGAAATGGCCTCGCCGCTGGCGGTGTTTTCGTAGAACGAATCATGCTTTTCAGCCGTCGCCCCAGTCAGAGGGTAGAAAACGTGGGCGTAGTGGGTCGCTCCCTTGCTCACGGCCCAGATGCGCATCGCGTCCGCCACCTCGTCCGCCACCTCTTCAGAAAGCTTTTGCCCAGACTGGATGGTTTTCAGCAGGGACTGGTAGGTGTCCGGCTTCAACGTCTCCTTCATCACCGAGAGGCTGAAGGTGTTTGAGCCGAATACGCTCTTGGGTGATTCGTCTGCGAAGTTGACTGTCGACTCCGCGGGGGTGCGGCCAACAATGGCGGCTATGGCGCCGGCCCGGCCTGTGGGTGTTGTCATTCTAGGTTTGAGCTAAGGGTTCAGGGGCACAGATTACATCCTACGGCCCCTGTGCCCCCCTTCCGAAGGGACAGCGGCGTGCCAATCTCTACTCAAGCATTCAGCGTGCCACGCCCAATATCCCATATCTCCACGCCTCCGCCTCCTCTTTTTTAGGAGTGCCTCTCTTTTTCGTCCACGGCCTCCCTGCAACGCTTCCCCACCCGCTCCTGTGTTGTTTTGCTCAATCTGGCCGAATAGAGCCAGTCTGCGGCGCGGCGCGCAGCAGCGTCCGCATTTGCCCCTCTCCAATCCAGCGCGTCGTTTCTCCGCTCCTCGACGGAAGAAAATTGTCGCGCACCCCGGCAAAAAGGCGGCCCTCGACTTCCACCCAGCCCGTCCCAGTCACTTCGTGCCCCCATGAAAGCCGGGGCTTTTGTGGCAGGCGTACCATACAGGAGAGCAGCACGGGCCGTCCTTCGGCCGTCTCCCGCTTGAGGGCTCCGCCCGAGAAGCGTTCCAGCGTGGTCTCAAGAGGGATGCCGTGGGCGGCTGCGTCCAGTTGCAGGCCGTCCCGCAAGTCCGCGGGAAACGCTCCGCTCAAGGGCATGCCGTTTTCGGTAAAACCGTCCAGGTCGGGAATTTCCTGCATGCGCAGCCGGCTTCTGAGGCGGCTGGCGACAAGGCGTAGGTCGGCGGTTGCCGAGGGTGTCCCCGTCCAGCGGTGCAGGCCCTTGTTCACCCAGAAGCCGACAAGGTTGGCCCCCGCCGTGGGCACGCAGCCGGAGGCTATTTTAGGCGCCGAGTTTCCCTGCACGGGAAACTGTTGCTGGTTGGGAACGTTCCGCAAAAGGGCGCCCCTGCCGGGTTTGGGTAGGCATTGCTCCTCAGGAGCGTCCCAGGCGAAGTCCACCAGAAAAGCCTCGGGAGAGTCCTCCCACATCAGATAGCCGGTGTGGCCCCCAGGCGTGGTGACCTCGGCCACCCAGACCGGCCCGAGTCCAGACTGGTAGATCTGACCGGGGCTTTGTTCGACCCTGTGCGGAGGGGAGCAGGTTAGCCCTCTCCATGCCGGCGGCTCAAAGGCTTCGGCCAGAGCCGCGACGAGTGCTGCGGCGCGTTCGGCTGGAGGCTGTTCCTTGGCGTTGGCTTGGGGGAAGGCGGGAGTGGAAAACAGCAGAAGGGCGAGGAGGGCGAGAAGGGGGGGGCGGAGCATCGCGGCAAGGGGCGGGGGGAAATGGACCTCAGTTGGAACTTTCCAGCGGCAGGTGTTGCATTCAAGCGCGGGGCGATGCTTGTTCTGCCGGATGATCGTTGGAATCGACCTTGGAACTACCAACTCGCTCATTGGGGTGTACGACGCGGGATTTGTCACGTTGATTGCGGACTCGGGAGGGCAGCGGCTGACGCCCTCCGTGGTGCACTATCCCAAGGAGGGGGAGCCGCTGGTGGGAGGTCCTGCGGTGCGCCTGCGCGTGCTGGAGCCGGAGCGGACCCTTTTTTCGGTGAAACGCTTCATGGGGCGCCGCGGCGGAGAGGAAGCCTTGTCGATGCCCTACCGTGTAGTGGGAGAGACGGGGGCGCCAGTGCGTTTGGTGGCGGGCGGTCAGGTGTTGAGTCCCGAGCAGGTGGCGGCTGAGATTTTGCGGAAGCTGAAGGCCGACGCGGAGCGGGCCCTTGGGACGGCGGTGGAGAAGGCCGTCATCACCGTGCCGGCTTATTTTAACGATGCACAACGTTCGGCGACAAAGCGGGCGGGGGAACTGGCCGGTTTTGAGGTGCTGCGGATCCTGAACGAACCGACGGCAGCCGCGCTTGCCTATGGACTGGAGCGGAGGGGGGAGCGGACCCGTGTGGCAGTATACGACTTGGGTGGAGGCACCTTTGATATTTCCATTCTTGAGCTCACCGGGGGGGTCTTCCAGGTCCTCTCAACCAACGGGAACACGAGTCTGGGCGGGGACGATGTGGACTCCGCTCTGGTGGCCTTTCTGGAGGAGGAACGGGGCATCCGGATTGGGGATCCCGCTGCCCGCGCGCGGGTGTTGGAGGCGGTTGTGGACGCCAAGCACAGACTTTCCGAGGCGGAGGAGGTGGTCCTGTCCCTGCCCTTTTTAGAAGGCGGCGCCTCCCGGGAAGTGCGCTTGAGCCGCGCCGAGTTGGAGCGGGTGGCCCTCCCCCTTTTGGAGCGGACGCGTGCGCACTGCCTGCGGGCGATGGCGGATGCGCAGCTTGAAAACGGGCCGGTGCAGGAGCTGCTGCTGGTCGGGGGCAGCACCCGGATGCCGTTGGTGCGGCGTATGGTTACGGAATGGTTCGGCCTCGAGCCCAACTGCAGCCGCAACCCCGATGAGGCCGTGGCGGAGGGGGCCGCCCTGCAGGCCGCCATTTTGGGGGGGACCCTGCGGGAGGTGGTGCTTTTGGATGTGACGCCGCTTTCGTTGGGGATCGAGACCTTTGGCGGACTCATGAACGTAATCCTGCCGCGCAACAGCACGATTCCTTGCAAGGCTGGGGAAATGTTCACCAACGCCCTGGCCGGGCAGCGCTCCATGTTGTTGCGGGTGCTCCAGGGGGAACGCGAGATCGCCAACGACAACTGGGAACTGGGCCGTTTCGAACTGCCCTTTGAGCCGCTGCCAAAGGGGCAGGCCCGTGTGGGGGTGCAGTTTGAGATCGATGCCAACGGGATTTTACAGGTGCTGGCGCGCGATGTGGCCACCGGCAGGGAGCGGGTGGTGGAGATGGCCAGCGCGGTAGAGGTCAGCGACGAGGCGGTCGAAAAGATGCTCGAGGACGCTTTGGAAAACGCGATGGACGACATGAACGCCCGGGCCTTCACGGAGGCCAGGCTCAAGGCCGAGGAGATGCTGCCCTCCCTGGAAAAGGCGCTGGCGCTGGCGGGGGGCAGGTTGGAGGAGTTTGAGCGCAAACACATCGAAACCTGCGCCGCCGAGGTGCGTCGCCTCCTTGACGGGGGGGCTGCTCCGCCACTTAAGCGCGCGGTAGCGGCGCTTGACGAGGCCACGCAGACCCTCGCCGCGCACCTCATGGAACAGGCGCTCCAAAAGGCCGCTGGTGCCGGGCCACAGGGCTGATTGCAGACAGAAATCGCTACTCCAGATCGTCGTCCGCGACACCTCGCTTGTTGGTGAGGCCGCGTAGTTTTCCTTCGATGAAGGCGTCGATGTCTCCGTCCATCACTCCGGGGATGTCGCTGGACTGCACGCCTGTGCGCAGGTCCTTGATCATCTGGTAGGGCTGGAACACGTAGGACCGGATCTGTGAGCCAAAGGCAACGTCCGCCTTTTCGCCGTACTGCCGTTCAATTTCAGCCGAGCGCTTGTCGAGTTCCACCTGCTTGAGCTTGGCGGAGAGCATACGCATGGCCAGGTGCTTGTTCTGCATCTGCGAACGTTCGCTCTGGCACGCGGCTACAATGCCCGAGGGCTTGTGCCTGATGCGCACGGCTGTTTCCACCTTGTTGACGTTCTGCCCGCCCTTGCCGCCTGCACGGTAGGTGTCCACCTCGATGTCGGCTTCGTTAATTTCCACGGGGGCGCTTTCCGGCAGGTCCGGCACCACGTCGACCCCCGCGAAGGAGGTGTGCCTCCGCTTGTTTGAATCGAAAGGGGAGATGCGCACAAGCCGGTGGACTCCGCGTTCCGTGGCCAGATAGCCGAATGCAAATTCGCCCGTGACCCGGATGGTGGCGGATTTGATGCCAACCTCGTCCCCGTGCTGGAGGTCGATGATGGCGGTCTGATAGCCGCGGCGTTCGCACCAGCGCTGGTACATGCGCAGGAGCATGTCCGCCCAGTCGCAAGCCTCCGTGCCACCCGCACCCGACTGAACCGAAAGAAACGCCGAGCAGCGGTCGTTCGGCCCGGAAAGCAGCATTCGCACCTCGAACTGGTCCAGGGCACGCGTAAAGCTGTTGAGCTCGGCCTCCACCTCGGCGGCGGCTTGCTTCTGATCCGGTTCAAGGGCAGTCAGTTCCAGCAGGACTTCCAAATCTGCGATTTGCCGCATGAGCCCGGTCATCGGATTAATCTTGGCGCGTAACGCGGAAACTTCCTCGACCTGTAGTTGGGCGCGGTCTTTGTGGTCCCAGAAGTCTGGGGCGCTCATGGACTCCTCAATGGCCGCCAAGCGGGCCTGCAGTCCGGCTAAGTCAAAGATACCTCCGGAGTTCGTTGACTCGGGAGCGGAGCGGAGCGAGGTCGAGGGCGGAGAGGTCTAGGGACATGGACGTTGTGGGTGATGGTGAGGGTTTGTTCTTACTTCGCCTCCCGGTCAGGGAGCGAGGGAAGCGGAATGCCGAATACTGAGCTGCTCGAAAGCAAAAGGGGAGGTGCGACTTGGCATCGGCTTGGCTTGCCCAAAAGGCGGTGTTCCCGGGACGGGGGCAACGGGCTCTTGGAGCGCAGTGCCCCCGGCGGCTCCTTTTGACCCTGCGAACAGCAAGGACAGGGAGGACCAAGTCGGAGGTCCCCGGTGTGCCGCTGGAGAAGCGACGTCGCTTGTCAGCGCTTCGCCGTGTCGAATCGGAACAGGGTCTCGCCCTCTTCCTTCAGGTCCAACCTGTCCCGGGCGATCAGGCTTAGGTATTCCGGATTCGTCCGGAGCAACCGCTCTTCGCGCTCGTGCCGCTGCAGGACAGACTTCCGCTCTGCGAGTTTTGCCTCCAGATCCTGAATCTGGGCCTGCATTTCGTTACGCCGGGTGGTCTCCGGCAGGTACCGGATGGCTAGGGTAGTTACAACGAGCATAACGATGGCTCCGGCAAGGGCTCGGTTTAGAGAAGTCCAAACCGGCCGTGCCGCTGCGGTATTATGCTCGAAGAACTGGTCGCTCACGCCCGCATTTTTCCTCCGTAAACCGCCTTGTCGCCCAACTGCTCCTCGATCCGGAGAAGTTGGTTGTATTTGGCCACACGGTCCGTGCGGCAAAGGGAGCCCGTCTTGATCTGGCCGGCGTTTGTCGCAACAGCAATGTCAGCGATCGTGGTGTCCTCGGTTTCACCCGAGCGGTGCGAAATGACCGCGGTGTAGCGGTTTTCCTTCGCCAGTTCAATGGCGTCAAGGGTCTCGGTAAGGGTGCCGATCTGGTTGACCTTCACCAAGATGGAGTTGGCGATGCCCAGATCGATGCCTTTCTGGAGGAAGCTGGTGTTGGTGACAAAAAGATCGTCGCCCACGAGTTGGGTGTTGTGGCCGAGGGCATCGGTGAGCGCTTTCCAGCCGTCCCAGTCGTTTTCGGCGCAACCGTCCTCGATGGAAATGATTGGAAACTGCTGCTGCAGTTCTGCGTAGTAAGCCACCAATTCACCGGCGGAGCGGCGGGACTGGTCACTCTTCTTAAACACATACTGGCTCGTGGCGGCATCAAAGAACTCCGAGGAGGCCACGTCCAGAGCGATGAAGATTTCCTCCCCCAGCTTGTATCCAGCCTTGGCCACTGCCTGTGCGATGGTTTCCAAAGCATCGGAGGCGCTCTTGAGGTTCGGAGCAAAGCCGCCTTCGTCCCCGATTGCCGTGGAAAGCCCGCGTGCCTTCAGCACGCCCTTGAGGGCGTGAAAGATTTCGGTCCCTGCGCGGAGCGCTTCAGAGAAGGTTTCGAACTTCTTCGGGACGATCATGAACTCCTGGAAGTCAATCGGGGCGTCCGAGTGGGCGCCACCGTTGAGAATGTTCATCATCGGCACCGGGAGCACCTTTGCATTGGGCCCGCCGATGTACTTGAACAGCGGCAGCCCGAGCTGGTTGGCAGCTGCGTGCGCCGTGGCAAGCGAAACTGCCAGCAACGCGTTGGCGCCGAGCTTCCCCTTGTTGTGGGTACCGTCCAGTTCCAGCAACAGCTTGTCCACCTCAACCTGGTCCAACGCATCATGCCCCTCTAGCTCAGGGGCGATGATTTCCTCGACGTTGTGTACCGCCTGCGTCACGCCCTTGCCCAGATAGCGGGCTTTGTCTCCGTCCCGCAGTTCCACTGCCTCGTGCTCACCGGTGCTCGCGCCGCTTGGAACGGCGGCGCGCCCCACGGAGCCACCTGCCAGCTCCACGTCCACCTCGACGGTCGGATTCCCGCGGGAATCAATAATCTGACGGGCGAGAATGCTGGAAATGGCGGTCAAAGACATAAAGGAGTGGGAATGAGAGACAAAAAGGTTTGTTTGAGTTTTGGGGGCGAAAACTGCTTAAGACACTGACTTTTTAAGCCGCGCTATTGCAAATCAATTTCCACCTTTGTTCCAAGCTTCAATCGAAATAATTTCAACGTTCAGCTCACCCTTTTCAGTGGGCAATTCGACCACGTCTCCCAACTTGTGGCCAATCAGTGCGCGGGCAATCGGTGCCTTGTAGGAAATGATGCCCTTTTCGACATCGCCATCCCAAGCCCCAAGAATGTGGAACGTTTCCACACTTGCGGTTTTGACGTCGCGAATGCTCACGGACGTTCCGATCGACACCTGGGCGGTGTCCGCCTGGGCAAAGTCGGTGCCGCGGGCGGTCATGATTTCCCGCTCCAGATCGGCGCGGCGGCGGCCCAGCATCCGTTGGTTTTCTTTGGCGGCCTTGAATTCCGCGTTTTCCTTCAAATCGCCGTGCGCCGCCGCTTCTGCGATCTCGCGGGTGTTTTCCGGAATCTTTTTGTTGATGATTTCCTCGTACTCTTCCTGGCGCCTCTGGAGGCTGTCCCAGGAAACCACCAGGCTTTCCTGCTTTTCTTCGCGGTCGCCGGAAATCAAAACCTCCAGCTCGGGATAGGCCCGCACAAAACGGCCCAGCAGCGAGCGCTTGTTCAGGTCCTCGAACACGGGGGAGAGCAGCAGTTTGCGCATGGCCTCGCGCACCTCCTCAACTTCCGCCCCCGCCAGCAGGTCCGGCAACAGCCCTTCATCGCCCACGAGCAGGTCGTGCAGCTTGCGGTCCCGGTTTTCATTGAACTGGTCCCGCTCAAGGGCTGATAGGAGCGCGCTGACCACCCGCGGGTGGAGCAGGCTGCGGAATTCGCCTTCCTTCTTGTTCCGTTCCTTTTTGTCACAAAGCCATGTCAGGGCCGCCGAGGAAATGGAATGGTCGCGGATGGAGCGGTCCAGTGTGGTGCGGAGTTCGGACGTTTTACCGTGCTCCTGCAGAAGCCGGGCCGCCTCGGCCACCAGACGGGTGCTGCCGCGTCCCACCAACGAAAGCGCCTTGGCCGACCAGTCTTCTCCGAAGGCCTCCTGAAACGCAGCGAGCGCCCGCTTGAGTTTCGCGGCGGGGATTTCCTCCAGAAGCGAGGTCAGGTTGCGCTGCTCCTCCAGAAGGATGGCCGGGAGGGTCAGCGCGTCGGCGCCCCTCCGAAGCCCCTTGGCCCGGTCGACGATTTCGTCGCGCAGGGTGATGATGGTGAGACATTCGGCTGTCTTGAGCTTCAGGTTCCGGCGGGCGGCTTCCTCCGCGATTTCAAGCACGGACTGCACCTGGGGGATCAGTTGGCCGAAATCCTCCGCGTCGCGCAGGATTTTTTCCAGGGCAACAATCTGTTCCTTGAGCTGACGGGCATGCTGGAAAGCGGCCAGGTGCTGGTCAGCGTGGGAAACGGATTCGCTCCGGAACACGATCGGGCCTGTCTTTTTTACGGGAAACGAAAAATGGCCGTCCTTTTTCAGCAGCTTTTTGGCTCCGTCCCACCAGCGCTTGAATTCACCCTCGCTAAAGAGGGCCGGCACCAGCAGTCGGGTGAACTCGTCCTGAGTACGTTTGTTGCCGTAGTTGGCCAGGACGGCCGCGGTGAAGGCGACCGGGTCGGCGTTCGCCTCGGCGCGAACGGCCGGGGCGTCCAGCGCGATCCTTGAAAGAATGTGGTCCGGTTCGATGGGTACGAGCGACTCGGCTGCGTATTCCAACTGCATCAGGTGGCCCGCCTTGGAGGCGAAGTCGATCCGGACTTGGTTGAGCAGGAAGTCCATGCCTACGATTCTTCCAAAGCCCCAGCTCTTGTGGGTGACACAAGTCCCTTCAACAAGTTGTTGCAGGGTGGCGACGGCTGATGTGGGAATTTTACCGGCCTCGACGGCCTTCTGAATCTCAAGGTTCATAGAATGTGTAACCATACTCCTGCTTTTCCGGATGGGAAAGTGGGGAATGGAAAAACAACAACGCGACTCAGTCGGGAAGCGCGATTTCGTCGGTTCGGTCTGTTTTTAGGAAGCTTTGAAAGGGGGAGAGGGAAAAATCCCATGACATCCGGTGGTTCCCAACCGATGTTTCGCAGCGGGCGACGATGGATTTACATCAACAAAAGCCAGTACGGTTTGGCGTTGCGCCTTCCAACGGGACGGAGGACGACAGTTTTTCCGTGGGGGGCGGGCGTGTTTGTCCGGGTGGACCCTCGGGCCTGCAAGCCTCGACGGAGCAGTGGCGGGTGGGTGGCATGCACTGCGCTGGCTGTGCGGCGCGCCTAGAGGAGGTGTTGCGCGGCGTTCCGGGGGTCGGCGAGGCGGGGGTCAACTACGCCACGGCGGTTGCCACGGTCCAGTGGCGGACCGGGGCGGAGAAAGAGGAGGCTCTGGGGCAAGGTCGCCAAATCCATGAAGATTTGATCGGGGAAAGGTCCGCTGCGGTGGTGGAGGCGATCAAAGGGGCCGGCTTTACGGCGGAGGCCTGCTTCGTAGGGGAGGAACCTACGAACCGGGAAGAGGAGGAGGTGGGCTTGGGGTTGCGGCGTTTTTTGTGGGCTGCGGCGGGGTTTTTGCCGCTGTTTGTGGGTACCATGGGCGCACACCTGTGGCCGGGCTCAATGCTGGCGGCCCGGTTCTACGGACGCGTGCCGCTGGAGGCCCTGCTTTCCTGCGGGGTGGTTTTTTGGGCGGCCGCAACCGTCCTGCGTTCGGCCTTGGGGGCGGTGCGGCGGCGTGCGCCCGATATGGATTTTCTGGTGGGTGCGGGTGCGGTCCTGGCTTGGGGGGGGAGCATGTATGCCTGGCTCAGCGGCGAGATGGGTCTGGTGGAACACGGGGGCGGGTATTTTGAAGTGGCGGCGGGGATTGTGACTTTTGCGCTGTTCGGGAGGTGGCTCGAGTTGCGCAACCGGGTCAAGGCCGGGGAGGCCATACGGGCGCTGGCGCAGTTGCAACCCGGGTCGGTGCGGGTGGCCGTTTCGGGTGCGGTGCGGGAGGTGCGGCTCGCGGAGGTGTGCCCGGGAGACGTGGTTTTGGTGGCTCCGGGGGAACGGCTTGCGGTGGACGGGTTGGTGTTGGAGGGGCGCAGCGCCGTGGACGAGGCCTGGGTGACGGGCGAGTCGGCGCCCGTAGAGAGGGGGCCGGGCGATCCTGTGACGGGCGGGACCGTAAACGGCGAAGGGGCGTTGCGGGTGCGGGTTTCAGCCGCGGGGCGGGACGCTTTTTTACAGCAGGTGCTCCGGATTGTCCGGGAGGCCCAGAACTCGAAGCCCCCGGTGCAACGGCTTGCCGACCGGGTGGCCGGGCGCTTTGCCCTCGGGGTGCTTCTGGTGGCGTTGGGGACCGCTCTGTGTTGGGGGCTGGTTTCGCCAGAGGCGAGCCGGTTTCACGCCGCTTTCTGGCACGGCTTGACAGTGCTTGTGGTGGCTTGTCCCTGCGCGGTGGGACTGGCTACGCCTGTGGCCGTGTTGGCTGGAACAGGCCGGGCAGCGCGTGAGGGCGTGCTTTTTCGGGGCGGTGCCGCTTTGGAACTGCTCTCGAAGGTGCGCACGGTGGTGTTTGACAAGACCGGCACACTGACGCAGGGGCGTTTGGAGGTGTCGGAATGGTGGGAAAGCCGCTCCTTTGAAGGCCGCCTGCTCGAACTGGTGGGGGCCGCAGAGCAGCACAGCGTGCATCCTGCGGGGGCTGCCGTGGTCCGTGCCGCAACCGCCAGGGGCGTGCGGTTGCCGGTTGCCAGGGGGGTGAGTGCCATCCCTGGGCGCGGTCTCGCAGCGGAGGTGGAGGGCGTGCGGTTGCTGGTAGGCACCTACGAATTGTTGGAGGAAGCGGGTGTCGGGCTCCCCTCCAAAGTGGAGGATGGGCGCGTTTGGATCGCTGCCGACGGGGTTTTCTCGGGTTGGTTTCGATTGGAGGACCGGCTCCGGCCTGAGGCGGCCGGGGTGGTGGCCGAACTGCGAAAGCGCGGGGTGGAGTCGGTGCTGCTCTCCGGCGACCAACAGGCCGTCGCCGGGGCGATCGCCGCCAAGACGGGGATTCAAAAGTGCTTTGCCGGGGTCCGGCCTGACGGGAAGCGCCGGATCATTGCTGAACTGCAGGCGGGCGGGGTCACCGCAATGCTGGGCGACGGGGTCAATGATGCTCCCGCGCTTGCCCAGGCGGACGTGGGGATCGCCATGGGAGGGGGGACTGCGGTGGCGCGCCAGACCTCGGATGTCACGCTCATCCGGGACGATTTGCGCCTCCTTTTGACGGCCATGGACCTGTCGCGCAAGACGCTCTCCATTATACGCCAGAATTTGTTTCTGGCCTTTGGCTACAACGTGCTGGCCATTCCGCTGGCGGCGGGACTGCTGGAAGCTTGGGACGGCTGGGCGCCAGGGCCGCTGGCGGCCTCGGCCGCGATGGCTTTGTCGTCGGTGAGCGTGGTGTGCAACGCATTACGCCTTCGGCGCGGCGCTTACTCGTAGGGAAGGCCTTTGAATGAGCCGACCCGAATCCAGTTGCGCCCGCGGCCGGATTTTTAGATGCGTCTCTGCTGTAGGGTGTGGGGGGATAAGCGGTGACTTCGGTTCCAAAGAGTCGCGCTCACTGGGTCTTGGTAACGGCCACTCGGGCGATCCAAACCACACAAGCGGGGTTGGCCTGTTCGTCAATTCAGGTTCGTAACCCCGGGGGCGCGGACGCTGGTTGAACCAGAGTGTATCGTTGGAGGCGGGGTGATGTTACAGCCGCCAGATTCCGAAAGCAAAACTGGGAACTTGGACTGGGTTTGGTTGGCGGTTGCATACTTGCTCACATCCGGATCA
>JBIKSY010000179.1:0-8301 GCA_044348365.1 Chthoniobacteraceae bacterium
TGAGGAAATCGTTGCGATCGTCCCCTTCGTTTGCGATGACGTAGTAGGTCTCGCCTTTGGAGTTAAACGAGGCGACTGCATCGGGCATGTAGAGGCCTTTGACTGGATTGCCTGTGGTGAGTTTGATCGTGCTTGCGCCAGCCGTGCCGTCTCTGTCGCTGAAGTCGTGGAACCCGGTGGAAAAGTCTTTTTTCCCGAGGGGAACGATGTCGGTGAACGCGCCGGCAACCAGATCCAAAATACCGATGGCATTCGCTTCCTGAAGCGTCACGAAGGCCTTCTTGCCGTCACCGGAGACCCCGATGTATTCGGGTTCGAAGTCTTTGGACGGGATTCCGTTCTCGTAGATACGGACGCCAGCTGCGCGGAGTGTTGCGATGCTATCCGCGCTATCCCACGCGGCAAATCCGGCGGTTGTGACGGTCGGTGACGAAAACCCAAGGCTCACATCAATGATGGAAACGGATCCGGCAGCGGCATCGGGGAGGGTTGCTGCGGTTCCGTCGAGCTCTCCCTCGTTGGCGACGAGCACCTTGGTGCCGTCCGGGGTGAAGGTGACGTGATCCGGGACGACACCCACCTGCACCGCGCCCAGAAGGGCGCCTGTATCAGCTCGTACGAACACCACATGGCCGGGGCTGGTCTTGGGTGCGTTGATCACGGCGATGGCAAGGACGCTTGGGGACCCGTTGGTGCCCTTCCTGACGTGGATCGAAGAAACATCGTTACTGGTCAGGCCTGTGACACCGAGACTTCCGGGGGCGATGGTGGACAGGAAGGTCGGGGTTGAGGGATTAGACAGGTCGACGACTTGGACACCTGTGCTCGAGGACGCAAAGGCGCGTTTCGAGAGTGGGTCGTACGCGGGAATTTCTGCTCCTGCGAGGGCGACGCTGCCCTTCACACTGCCCGTGAGTGCCCCGGTTGGATTGATGGACGAGCCGTTGCCGGTCACTGTTGACGCGCTTGAGGTTGCTGTAACCGTCCCCAGTATCGCGTACAGACCGAACAAAGCGGTGATTGCCGTTTTGACAGATAGGTTCATAGAAATTCGGAGGCAGTTAGGTTGACTTGAGTCGGTCGGAGGAAGGTGGGCCGCTGTATAGTTTTGCCGGAGCGCCAGTCTTTGTTCTCTGCTAGGTTCAACGGAATTCACCTCTATAAACTCCTACGATGGAGCTTTATGGGTCAACACCGGCTCCGTGAATATTGGATCACACTGAGGTGACAGGCATATTGAAGCAAAGTGGCGTTTACTTGACGGTTCGATGACGTTTGCGTCATGCGCTCTGTCGTGGGACTCGTGGGCGGAAATGCTTTGTCAACGGGGAAGATTCGCTTCATTCTGGGCGGGCTCGGGTATCTTTTGAAGGTGCAGGCGTCTTGGGGACGGTTTTCCCACCGTGTTGCCGTAGGCTCTCAGTGAATCGCCCCTTGCGGGGTGTCAACACGGGCCGAATGCCATTCGGGCTCGTTTGCTCACTAGTAAATGGTTGCGGGACAATCGCGGAACTGCGGGTTTTTGAGGGATGCGGCCCGCTTGGTCCGTGTAGTTCTCGTCGTCGAAGTTCCACACCGATAACGGAGACTAAACAGGGACCGGGGACAGACAGTTTTCCACTGCTGAACCTGAAAACCAGAATCGGTTTATTTGTGTGAAAGAAAATGAACACTGACCCCCTTTTCCCCACGGGGACCGGGGACAGACAGTTTTCCACTGCTGAACCCGAAAACCAGAATCGGTTTATTTGTGTGAAAGAAAATGAACACTGATCCCATTTTCCTGACCCCATTTTCATTTTCCTGACCCCCTTTTCCGCACTTTCCTGCTGAACTCGTTGTGTCCGCTCAAACTGCCATCCTCGTTCTTCCACTCCTCGCGGCGGTTCTCTTCACCTCTAGTGCGCTGTTTCTAAAGCGTTCCTCGGAACTCGGTGCAGGCCTGTGGCGGACAGCCTTTGTCTCCAACTTTATCAACGCGCTGCTCTTCTGCGCGCTTCTAGGGATGGACGCGCCCCCGATCCGATGGGAATTGCTCTGGCAACCCTTCTGTATCGCGGTGTGCCTGTTTTCAGGCCTGATGTCGCAGTTCGTTTCCTTTGAAAAAGGCGATGTCTCGATCACGGTGCCGGTGCTTGGGCTGAAAGTGGTTGGCGTTGCACTGTTGGTCCCCTTCTTTACCGAAGACCGCGTGGACGCACGCGCCTGGTGCGCCGCGGTACTCAGCGTCGCGGGAATCGCCCTGCTCAACCGGAAGCACCGGGGTTCAGCGTCGCGCAACGTCGGCGTGACCGTTTTTACGGCGGGTCTGACGGCCGCCATCTTCGCGGTGTTTGACGTCCTCGTGCAGCGCTGGGGACCGGTCTGGGGTGCGGGCAGGTTGCTCCCGATTGTGTACGCATTCAACGCGCTGTTTTCTCTCGCCCTGATCCCCAGGTTTCACGCCCCCCTTTCAGCGCTCCCCGCCCATACACTCAAATGGCTCATACCCGGTTCGCTCCTCCTCGGTGCGCAGTCGATCGTTTTTGTGGGAACCCTTGCAATCTACGGCAAGGCGGCCGTGGTGAACGTGATCTACTCCTCTCGGGGCCTGTTGAGCGTGGCTGCCGTGTGGCTCGCGGGACATTGGTTTAGAAACACCGAACGGGATCTTGGCCCGCGCGTTCTACTTTGGCGTCTCGGTGGTGCCCTTCTCATGCTCTCTGCCATCGTTCTTGTCATCACCCGTTGAATCCTGAACCGCCGCGCCCGCGGTCCGGCACCCTGCCCCGCTTACCAAGCCTTGGTCAGGTCCGGACAGGTCTCCCTTGAAATTTCCAAAACCGCCTGCCGGTCCCCGGCGGTGGTCCCTGCGGTTGGCAGATGACATGAGGTTGTTGAGCCACGCGAGATCCCGCGATCTTCAAAGCGATAACAACCTCAACACCCTCCCAATCCAGCCCCTTTTTCGAAGCAATCAAACTCGGCATCGACGCCCACGCTAAATACTATTGGGTGAGCCGTCAGGTCGACGGCGCGACTCCGGAATTTGCAGGGCCTCTTCTTCGCTGACTTTGAAGGAAATGGTCGCCATGGTTTTGCCGCATGACAGACGGTCCCGAGTGTCAAAATTCCGAGGGCTCTTTTTTTTGAAAATCCTCACCCGTTTCCGGACATCCCGGGAGACGGATTCCTCCCATCCGGGGCAAGGGATTAGTGAGAGATACGTTGGCCTTGTGACGGGCACCGCTGTTTTTTCTGTGTGTCTCTTTTTTCCGCGACGCAGGCTTCCTGCGGGCATCACTTGGCGGTAGGTTCCCGCCCTTTTCTATGGAACTTGAACGGATGCACCCAGGGCAGCGGATTGTCAGCAACTCGGAACCGGAACTTGGCTTGGGTATTGTGATGAAGGCGGACGCGGCACGGATGGAGGTTTTCTTTCCAGCAGCCGGGGAACAGCGGCAATACGCAGTACGCAGCGCCCCCTTGCGCCGCGTCCGTTTCAAGGAGGGCGACCGTTTGAAGCTCCATAGCGGAGAGCCGTTCGTGGTGGATAGGGTCGAGGAACGCGCCGGGCTGCTGGTCTATATTGCCGAGGGGCGGGAGGTGCCCGAGGCCCACCTTTCGGATACCATCAGCTTCAGCTCCCCAGAGGAACGGCTTTTGGCGGGGCAAACCGACGAACTTTACGCCTTTGAGCTCCGTGCCGAAGCGCTTCGGCAACGTGCCGAGCTTCTCCAAAACCCGGTGCGCGGCCTGATTGGCGGCCGGGTGGACCTTCTGCCGCATCAGATGTTCATCGCAAGCGAAGTCACCAGCCGAAGGAATCCGCGGGTCTTGCTGGCGGATGAAGTCGGTCTAGGGAAGACCATCGAAGCCGGCCTCATCCTGCACCGACTGCACCGGACGGGCCGCGCAGGACGCGTGCTGCTGCTGCTGCCCGAAACACTCGTGCATCAGTGGTTCGTCGAAATGTGGCGCCGCTTCAACCTGCTATTCAGCCTGTTTGACGCCGACCGGTGCACGGCCATTGAATTCAATCAGCCCGAGGCCAACCCCTTTCTGGACAGCCAGCTGGTCATCTGCAGCATCGCCTTTCTTGCAAGCGACCCTGCGCGCAAGCAGCAAGCCGTGGAGGCCGGCTGGGACCTCCTTGTCGTCGACGAGGCCCACCACCTGCAATGGGCGCCCGACGCCCCCAGCCCCGAGTACGCCCTCGTCGAAAGCCTTGCCAAGTGCTCCCCCGCCCTGCTGCTGCTCACCGCCACGCCCCAGCAACTCGGGCCAGAGGGGCACTTTGCCCGCCTCCGCCTTCTGGATCCGGCCCGCTATTCGGACTTGGAAACGTTTCTTCAGGAAGGCGACCACTACGAAAAAGTCGCGGCTGCGGTCGGGCGCCTCTTTGAAGGCAAGCCGCCGTCAAAAGCAGACACCGCCCTCTTCGGCGCGAAATCCAAACGCATCCGCACCCTTTGCAAGCAGGCGCAAACCGGCGGTGCGCCCGAGCGCCAGACCCTGATCAACGCCCTGCTTGACGCCTTCGGCACGGGCCGGGTGATGTTCCGCAACACGCGCGCCGCCCTTGCGGGCTTCCCCAAACGAGAGGCCCACCTCGCCAAGCTCAAAGCGACGGACGAAAAAGAGGCGGTGACGGTCAAAGTCAAGTGGCTGGCCGACTTTGTCCGGAAGAACCCGGAGCTCAAGACCCTTGTCATCTGCAAAAGCCAGCCGCTGGCGGAGCGGATCCACGCCGAACTGCTGCGCGAGATCAACGTGCGCTGCGGCCTCTTTCACGAGGGCCTGACCCTCACCCAACGCGACCGGAACGCCGCCTTCTTTGCAGAGCCCGAAGGGGCGCGCCTCCTCATTTGCTCGGAGATCGGCAGCGAAGGGCGCAACTTTCAGTTTGCCCACGACCTGGTGCTCTTCGACCTGCCCGCCAATCCCGAACTTCTCGAACAAAGGATCGGACGGCTTGACCGCATCGGACAAACCTCCACCATCTCCATCCACGTCCCCTTTTTGCCGGGCGGAGAGGAGGAGGTCTACGCCCGCTGGTACGCGGAAGGCCTCAATGCCTTTGAAGAAAACGTCCATGGTGCCATGGAGATCGCCTCGGCCCAGCAGGCCGAGCTGCTCGCCTTGTGCGAAGAATTCAGCGCGCCGAAGCTCAAGGCGCTACTCAAGCGCACCGTCGCCCTGCGCGCCCAGGTCGGCGTTCGCCTCAAGCAGGGCTACGACCGTCTACTCGAATGGAACTCCTGCCGCAAAGAGGAGGCCGAAACCGTGCTCGATAAAATCAGGCGGGCGGACGCAGACCCCGCCTTCGAGACCTTCTTTCTCAAGATGCTGGATTTCTTTGGCGCGGACGCCGACGACATGGGCGGCGGACACCGCTCCCACCAACTCCAGCCCGGTCCGCTCATGAAGGAACCCCTGCCCGGCCTTCCTGCCGAGGGCCTCTCGGTGACCTTCCAACGTGAACGCGCCCTTTTCCGGGAGGACGTCACCTTTGTGAATGCGGACCACCCGCTGGCGACCGGCACGCTCGACTCGCTGCTGGGGGGCGACTTTGGCAACGCGGCCTTTGGCTCGTGGAAGGGCGCGGCAAAGGAATCGCTGGCGCTGGAGGTGTACCTGGTCGTCGAATGCGTGGCGCCGCCTGCGCTCCACGCGGACCGCTTTCTGCCGGCTACTCCGGTGCGGATTCTGGTGGACCACGAACTGAGCGACCTGACCGAGGAGCATCCTCCGGAGTCGATTCTTTTGGAAAAGGGCGATCTGGCGGCGCTGCTGGACAAGGCCGTGGTGCGTAAAAAACTGGTGCCTGCCATGTTGGAAAAGGCCCAGGAGCTAGCGCAGGTCCGCATGCAGTCGCTGGTGGAGGCGGCAGCAGCCGGGATGCAACGGCTTCTGCAAAGCGAGATCGAGCGGCTGGAGGAACTGCGCGAACTCAACGACCACGTGCGCCCCGAAGAAATCGTCCACCTCCAACAGGAAAAAGAGGCGCTGGCCGCCGTGCTCGGTGCCGCCCGGTTGCGGGTGGATTGCCTGCGCCTGATCTGGCGCTCCGTCTAAAGCCGAAAAGCGGGAATCGCGCGGTTTGACCTCGGAGAGAGGGCGGTTCTCCCTGCTCGCTCTGGGAGCCGACTTTCGAAACACTCGCGGCCATGGCAGACATCCTTCTGGCAACCATCAACGCCCGCTACATTCACGCGGCGGTGGGGCTGCGCTATCTGCTGGCCAACATGGGGGAGTTGCAGGAACGCACGCGGCTTCTGGAATTTGAAACCAAGCAGCGGGCACTCGAGATCGCCTCCGAAATCCTCGGCCACGCCCCCAAAATTGTCGGTCTGGGCGTCTACATCTGGAACGTGGCGCTCATGAGCGAAGTGGTGGCGATCCTCAAACGCGTCAGCCCGCAGACCATAGTGATTCTCGGCGGCCCCGAAGTCAGCCACGAGACCGACTCCCAGCTCCTCATCGAGTGGGCCGACCACGTCATCACCGGAGAGGCCGACCTCAAATTCGCGGAGGTTTGCCGCGCACTGCTCGGAGGCGCCGCCTCCCTGCCAAAAGTGATCCACGCCGGGTTGCCTCCGCTGGAGACAGTCAAGTTCCCCTACGACTTCTACTCGCGGGAAGACCTCGCCCACCGGGTGCTTTACGTGGAGGCCTCCCGCGGGTGCCCGTTCACCTGCGAGTTCTGCCTTTCCTCCCTGGACGCCCCGGTGCGGGCCTTTGAACTGTCCCGTTTTCTTTCCGCACTGGAGGGACTTCTGGAGCGGGGTGCCCGCCTCTTCAAGTTTGTCGACCGCACCTTCAACCTCAACATCCAGACCAGCCGCGCCATCCTCCAGTTCTTTCTGGAGCGCTGGCAGGACGGCATGTTCGTGCACTTTGAAATGGTTCCGGACCGGATGCCTGAGGCGCTACTCGAACTGCTGGCCCGCTTCCCGCCCGGCGGCGTCCAACTGGAAGTCGGCATCCAAACCTTCGACGAGGAGACCGCCAAAAACATCAGCCGCCGCCAAAACTACACCAAACTCGAGCACAACATCCGCTTTCTGCGCGCCCACACCGGCGTCCACATCCACGCCGACCTGATCGCCGGCCTTCCGGGTGAAACACTGCAAACCTTCGGTCTCGGCTTCGACCGCCTGCTGGCCATGGAGCCGCAAGAAATCCAAGTGGGTATCCTCAAAAGACTGCGCGGCACGCCCATCGTCCGGCACGACCGGGAATGGGAAATGCAATACAGCCCGCACCCGCCCTACGAGATCCTGCGCAACAAGCTCATGGACTTTGACACGCTCCAGAGGCTGCGGCGGTTCGCGCGTTTCTGGGATTTGTTGGCGAACAGCGGGCGTTTCAGTGAAACCCTTCCCTGGCTGTGGCGCGGAGGCTTGTCGCCCTTTGAGAGCTTCCTGCGCTTCAGCGACTGGCTCGGGGCCAAGCTGGGACGCAGTCATTCGATCGCCTTGGTGGCGCTTGCGGAACATCTCTACCGCTACCTTGCCGGGGAACTAGGGCACGAGGGCGTCGCCGAAATCCTCCACAAAGACTGGTTCCGGGGCGGCATCAAGCGCGAACGCCTCGCCTTTTTGGAGGACGCCGCCGAAAAGATCCCCTCAGCGCCAAACCTAAAAACAGCCCCCGCCAAACGCCAACAGAGGCACCTTGCCGGTTAGCCTCGGCTCCGGGAAGCGGCGGCCGCCGCCGTCCCAGATCCTTACTTTTGCGCAGGAGGAGGCGCCTCAGACGGGGGCGCTGCGGGAGCAGCCTCGCGCGCGCGCCTCAACTTTTCCTCCTCGCGCTGTATCTCTTCCTCGTTGCGTTCGCATTCCAGAGTGTAGGGCGAGCCCTTGAACGGGAGACCCGTCACAATGTCCCGCACCTCCACAATGTGCGGACGCCCGTCACGCACCCACCACGGCAATTGGAACCGGAACCCGTGCCTCCCATTGCCAAAACCGCGCTCCTTCAGCTCCTCGCGAAACTCGTCGGCAGCCCGGCGCTCGATGAAGGCGTCGTCCACAACAAGATCCACGTCAGAAGCCGCTTTCTGTGTGGCCCGATCCCACGCCACCCCTACAACCTCGTTGCAATCCACCTTTTCCACCAACCGCTCGACCGGCGGCGGCGGCGGCGGAGTGAGCCTTCCAGAGAACAAGAGCAGCCCGAAGGCGATGGCGTGGAAGGTCAGCAGCCTGTCCGCGAGGACCTGCCACGGGGCATCCGCCCAGACCTTGCGCTCCTTGTTCCAGCGCGCAAACCAGTCGTACCACACCAGCAGGGCGGCGTGGTAAAGCCCGTAGAGAA
>JBIKSY010000033.1:0-25801 GCA_044348365.1 Chthoniobacteraceae bacterium
TTGGTCCCGTTCGCGAACGGCTCCAGTTCAAAAATGCCGACCGGGCCGTTCCACAAAACCGTCTTCGCTCCGGCAATTTCCGCGCGGTAGCGGGCGATCGTCTCCGGTCCGATGTCGACCGCCTCCCAGTCCGCGCTGACTCCCTTTTCAGGGGAAACCAGTCCGGTGGGACGGGGTTGCGCGGTGGCGCTGATCTCTTGGGTCTCCAGGTTGTCGACCGGCAGCAGGAAGCGCACTCCCTTGGCTTCCGCGAGGGCCAGAATCTCCTTGGCGAGGTCGACCTTGTCGGCTTCCACCCGGCTCTTGCCGGTGGGGATGCCCAGCGCGCGGAAGAAGGTGTACGCCATGGCTCCGCCGATCAGGAAGGTGTTGGCCTTTTCCATGAGCGCCTTGATGACGCCGATTTTGTCTGAGACCTTTGAGCCGCCCAGAATCACTACGAAGGGCCGGGCCGGGTCACGCAGTTCTCCGTGGAGGTATTGCAATTCCTTTTCCATGAGCAGGCCCATCGCCGCCTGCGGCACGAAGGCTGCGATGCCCGCGGTGGAAGCGTGCGCGCGGTGCGCCGCGCCAAACGCGTCGTTGACGTACACGTCTCCGAGGGCGGCGAGTTCCTTGGCGAAAGCCGCGTCGTTGCCCTCTTCCCCAGCGTGGAAACGCATGTTCTCCAAAAGCAGGACATCCCCGTCGTGCATCTCGGAAATCATCTTCGCCGGCACTGCGCCGGTGCTCTCCGGGGAGAAACCCACGGCCGTACCTAGCAGATGGGAGAGATGCTGCGCCACCGGACGCAACGTGTACTTTGGGTTCACCTCGCCCTTGGGCCGGCCGAAGTGGGCCATGACGATCACCTTCGCACCGGCCGCCCGCAGATGCTGGA
The DNA here is from genome assembly GCA_044348365.1 of Chthoniobacteraceae bacterium. GTDB lineage: Bacteria > Verrucomicrobiota > Verrucomicrobiia > Chthoniobacterales > Chthoniobacteraceae > Chth-196. The sequence goes on from JBIKSY010000033.1 coordinate 881, forward strand.
GCGTGGGCAGGCTTTCCTGGATCCGGGTGTCATCGGTGATGTGGGTGACGCCTTCGCGCACCTCGGTTGGGACGTTGAAATCGACGCGCAGCAGGACGCGTTTGCCACTGAGGGAAAGGTCGCGGACGGAAAGTTTGGACATAGGGAAAAACGAAATTCGGGCTGAAACAACGGGCAAGGCCGCGCCCCTTGGAAAAGGAACGCGGCCGAGGCACCAAAGGACGGACTACTTGCCTGCGATGTACTTGACCAGGTCGACGCAACGGTTGGAATAGCCCCACTCGTTGTCGTACCAGCTGATGAGCTTGAAGAAGTTGGCGTTGAGCTCGATACCGGAGCCCGCGTCAAAGATGGAGGAGTGCCGGTCGTGGATGAAGTCGGTCGAAACCACTTCGTCTTCCGTGTAGGCGAGGATCCCTTTGAGGTAGGTTTCCGACGCGCGCTTCATCGCGGCGCAGATTTCCTTGTAGGAAGTAGCCTTCTCCGTTTTGACGGTCAAATCGACCACCGACACCGTGGGGGTCGGCACGCGGAAGGACATGCCCGTGAGCTTGCCCTTGACCTCGGGGATGGCCAGCCCGACGGCCTTTGCCGCGCCCGTGGTGCTGGGGATGATGTTGATCGCCGCGGAACGGCCGCCCTTCCAGTCCTTGCGGGAGGGCGCGTCGACTGTCTTCTGGGTGGCGGTGTAGGAGTGGACGGTGGTCATGAGGCCTTCGGATACGCCGAAGCCTTCCTTCAAGAGGACGTGCACCACCGGGGCCAGACAGTTCGTCGTGCAGCTAGCGTTGGAAATGATGTGGTGGCTGGCGGCGTCGTACTTTTCATGGTTCACGCCCATGACCACCGTGATGTCCTCGCCTTTGGCGGGCGCGGAGATGATCACCTTCTTGGCACCGGCGGCGATGTGGCCGTGGGCCTTTTCGGCTTCGGTGAACAGGCCGGTGGATTCGATGACGATGTCTACGCCAAGCGCCTTCCAAGGGAGGGCGGCGGGCCCTTCTTTCACAGCCAGACACTTGATGGGATGCCCGTCGACCACGATCATGTCGTCCTCGGCCAACTCGGGCGAGCTCTTGGCGCTGTGGACTTCGCCCTGGAAACGGCCCTGCGTGGAGTCGTACTTGACCAGATAGGCGAGGTTGTCTGCGGGAACCAGGTCGTTGACCGCCACGACATTGATCTCCTTGCCCAGAAGCCCCTGGTCACAAATTGCACGAAACACGAGGCGACCAATGCGCCCGAAGCCGTTAATACCGATATTGATCATGATGCTGAGTGTTGGGTTGTTGGCTGGAGAGGCGGGGCAAAAATGGCAATGGACCGCCTGTCGAGATCTCCACTAAACAGAGTACGCCTCCCCTGCGTCAATGCCGCAAACCCACCCCACGGCGGTTCCAGCCTTATAATCCGCCCGCCCGCCGGTCTTTCTTGTCCCAGTGCGGCCGCCGCGCTTCCCTCCCGACGGAGCCCGCCCGGCACTCAACCGCCGGTTCTTCCGGAGCGCACCCCTTGAAATTATCCCGTTTCCTCCTTTGCTACAGCGACTACAACCAAACCATCCATGAAACCTTCTCCCTCCCTCCTTGCCGCCTGCATCGCCTCACTCGGCCTGCTTTCCACCCCGCTGCTGGCCGCCGAGCGCTCCCTCGTTTTTGAAGCCCGCCCCGGCGGCCCCGGCCAGGGCAAGCACGTCGTGCTGATCGCCGGCGACGAGGAATACCGCTCCGAGGAGGCCCTTCCGATGCTCGCCAAAATCCTCAGCCAGCGCCACGGCTTCAAATGCACCGTGCTCTTCTCGACCGACGAGGACGGCACCATCAATCCGGACGCGGGGAAGTCCCTTTCCGACGCCGAGCCCATCAACTCGGCTGACCTGCTGCTCCTTTCGCTCCGCTTTCGGAACTGGCCCGAGGAGGCGCTTGCGACCTTTGAAAAGGCCTATCTGGCCGGAAAGCCGGTTGTGGGCCTGCGCACCTCGACCCACGCCTTCAACGGCAACCGGCTGGCCGACTTTGGAAAACGCGTGCTCGGCGAAAAATGGGTGAGCCACTGGGGCCGCCACAAGTCGGAGGCGACACTCGCCATCGCGGAACCCGAGGCGGAGGGCTCGCCCCTTCTGCATGGGGTTTCCAATGTGTTCGGCACCACCGACGTGTATGAGGCGTACCCTCCCGCCGATGCCACCATTCTGCTGCGCGGCCGGGTCCTCGCGGGGATGACGCCCGACTCCGCGCCGGCGGCCTACTCCAAAAAACGTGCCACCGACAAAGTCGAACAGGATGTCAACACGCCGATGATGCCCGTCGCCTGGACGCGGCTGCACACCAACGAATCAGGCAAGACCAACCGGGTGTTCTGCACGACGATGGGGGCTGCCAATGAGTTTGAAAACGAGGGCCTACGGCGGCTTGTGGTCAACGGCGTCTATTGGGGCCTCGGACTGGATGTGCCTGCCAAGGCCCCTGTGGACTTTGTCGACGAGTACAAGCCCGGCTTCTACGGCTTCAAAGGGTACCGCAAGGGCATGAAGATCTCGGATCTGGAACTGGGAAAAGCCATGCCAGGCGAACCCTTCCCCGCCCCGGTGCCCAAACAGTAGCCCGGAACGGCCTGGCCGGGGCGGTTGGCGCCCCGGCTCCGGCAGGCCCGTTGCGCCGGATTATTTGTGCGTGAATGTTGCAGCCAACCGTGGGTTGATCCTCGGGTGAACCTCCCTCGCGTCCCCCTATCCGTTTTCTTTTCCTGCCTCACTGTCCTCCTTGGCTCCGGTCCCGCGCACGCCGCGTCCCCCGAATGGGACCGCAACTGGCCCCAGCCGGCCGGCCCCAGCGGCAACTGGTCGGCCGAGGCCGCGGGCGCACCTGTGCGCTGGAGTGTCGCCCGAGGCGAGGGTGTGGTTTGGAAGACCACCCTTCCCGAAGGCGGACAGGGGGGCATCGCCGTCTGGGACGGACACCTCTTTCTAACCACCCTCAAACCCGAGGAGGGGAAAAGGCCCGCGGGTAAAGACGTGGTCGTGCACTGCCTGGATTCCCGGGACGGCAAAATTCTCTGGAGCGACATTCTTCCCGGGCAGGAAACAAGCGTCCCCGCCTATTTTTTCAGCGACGCCACCTCCCCCTCGCCGCTGACCGACGGCGAACACGTCTGGTTTTTTAACGCGTGCGGTTCAGTCGCCTGCTACGACTTCAAGGGCACGCGCAAGTGGCTGCGTGAATGGAAGCCGACCGGTGGACGCCCCTTCAACAAACAGTTCGAGCCGATGCTTGTCGGCGACGCCCTGCTCAACATGGAGCCGCGGGACCTCGACGACCCCAAGCGGGAGCCCAACGATCCCTGGAACTATATCCGCGGCATCGACAAGCGGACCGGCCGCACCCTCTGGGTCGCCGACGATGCGCTCACCCACTACAACACCCCGGCCTTCGGCAGGCTTGCGGACGGTTCGCCTGCGCTCCTCCAAGGCCGCGGCGCCTACCACGGCGTGCCCGAACTTCCCGTCGGCCTGAGCCTCACCAGCCTGGCACCCGGCCGCGAGGGACGCACGCTGTGGCGCCATGAACCCGGCAAGGGCAAGGCCGCCTACGCCCAGCACTGGAACGCCAGATACGCCCTCTGGATCAACAGCGACAACTCCGAGCAGCTGGTCCTCGACACCGCCTCCGGGGCGCTTTTGCGCACCCAGTCGCTCACTGCAAAGGTGGACTGGCGCCGCTTTCTGCCCGCCACCGGAGGATACGAACTGCTCGCGGACACAGACCTTTCAAAGCAAACCCCTCCGCTGAAGGTTTTTCCGGCGCAGCACTGCAACATTCTTCTGGGCGACTGGCACTGGTTCCTGTGTTACACCGAAGCGGGCAAGCACCTCGGGCCCCCCTATTGCGTGGGCCGCGTTCATCTGGAAAGCGGGAAGGTGGAATACCTCGAACTTCCTGTCTCCGTGGCCCGTGAGGCGGGTAAGCCCGACCGCCTGATCTGGGGCGAGCCGCAGAAATCCTCCACGCTCAACTCCAAGGGAATTGATATTGCGAGCGACAAGCGTTCCCAGGGGGATGGCTGGTGGTGGGGCTACCTCGGGACTCCGACGGCGGTCGGCGGCAACGTGTATTTCACCACGATGCTGGGGATTACTTACACCCTCAATGCGAACGCCCAGGTGCTGGACGAAAAGGCGCTGCTCTCCGTCAATGACCTCGGAACCCCCGGCGAGACCTGGAGCCTCAACTCCCTGTCCCACGCCAACGGCCGCCTCTATCACCGCAGCATGAAGGAAGTCGTCTGCATCGGCCGTTGAGTCAGGCGCCCCCACGGCCGGTGGCGGCACGACGTTAGGGTGTAGCCCCGATCTTTTCGAGCGTCTCGCGCATGTAGCGGATGCTCTCGAGCGCGAGGCGCTCAGGGCCGGGCGTGTAGTCGAACACCTCGACCGAGACCCAGCCGTTGTACCGGATCTCCCGCAGCGTTTCAAAAATGGGAAGGAAATCCACCTCGCCCATTCCTGGGCCGCGGCGGTTTGGATCGTTGGCGTGAAAATGCGCCATGCTGGCCTGGTGCTTGCGCAGGATGTCGACAATGGGCGTCGGCTCGGTCGACATCGCCTTGACGTCCAGATGGAGCCTGCAGTTTGGGGAGTCGACCATCCGCATCAACTCAACCCCAAGGTCGGCAGTGCGCAGGAAGTCGCCCTCCTCCGGCCCGAGCGGTTCCAAGGCAAGGGTGACCCCGTGCCGCTCCAATTCCGGGACCACATGCCGCAGGGTGTCGGCGGCCAGACGCATTCCCTCCTCGTGCGAGACGCCGGGCAGCAGGTTGCGCTGCTTGGGCGAGCCCAACACCATAACGTGCCCACCCAGATCGGCACACAGGCGCACCAATTCGCACAGGTATTCAGCCGTCGCGGCGCGGACGGCCGGGTCGGGGGTTGTGAGGTAGAACCCGTCGGTCTGGGCGAGTAGCCAGTGGAGTCCGATGATCTCCAAACCAGCGTTGGCCGCCGTTTTGCGCAGCTCTGCCCGTCGGGCGGGGCCGACCTCGGTGGCGTATTTCGCGAGGGTGAAGGGGGCGACTTCAAGCCCTGTGTAGCCGCACTCGCGGGCGAAGTGGCAGGCTTTTTCGAAGGACCAGTCGGGGAAGGTTTCGTTACAAATGGCGAATTTCATCCTGGGTGGGTGCGGGGGTGGCAAGGGACTGCCTATTTTGCCAGACGGTTGATGGTGTAGGCGACCATGGCGTGGCCGAGGGGCTGTGCGCCCGAGGTGAACCCGGTCAGGTTGAGGCGCATGACTTTTTGGGCCTGCAGCTTGGGATAAACAAGGCGCACCTTCCGGCGGTCGGCGCTCCAATTCACCGAGGAGACACGCACCTTTTCGCTTTCCGACTCGGGGCCGCCGTAGTTGGAGGAGTATTCGTACCAGTATGATTCCGTCGCGAAAGCCTCCGGTTTTTCCCCGACACCGGAATCCACGGGCTGTGTGAATTCCAGCTCGAAGCCGTCCGTGGTCAGGTGCATGGACAGGATTTCAAAGACGCTGCCTCCATTGAACTTGATGCGCTGAAGCCCCTCCATTGCGCCGGCCCATTCACGCATCGTCTGACCCACGTAAAGCTCCGTGCCTTCCGGGGAAAACACCATGCGGTTCGAACCGTTGCGCAGGCCGTTGTGGGAGTAAAAATCCACGCAGGCGCCCTGCATCACCCCGTCGACCTTTTCGAGCATGACCCGGATGATCCGCGGCGCCGCAGCGTCCGCAACGAGCATCTGCCCCTTGAAGGGACCGAACTTTCCGTTGGTTGTGTCAAAGAGGGGCTCGGCCGGGGACCGGGAAAAGCCGTACGGAAACAGCACGGCCGCAGGGGTCCGCATCGCGTCCAGTTCGGCCATCGGCTGCTTGAGCGGATCCCGCTTCGGGTCGGCTTTGACGTAAGCGGGGTCCCAGACCAGCGAGGAGGGGTGGCCGTAGAAGAGGCCCTGTTCCACGTGGTAGAGCGGATTGGTGGTACGGAAGTCCCCCTGGTTGTCGGTGACCCACACCGAGCCGTCCGGACCGGTTTGGATGCCGTTGGGGGAGCGGAAGCCCTTGGCCCAGGGGGTGAGTCCCGTCCTCGGATCCCAGTGCATCACCCAACCGCGGTGCTGCACCGAGGCAAAGTTGCGCCCGCGCCGGCTCACCTCGGAAAACAGGCCGCGGGTGTGTTCGAAGGTGAAGCCCGAATGGGAGGCGGTGTTGAGTGCGATGAAGAAGCCGTCCTTGCCGTCGGGAACGGGGCCCGCGGTGACTTCGTGGTAGGCGCCGCTCAGGTTGAAGGAGGCCTCGGCGCGGTACTCGTCGGCGATGCCGTCCCCGTCGTTGTCCAGCACCCGGGTGAGCTCGGGCATCTGGCTGACCAGCATCTCCCGGTCCGAAATCACAAACAGCCCGTTGGCGTTGTGCAGCGACTGGTCGCAGAACCGGGTCCACTGCATGTGGGTGGCATCCGGAGTGGGCAGGGTCGTCAGGATCCCCGAACGTCGGGTGAGCACCACCAGTTTGCCCGAGGGAGTGAAGCCCAGTCCGCCGATCTCCGGAGCGACCCCCTTGGGTACGGGAATTTCTTCGACCTGGTAGGACGGCTTTTGGGCGGCGGCACCGGTCTGCGCCTGAGCCGCAGGCAGAGCCGCGGCCAAAGCCAGCGCAGTGCACAAGGGAAGACGGAGAGCGGTTGAGGTTTTCACAAAAAGGAAAGGTTGGGAGAACATGAACGGAAGGAGGTTAGGGCTTCTTTGTTTTGGCCTCGTCTGCGGGTTTGGGGGCGGGCTGGGGTGGTTCCGGCCGGTCCTTGACCGACACCACAAGCGCGCTGCCCTCACCCCGCACGGAGGTAACGGCGGTATCCCCGGGAGGCACCGCCCAGGCCTTTGGCCCCTCGGCCTGTTCGGGCGTCACGCGTAGTTCAAAGCCGTCTGCGCCCGCTGGACGCACTTTTTCCCGGTACGTCTTTGTCCCCACCCGGTAGCGGAATTCCGGAATGCCGCTCTCCATTCTGTAGCCGAGGAAAACGGGCGCGGCTTTGACGCCCCCACCCAACGGCATCGGGCCCGAGGCCCTGTACACGAGGTGTCCCATGAGGCGGGGGATGTACATCTTGGGCCGACCGCTTCCGGGCTCCTTGCCCCAGTAGGTGTCCATGTCCAGAAAGCCGCCGCGCCACGCGTACAACAGGCGGCATTCGGTGGAGTCCCAGACGTAGGAAAATTCCGGGCCGTGGTTTACGGCGATCGCGCCCGCGACCCCCTTCTCCGCCTTGACTACGACCGGCCCCTCCTTGACCACGCCCGTGGCCGGGTCGGTGACCTTCGCGGTCACATCCAACCGCGTCGCAGGATCATACTTCACGCCGTCCTTTCCAACACCGTGATGGGCGAAGACGGCGGGATCCAGTCCGGGGTCGGGCGCAAAGGTGCGCATCACAAAGGGCTTTTCCGCCGTGCCCAGGGGCTTGTGTGTCATGCCGGAGTTTTTGAGCGCATCGGGCACCTGTTCGACGCCGCCCCCGCTTTTGACGGGGGCCGCAAGTGCGACGCCCGCCGCGCGCACCCGCATGACCCCGCGCATGGTAAACCAGTGGCCCGGAAAGGTGCAGACGTACGGATAGTCGCCCTCGGCCTCCGGGGCGGTGAAGGTGAGGTTCTCCTTGCTGAAGGGCTGCAGCAGCTTGGTGGCGGCGACGATCCCGGGTACGTCGGGTACGAAGTGCTTGTCCATGCCCTCGAGTCCCATGGTGTTGACGGCGGCCACCAGGGCGGGCTCGGCGTCCGGCTTGATGAGCACCAGGTTGTGCGGCATGACGCAGTCGTTTGAGAGGGTCAGGCTGACCCGGGAGCCCGCGGTGACGTCAAACCGGGTGGTCTCAAACCGGATGGCTCCGGGAATGACCTTGATGCTCACCTTGAGGGGCTCAGCCTTGTCCGGCTTCTGTGCGAGGGCGGGCTGGACCAGGGCGGGAAGGCAGGCGAGCAGCGCGAGTGTGCGGGGGGATAGGGAGAGGCTCATAGGGGAACGCAGTGGGTTGCGCTAAGGAATAGGCTGGAGGAACGTTTATCTTTTGAAATGTTTTCCAAACCTTTGTTTGGCTGCCGCAAACACCGCCTCCCGCCGTCATGTCCCGCCATTACTTCAAAGAACTCCGCCTCCAGCAGTTCCGGGGTCTCCTGTCCGTGGTGCAGTACGGCAGCTTTTCACAGGCGGCCAGAGCCCTGCGCCTGACACGGGCGTCCGTCTGGCAGCAGGTGCGTGCGCTGGAGGGGGAGTTTGGCTGCGTACTGGTGGAGCCGTTTGGCAAGCAGGTGCGCGTCACGGCGGAAGGGAGTCGGCTCGCCCGGATGGCCGCCCCTCTGGTGGAGGGGTTTGACTCCATCAAGACGGCCTTCCGTGGCGCTTCGGTGCCGGCGATGCTTTCCATTGCAACCACGCCGGCTTGTCTGTCCCACGAACTGCGTTCGGCTGTGGCGGGGGTGCGCGCGTTGTTTCCGGAAGCCAAGCTGACCTTCCGTGACCGCAACTCCCCCGCAGCGCTGGACCTGCTCGAAGCGGGGGAGGTGGACGTGGCGGTGGCTGCGCGTTTTTCAGAGTGGCCCGAAAAGGAGGGGCTCGACTACCTGCCGCTGCGGGAGCACCCCTTTTGTCTGGTTGCCCCGGAGGGACATCCGCTTTTGGAGATGCCCGAGCCCGCGCTGGCGGACCTGGTGCGCTTCCCTGTGCTGCTGCCGGACACGGCGACCAACTGCCGGCCGAGGCTGGAGCGGTTGCTGCGTGAGGCCGGGGTGTGGGGGCAGCTTCAAATCGCACTGGAGTGCAGCTTTCCGGCGAGCCTTCTGGAGTACGTGGACGCCGGGCTGGGCATCGCCATCAGCCCGGTGGCGCCCGCGCTGCTGAGCCTGGGAAACGAGGCGCCGCTGCCCGGTAGGCGCACGCGGCTTCGGGACCTGAGCCGGCTGCTCGGGAAGGAACCGCTTTTTTATGTAAGGCGGAAGGGCTGGGTGGAGACCGAGATTGGAACGGCGTTTCGGGCCGCGGTTTTCGCGTAGACCGCGGCGGGTTTGTTCCCAGAGCCGTCCCCTCCTGGCGGGGAAGTCATCCGCCGCCACCTGAGTACCTTTTCGCCGAAGCTTCCGAATGGCTGCAGTCGGCCGGCCTCAGCTTTCTGCGCAAGGCGGACACTAGACGGCTAGCCGACTTTGGCGTTAAGGGTGGGGGATGTTCACACCCCGTTCACTACTCAAAGGGCTCCTTTTTGGGGCTGCATTACCCTGCTTTCTCGTTCTGCGCGCGTTTGGCGCGGAGCCCGAACCGGGTTTTGTATCGTTGTTTAACGGCAAGGATCTGAGCGGCTGGCAGTACACGGATTCCGAGAAGTTTGACGGGAAGACCAGCGCAAGCGACGAGCGCTATGTGGCCAAAGACGGCGTCTTGGTGGTGCAACCCCTCGGGGCAGGCCCCCGGCTGCGGCAGTTGTGGACTTCAAAACAGTTCCCCACCAATTTCACGCTGAAGCTGGAGTTTCGCGCCGCGGTAAACGCTGACAGCGGAATATTCGTGCGCAAGCCGCAGCTTCAGTGCCGGGACTATCTGGTGGCGGGGCCCTACAAGGAGCTGAAACAGTACAAGCCGCAGGACTGGAACGAGGTGGTCATCGTGGTACGTAACAACGTGGCCCACTGCACCTGCAACGGAGAGGTGCTGGAGGCGGCGCTGAATCTTCCGGAAACCGGTCCGGTCGGGCTGGAGGCCGACCGCGGCCAGATGGAGTACCGGAACATCCGGCTCCGACAGGAGTAGGCCGCTGCGGCTGCTGGGAAGAGTGGCGTCACCGGGTGGACCTCCTTTAGAGACGGCGTTTCTTTCGGGGCTTCAGCGGGGTGTGCCTAGCTTTTCAACCTGCTATTCGCGCTGTTCCTTGTTTTACTGCGGGACGTTTGCCAAGGTACCGCTCCCCGAAGCCAGTCAGTTTGGGTTTAGATTTCGGCCTGTCCCTGCACTTGCTTCGCTGTCTGTTTATCCACCTCATCCATGAAAGTTGTCATTCTTTGCGGCGGCCAGGGGACTCGTTTACGAGAAGAGACCGAGTTCCGCCCCAAACCCATGGTGCCGATCGGTTCCCGCCCGATCCTGTGGCACATTATGAAGACGTATTCCCACTACGGCTTCAACGATTTTGTCCTCTGCCTAGGCTACAAGGGCGACATGATCCGCGACTACTTTCGCAACTACCTTTGGAACACCTGCGATGTCACCCTGGGTCTTGGCCGGGGCATGGATGTCCAGTTTCACAATAATCATTCAGAGGAAAACTGGAATGTGACCCTCGCCAACACCGGTGAATTTTCCATGACCGCTTTCCGGGTCAAGGCCATCCAGCGCTACATTCCAGCCGGGGAGGACTTCATGCTGACCTATGGGGACGGACTCTCCACCATAGACATCCCCGCCTGCATCGCCTCCCACCGTAAGAGCGGCAGGGTCTGCACGATCTCCGCAGTCCATCCCGCCGGCCGTTTTGGCGCCCTGCACATCGAGGACGACAGTCAGATCCGGACCTTTTCCGAAAAGCCCCAGTACGAGGAGGCCTACGTCAACGGCGGCTACATGGTCTGCAAGCACAGCATGTTCGACTACCTGCCTGCGGATCCGGACATGATGCTCGAGCGCGGCCCCATGGACGCACTGGTGAGGGATCAGCAACTCAACGCCTACCGCCACGAGGGGTTCTGGCAGCCCATGGACACCTATCAGGAGTCCCAGCACCTCAACCAACTTTGGAACTCGGGCCGCGCCCCGTGGAAAGTCTGGCAGTAGCCGGCGCCCGAACCCAGTCCATGTCCAACCCCTCCTTTTCAGAAGCCTTCAGGGACAGGCGCGTCCTTGTCACCGGACACACCGGGTTCAAGGGCAGCTGGCTGTGCGAGTGGCTTCTCGCCCTCGGGGCGGAGGTCCACGGGTTTGCGCTCTCCCCTCCGGCCGAACCGGCCTTGTTTGAGCAACTCGAGCTGGCGGGCAGGATTGCACACCACCAAACCGGCGATGTGCGGGATCTAGCGGCTGTTGAGAGCGCGGTGGCCGCTGCAAGGCCGGACTTTGTCTTCCATCTGGCGGCGCAGCCGTTGGTGCGCCTTTCCTATGCTCAACCGGTGGAGACTTACGCCACCAACGTGATGGGAACGGTCCACGTGCTTGAGGCCCTCCGCCGGCGGGGGCTTGCCTGCTCGGTCGTGGCGGTGACCACCGACAAGTGTTACGAAAACCGCGAATGGCTCCACTCCTACCGCGAGGAGGACGCCATGGGCGGACACGACCCGTACAGCTCCTCCAAGGGGGCGGCAGAACTGGTCATCAGCGCCTACAGGCGCTCCTTCTTCGCGGAATCTTCAGGCGTCCGGCTGGCCTCCGCGCGCGCCGGAAACGTCATCGGCGGCGGCGACTGGGCACAGGACCGCATCGTGCCGGACTGCGTGCGTTCCCTGCGTCAAAACTCGCCCATCCCGGTCCGCAACAAGGTCGCCACACGCCCGTGGCAGCACGTCCTGGAGCCGTTGAGCGGTTATTTGCAGCTTGCTGCGACCCTGGCCACGGACACCGGGCTGCCGCTGCCCCCCCAAACCTACCAGGGCGGCTTTAACTTTGGCCCGGCCCTGCCCTCCAACAGGACGGTGGCGGAGCTGGTCCTCGAGATTCTCAAACACTGGCCCGGCACGTGGGAGGACCGTTCCGACCCCGCCGCCCCCCACGAGGCGGTCAAACTCAACCTCGCCACGGACAAGGCCTTCCACCTGCTGCAATGGGAGCCGCGCTGGGATTTCGAGCAGACCGTACGGCAGACCATCGAGTGGTACCGTTCCTCGGCCGGGTGCCGCTCCGCTGCAGATTTTCGGGCCCTCACAAGCACCCAGATCCACGCCTACTGCGCCCGCTGAGCGCCCTGAGCTTCACTAAAGAAACCATCTTGAACACCCATCCCTTCCATCCCGGTGACATTGTCCTTCTCCAGGTGCCGGCCGCCTCCGGCCCCATGGCACTTGTCCTTACCACCACCGAGGAGGGGGATTTCCTCGTGGCGGCGATGCAGCCAGCCGGAGCCCGCACTTCCGCTTCGATCGAGGTGACTGCCGGGGACCTTGCCACGGGCTCGCTCGACGCGCCCGGGCTCATCCGGGTAGACCGCCTCAGCACACTGCCCGCCTCTGCGCTGGCCCCCGCCGCCTGCGGCAGCCTGTCCGAGGGGAAGCTGCGCGAAGTTCTCAAGCGTTGGAACGCGGTGTCGGTGCGAGCCTTCAGCAGGCGCTTTCATGCCGCACAAAAGCCGGCGGCGGCCGCCTCCGTCCCCTTTGTGCCCGGGGCAACCCCCGTTCCCTATGCCGGCCGCGTTTTTACCGAGGAAGAGGTCGAGGCCGCCGTCGGCACAACCCTCGACTTCTGGCTGACTCTTGGCCCCGAGGGCGAGGCGTTTGAGAAGGAGCTCGCCGCTCTTCTGGGCGTCAAACACTCCCTCCTCGTCAACTCCGGCTCTTCGGCAAACCTGGTGGCCCTCTCCGCATTGACTACCCACAAGCTGCCGGCGCACAAGCGCCTCCAGCCGGGGGACGAGATCATCACCTGCGCGGCGGGCTTTCCCACCACGGTCGCTCCCATCCTCCAAAACGGCATGGTGCCGGTTTTCGTGGACAACAGCCCCGTTACGGGCAACGCGCTGGTGGAGCAGTTTGAAGCGGCGTATGTGCCCGGAAAAACCAAGGCGGTGATGCTCGCCCACGCGCTGGGCAACCCCTTCGATGTGGGGGCCGTGATGGAGTTCTGCCGCAAGCACGACCTCTGGCTCGTGGAGGACAACTGCGACGCACTGGGCTGCACCTACTCGCTGCCCAAGGAACGCGCCAAGGCCCTTGGCTTCACGGAAAACTCCCCCGGCATCCCCGAAAGTGACTCCCACATCACCCGTTACACCGGGACCTGGGGCGACCTTTCCACCCAGTCCTTTTATCCCCCCCACCACCTCACCATGGGCGAGGGCGGGGCGGTCAACATCGTCCACCGCCCGCCGCTCAAGTCCTATGCGGAAAGTTTCCGTGACTGGGGCCGCGATTGCTGGTGCCCCTCGGGCAAGGACAACACCTGCAACAAGCGCTTCTGCTGGCAGCTCGGGGAACTGCCAGAGGGGTACGATCACAAGTACATCTACAGCCACCTCGGCTATAATCTCAAACCCCTTGATCCCCAGGCCGCCATCGGCCGCTGCCAGCTGCGAAAACTCCCCGCCTTCATCGAGGCCCGGAAGCAAAACTGGGACTTCCTCCGCGCCGGCCTGGCGGATTTGGAGGAGTTCTTTGACTTTTCACTGCCCACCCACGCCACGGGCTGGAGCAAGGCGGGATTCTCCTGGGACGCCACCGGCTGCAGCACGGACTGCTCCTGGTTTGGCTTTATGCTGCGCGTGCGCGCCAACGCCCCCTTCACCCACAGCCAGCTCGGCCGCCACCTCGACGAAAACAAGATCGGCAACCGCATGCTCTTTGGCGGCAACCTGCTGCGCCAGCCCGTCTTTGTCCAACTGCGCAAGGACCGGCCCGAATCCTTCCGCGTCATCGGAGACACGCCGGGCGCGGACGTCATCATGAACACCGCACTGTTTCTGGGGACCTATCCCGGGCTGACCGAGGCCATGCTCCAGTACGAGGTCGATGTCCTGCATTCCTTTGTCCGCTCAAGCGTCCGCTGACCCGGTCCACTGAGCGGCGGGGGCGGCCGCCCGCCCCCCGTGGTCACTCCACCACCAGCACCCCGCGCATCACCCGCCAGTGCCCCGGAAAGGTGCACAAGTACGGGTAGCTTCCCGGTTTGAGCGGGGCGGTGAAAACCAGTTCCGCCCTGCCGTTTGGATTCACCAGGGGCGTGGCATGGAGCACCTTGGCGGAGGCCGGCACAAACTGACTGGCCAGCCCCTCAGGCTTCGCAGCCATTTGATCCGCCAGTGCGCCCACCTCCTCCTCGGCGCCCGCCTCCACCAGCACCAGGTTGTGCTGCATGAGGTCGGGGTTTTCAAAAAGCAGGCGCACTGGTTGTCCGGCCTTCACCCGGATTTCCTTGGGCGCAAACTGGAGCAGGTTCGGGACGGCCTGCACCCGCAGCGCGCCGGAGTCGGCCGCGTGCGCCTCCTCCCAGGCCGCCGCCATTCCGGCAAGGGCGGGTTCATCCTGCGCAAAACGCGCCCCCTCGACCACCTGTCCAAGGGTGTCGCAAACAAACACCGGGGGACGGGCCTCCTTGTTTTTGAGTTTCCGGAAGGCCAGTTCGACGAGGTTGACTCCCTTTTGCAGCTCAAACTGGACCTGTTGCTGCGAGCTGTACGGGCTGTCCGCCGCAAGCAACTGGACGCCGTTGGCCGAGATGTCCAGGTAGCCGTGCTTCACGTTGAGCAGCACGGTTTGGGGAAGCTGCGCCTCGATGAAGCTGCGGTACACAAACGCCTTGGGAGGAGCGGGTTTACCCTTTTGCTTTTCCTCGGCCGGCCCCTGGGCGCCTGCGTTCCCAGCGCCTGTTGGGGGAGCGGCAAGCCACTGCCGTACCTCGGTCGCGGGGCTCACCTCCAGAACCGGCACCGAGCGTCCCTTGGTCGGGCGGGTGCCCGCACCAAGGTCCCGGACCATCTGCCCCACCGCCGGTTCCTGCGCGGCCATCCCTTCGAGGACGGCCTCCCAGGGCGGTGTGTGTGCGCCGTGCAGGTGTGCAGCGTGCCAGCCTGCCGGGGCGGCCGCCCGCAGGTGGGACACCACGTTCACCACCGCCATCCGGACCCGCGGATGCGCATCGAGCGCGGCCTTGGCCAGCAGCGCCCGCGCCTCGGCGGGGTCCGCTCCCTCGAAGCGCAACGTCTGCACCGCCGCTGCGCGCATCCGGGGCTCCCGCGACTGCAGAAGCTTCTGCACCCAGCGCGGTCGCGCCTGTCCTTTGCTCAGTAACACCCAGGTCGCCTCCAAGAGCGCCTGCTCTTCCACGCCGCCCGCCTGTTCCTGCCCGCTCACCCACGCCTCCACCGCCGGCACAACCTCCGGGCCTCGGGCCCGCAGTTGCAGCCGCGCGTGCTCCCGCACCAGATCCTGCCCATGGCCAAGCAGTCCCAGTACCTCCGGCAGGGGCGCGCCCTCGATGCGGGGCCAGTTTTTCGGCACCGGCCGGTCCGCCGCCACCACGCGCCAGATGCGCCCCAGGGTGTGGTTCCACTGCGGATCCCGCATCGGATGCTGGGCGTGGCCGATGATCCGGCTGGAAAAGTCAGACACGTAAAGCGCGCCGTCCATGCCGAAGGCCGCATCCACGGGCCGGAAGGCGGAGTTTTGCGAGGTGAGCAGGTCCAGACGGTCGGTGCCCGCCACCGGGCCCGCCTCCACATGCGTGGCGGAAAGGGAAACACAATAACTGCCCAGCAGCGTCGCGGAGACCACCCCCTGCTGGTACTTCTCCGGAAAGTTCGGACTCGAGACGACGCTCAGGGCCGAGCCCTTTCCATAGTTCACCACCGTGCCGTTGCCGTAGGGGTGGGACACTCCCAGAGGGGTCCAGGTCTGCGGCAGCCCGTCAAGCACATGGCCGCCGCCAAACCGCTGGAAGAGGTTGCCGTAACGGTCGTACGCCGTTTTCCAAGGGTTGGGTGTGAGCCCCTGCCATTCCGTCTCCACCCGTCCCGTCGCCGGATTGAGCCGGTAGGTGGTCGAGTCGATCCCCCGGACGACTCCAAAGGGCGTTTCAATCTGCGAGCGGTGAAACACTCCGTCGCTGAAAATCACGTGCCCCAGCGGATCGGTGGAAATCATCCCGCCGTGGTGCGAGTCGGTGACGTCGATTCCGCGCAAAAGCTCCTCGCGGGTGTCGGCCCGGCCGTCGCCGTCGGTGTCGCGCAAAAGCAGCAGCCGTGGCTGCGCCGACACAATCACCCCGCGCTCGTGAAACGTCACGCCGTCGAGGGCGTCAAAGCCGCCGGCAAAAACGGTGCACTTGTCCGCTTTCCCGTCCCGGTCCGTGTCCTCGAGGATGAGGATCTTGTCCTCGGGTCTGGCGCCGGGGAGGGTGTGGGGAAAGGAGGGCATCGTGACCACCCAGAGCCGGCCTCGGGCGTCGAAGGCCATCTGGACGGGGGCCTTGAGCTCGGGGAAATCCTCCTCCGAGGCGAAACAGTTGAGTTGGTAGCCTTCCGCCACCTGGAGGTCCTTTTGTTGTTCGCCGGGGGTTTTTAAAATCCCCCCACTGTAGCGGTCCGGCACGCTTTTGCCCTCGGGCAAAGGTGGGAGGGAGGGCAGCGGACAGTCGGCAAAGCGCTTCCGCGGGTCCTCCACCAGCCCGCGGACGAGCGCATCGGCCTGCTGGATCAGGGCGTGGTAGCGCGGGACCTCGGCCTCGTATTCTTCGGGCCGTTTGCGCACCCCGTAGTAGACCACCCCGTTTTTGGGCCGCACCACCTCCGCCACGTAGGCGGCCTTCAGCGCTGCGCCCTTTGCCACCTCGCCCACGCGGGCGGGATCCAGCGCGTCCACCACCGGGGCACCGAGGAGGGCCCGGGCTACCACGCGGGCGCTGTCCCCCGCTGCTTCACGCAGGTCCACAAACAGAGCGCCGTGCGCGGCGGCAACCTCTTCGATCACATTGGAATAGGCCAGTAGATCGCGGTTTCGCTCCGCCAGAGTCGAGGCACCGGCAGACTGGGCGGCAACCGGCGAGAGCAGCACAAGCCGTGCGCCGGGATGTAGCCTGCTGATTTCGCGCAGGTAAACGGTCCAGTCCTTTTTGAACCGGGCCAGCCCGGCGTCTCCGGCGAAGGACTCGTTGTTGCCAAAGCCGAGGACGACCGTTTTTGCCGGCCATTTTGCAAGGAGGCTTTTGAGGTGCTCGGCGTAGCCCTCCGGGCGGAGGCGGTAGCCGACCTCATCGCCGGTCCACGCGAGGCTGCGGACCAGCACGGCGGAGCGGGGCCGGGCCAGTTGGAGACAGGCCTCCAGTCTGCCCTCCTCCATGAGGCGCTCAACCAGCGAGTTTCCGTAGAAAAGATAGGAGTCCTCGGGCGGCGCCGCCGCCCCTGGGAGGACGGGAAAGGTGGCGAGAAAGAGGGCGGCGAGGATTTTTTGAAGGCGCGAGAGCATGGTGGGAGGAAGCGGAGGGAGAGGAGGGGACGGCGGAAGACAACCCAGGGAGGGGGCCGTTTGCTGGGGCTTCATGCGGAATATGCGTCCTTGGCCGGAAAAAAGCAGCCTTCCGGCGGAGGTACGGGAAAGGATTTTTCAACCTTCAAGGTGCGGTTGGTTCGATGTGTGCTACTCTTTGGAGTAAGAATGAACGGAGGAACCCCACCTGGCAGCAACGGGAAGAACCGAAACCGGGACGGTAAGGACGGTAAGGGTCTGGCGCGTACCGAGGACTCCGGTGACGATCGGGGCGCCTGGTTTGAGTTTGCCGGCCATCCGGTGCATGCGCCGCTGGCCTTGGTGGCCGCCAGCATCGGCTCGATGCTCTTCACCACCGTGGCGATCGCCCTCAACTACGATTTGAGCGGCCTGTTGCGCTTTTCCTCGGGTGCGATCCTGGAGCAGGGCGAGGTATGGCGGCTCTTCTCCTACGTGCTGTGGAATCCCCCCACGATTTCCTTTGCCTTGGAACTGCTGATGCTTTGGTGGTTCGGGCGCGAGCTGGAGTCCTTCTTCGGACGGCGGGCCTTTCTCAAACTGTGCGCCGGCATCGTGCTGCTGCCGGCAGCGGTTGGCGTGGGTGCAGGGTCGTTCCTGCCCACGCAGTGGATCGGTTTGCCGGGGGACTTCGCCCTGTTTGTGGCTTTTGCAACCATGGCCCCGAACGTCCTCCTGCTCTTCGGGGTGTCGGCCAAGTGGACGGCCCTTATTTTTCTGAGCGTCCAGGTCCTTTCCTACGCCGCCTCCCACGCCTGGGGGCAGTTGCTGCACTCCCTTTCCGCAGCCACTTTTGCCTTCGGTTACATCCGCCTGCAACAGGGCCTCTGGGAACTGCCCCGGTTGAGGCTGCCCGACGCCCGCCCGAAGCTGCGGGTGCTCGAGGCCGTGCCAGTTCCGGTCGCGGCGACGCAGAGCAAGAGCCTGCACCCGGAGGTTTCCCTGGACGAGGACGCCAGCGCACTCGCCTCGATCGACCCGCTGCTTGAAAAGATCAGCCGCAGCGGCATCGGCAGCCTCAGTTCCGAGGAGCGAGCCCAGCTCGAAATGGCCCGGGAGGCCCTCCTCAAAAAGGGGTCCACCCGCCCCTGATTCACCACCCGGGCCGTGCCACCAATGGACGCACCGCCACAGCCCAGCCCGGTGCCGGATCCGGCGCCGCAGCCTAGCCCTCAAACCGAGGCAGGGCCGTACCGTGGAGCCCCTGCCTCCGGTTCCTCGGGTGCCACGCCCCAGCAGGAAGGGGCGGGCATTGCAGCCAACCGTTTCGACCCTGGCTACGTCAGCGCCATGTCCCACTTTTACAGGGGCGAACTGGGCCGGATCATGGCCTGGCGTGTGCGCCTCGACACCACCACCAACTGGGCCATCACCGTCACCTCCACGGTTTTTACGATCGCCTTCTCCCTGCGCGACGTACCCCACAGCATCTTCTTCTTCAATGTCGCCGTCGTCACGATGCTGCTCTGGATCGAATCCCGCAGGTACCGCTTTTACGACGCGTTCCGCGCCAGGGTCCGGCTGCTCGAAGCTCATTTTCTGGTGCCCATGGTGCTACAGGACAAGAAGCTGCTCCAGGGAGACTGGCAGAGGCTCATGTGCGAGGACCTGCTGCTGCCCTCCTTTAAGATCAGCAAGGTCGAGGCGCTCGGCCGCCGGCTCAAGCGCAATTACGTCTACCTTTTCGTGCTCATTCTGGGGGCCTGGCTTGCCAAAATCTTCCTGCATGCCCCGGTGCCCATTTCCTCGTGGAGCACCTTTTTCGACGCCGTCGCCGCCGGCCACGGCATGCCTGCGGCCCTGGTCATCGCCGTCTTCACCCTCTCCTGCTTGAGTATTTTCGGCGCCATCCTTTACGTCAGCAGGCAGGCTTCCGGGGAGTTCACGGAATTCGGCCCCCGCCACCGTGACCTTTGGAAGTTTTGAACCGCCACGCTGTCGCCACCACTGCAGGCCCTTCCCAAACGGTCCACGGCCATCCACAGCTTTCCCGAGGCTTGGGCCGTCCTGCAAAGGGCATCTGACCCACCTCGACAAGAGGATTGGCGACAAGAGGGATGCCGCCCGCGAGCCAACCCACTTCCCAACCCTCGGTTTCTTAAAAGTGGGCGGTTTCCCCGTCGGCTGTGTGCAACAATGTGGAAGCCCAAACACATTCCGGACCACCTATGCGCGTTTTCCACACTGCTGACTGGCATCTCGGCCAGACATTCCACGAGTACGAGAGGGACTACGAACACGCCTGTTTTCTAGAGTGGCTCCTGCGCCAAATCGCCACCCGTCGGCCCGATGCGCTGCTCGTCTCCGGAGATGTGTTTGACTCGGTCAACCCTCCGGCGTCGGCGCAGCAGATGTACTACGCGTTTTTGCAGCAGGCCGCCGACATCCATCCCGAGCTGCAGATGGTGGTGACGGCGGGAAACCACGACGCCGCCGCGCGGCTCGAGGCGCCAGCCCCCCTTTTGAGGCGCATCAATGTACACGTGTTGGGGACGGTCGGCCGCACCGAGGGAGCTGAAATCGACTACCCGAAGTTTCTGGTGCCGCTCAACAATTCGGCGGGGGAGGTGGCTGCAATCGTGCTAGCGGTCCCCTTTTTGCGGTTGGCCGACCTGCCGCCGACGCCGGGGGCAGCCGACATTTACAATGCGGGCATGGCAGCCTTTTACGCGCGGCTCACCGAGCATGCTTGTGCGCTGCGAGACGGGCTGCATCCCGGGGCGGTGCTCATCGGGATGGGACACTGCCACCTTACGGAGGGGGCCGAGTCGCGGGATTCCGAACGGCGGCTCGTGGTCGGGGGGCTGGAGTCGCTCAGTGCGGAAACGTTTCCCCGGCAGCTTTGCTACGTGGCGCTCGGGCATCTGCACAAACCGCAGAGCTTTGACGAGGGCAGGGTGCAGTACTCGGGAAGTCCTATTCCCCTGTCCTTCAGTGAGCGGACTTACCACCACCGGATCTGCGAGCTGGAGTTCGGGCCGGCCGGCTTGCTGGCGAGGCGTTCGCTGGAGATCCCGCGTGCGGTCCCGTTGCTGAGCCTTCCCGAGGGGCGTGCCGTGCCGTTGGACGCGCTGGAAGAGGTCCTGCGGAATGCTCAGTACGGCTCCGGATTGGAGCCGAAAGCCCAGCCCTTTTTGGAGGTCCGCTACCTCGATGACGGACCGGAGCCGAGGAGACGCTACCGCATTGAACAGGCACTGGAGGGCAGGCCGGTGCGGTTGGCTACGACGAAGTTTGAACCCAGGGAAAAGGCCGGTGACGGGCAGGACGCCGGCCCGGGCGACGGTCTGGGGGATCTGCGTTCGGTGGACCCTTTGGAGGTGCTGCTGGCCGCGTACCGCGAGCGGCACGAGGGGGGGGAGCCCGAGGCCGCATTGTTGGCTGCGTTCCGTGAAATTTTAACCGAGGTCAATGAATGAAGATTCTTAGAATCGCGCTGCGGAACATCGCCTCCCTCGCGGGAGACCACACCGTGGATTTTACAAAGGCCCCCCTGGCGGAGGCGGGTCTGTTTTCAATCAGCGGGCCGACGGGCTCCGGCAAGAGCACGCTGCTGGACGCCCTGTGCCTCGCGCTTTATGACGAGACGCCGCGGATGGCTCTTGTGGCAGGCGCGGCGCCGGTGGATGACGCCGGCAAAGAGGTGCAGCAACGCGATGTCCGAAACCTGCTGCGCAGGGGCTGCGGGGAGGGATATGCGGAGGTGGCTTTTGTCGGGGTGGACGGCCTGACCTACACGGCATTCTGGTTGGTCCGGCGGGCGCAGTCCAAGCCGGGGCGCGTGCTTCAGAAAACCCAGCACAGCCTTTTCAAAGGGAACGCCCCGCACGGAACACCGCGGGAGGAGGCGGTAAGCGGCACAGCCACAGAGGTCCAAAAGGCCATTGTCGCAAAGGTGGGACTCACCTTTGACCAGTTTCGGAGGGCCGTCCTGCTTGCCCAGGGGGATTTTGCCACCTTCCTCAAGGCCAAGGATACCGACCGCGCCGAGATTCTGCAGGCGCTCACGGGTACCGAGCGGTTCGAGCGGATCTCCATCGCCGTGTACCAACGCCACAAAAAGGAGGAGACTGCGGTTGAGCAGGTGCAGAGCCAGATCGGTGCGTCCCGCCCCCTCGACCCGGAGGCGCGTGCGGAGGCGGAGGAGGCGCTCCGCGCGGCGCTCGACTGCAGGCACTTGGTCGAGCAACAGCTGGCCGGACGCGAAAAGCAGCTGGAGTGGTTTGCCATCGAAGCCGAGCACAGCAGGAAGCTGGCTGAGGCGACCGGCCGCGTGCGCGATTTGCAGACGCGGGTTGAAGCGGACAAGCCCAGGGCAAGAGAGTTGCTTCGGGTGAGGACGGCCGCAATCGAGGCCGGTCCGCGGCGCGCCGCGGAACAACAGGCGCAAACCGTGCTGACTGACGCGTTGAAACGTGAAGCTGAACTGAGGGAGCGTGACGGCGTGCTCCTCCTCGCGGCGCGTGAATCCGAGCAGCGCCATCAGGCCGCCGCGAAGCTCCTTGAGGAGGTCTCTGCGCGGCAGCGTGCACTTGCCGGGGAACTTGCGGCGGCGCGGATGCTCGACGGCGAGTTGCTTCCCTTGGGAGCCGCGGTTTCCCTTGCAAGCGCGGAGCAGGCCCGGGCGAAGGAGGCATTTTTAACGGCGGAGCGGGACCTTTCCGCGCTCAACACAACGCTGAACGACCTGCAGAAAAACAAGCAGCTAAACCAAAAAAGGCTCTCAAAGGTGGCTTGTTTTGAGACGTTTGCTCCGGATGTGGAAGGTTGGATGGAGCGTTTCAAGACGGAACAGAAGGCACGCGCAAAAAGGGACCAGCTCAAGAAGCGCGCCGCTCTTGCCGTAGCTGGAGTCACGCAGTCCGCCCGGCGACTCGAGGGAATCTCGGGCACCCTTCCTGCGCTCCGTCAAAAGCTCGCCGTCTCTGAGGCAGCGTGGAGCGCCGCGTCCGAACAGGCGGAGGCCTTCCACCCGGAGGATCTCCTGTCGCAGCGCAGAAGGGCCATCGAACTGCAGGCTGCATTGAACGCACTGCGCGTGCATTTGGAAACCCATGGGCGCCTGCTTGAGGAGCAGGCGAAAGGTGCGGAAGCGCTCGGGACTTTGGAGGCGCAGCTCCTGCAAGAAAACAGCAGGCGGGACGAGTTGTCCGCCACACAGATCCCCGCGGCCCTGGCGGTGTTCACACAGGCGCAGGAAAGTCTCCGGCTCGGCGAGGCGGCCGTGTCCGAACACGCGGCTGTCTTGAGACAGGCCCTCGTCTCGGGAGAGGCCTGTCCCGTGTGCGGTTCGCGCGAGCATCCGAACGCAGGCGGCAGCAACACTCCTCAGGCCGCGGTGCTGGAAGTGCTGCGGCGCGAGGTTGCTGGCAAGGAGGAGGCGTACCGCAAACTGCAGGCGGAATGGACCGGCGCGGATGTGAGAATCGAGGAAAGAAAAAGGCAGCAGCAGATGCTACGGCGTGACCTCGCCGGGCTGGAAGTCCGGCTCCAGCAACTTGCCGGCTACAAGCCGGAAATGAGCGAGACGGCGGCAATCCTGAGAAAGCCGGAAGCGCGGCGGCAGCCGGAGTTGGAACGGGCTGAGGCCGCGAACCGGGAGCGTTTGGAGTCGCTGGAGCGTACGGATCTGGAGCGCATCCGGGTGGAGAAAATCCTCAGGAGCGCCCGCGCCGCCTGTGATCACAACGGGGCTGTGCTCAAGGCAGCTGAGGCGGAGGAGGTCGAAGCGCGTAATGCAAATCTGGCCGCCGAAACTGAATGCAACAGCGCCCAGGCCGAGCTCTCCGTTCTGGAACAGGAGCATGCGGCTGCCATGGGTGCGGTAGCGCCCGTTTTGAACGCTCTCATGAGGCAATGCCAGTTGAACGGGGAGGAGACAGGAGCGTACGAGGAGGGGGACTACGGAGCCACGGCGTTGGAGTTTGCAGGCTGGTTTGAGAAGGGAGCGAGGGAATGGAACGACGCCGCACAACAGTGCGAGGCGGCGAGGCAGGCGGAGGTTGCCAAGCTCAGCCAGTTGCCTCCCCTAAAGAACGCCTTGGAAGCCACCTCCGCGGCCCTCGCCGTGAGGAATGCGGAGCACCAGAACGCGCAGGCGAACCACGCGGGCAAAAAGGCGGCACGGGCCGCTTTGTTGGGTGGCAGACCGGTGGCTGCCGCAGAGGCAGGAATGGCTGCAGAGCTTGAATCCGCCGGAGATGCAGAGAGGCGTGCCGCTGGCGAAGCTGCCGCGGCCAAGGACAAACAGAGCACCAACCGCGGGCTTTTGGAGGATGCGGAAAAACGGGTTTCGTCCCTTGCGGCCGGTTTGCGCGCTGCCAGTGCTGCGGTCGACGAGTGGCTGGACGCCTTCGGGGCACGCGAGGGCCTTGAAATTGGCCGGAGCAACTTGGATGGCTGGCTGGCACGCGACGCGCAGTGGCTTGAACGCGAGCAGCGGGGGTTGGACGAGGCGGTGCAGCGGCTGTCCGAGGCACAGGGTGTGGAGTCGGAGGTGCGCAGGCAGTGCGCAGACCATCTTGCAGAAAAATCTACCGAGGAGGATCTTGCGGCGGTTACTGCCGAAGTGGTTCGTCTGCGTGCCGAGGTGCGGGCCGCCGGCGAGGCGGCAGACGCAAAGCGCGCCGCGGTGCTGGGCGACGACGAGAAAAACCGGCGCACGGGTGACCTTCTGCGGACGCTTGAGGACGCACAAAAGCAGTGGGATCCTTGGCAAAAGCTCAGCTCCCTGATCGGCTCGGCGGACGGTACAAAGTTCAGAAACATCGCGCAGCAGTGGACGCTGGAAATCCTGTTGAGGCATGCAAACGCCCAGCTGACGCTGTTGTCAGGGCGCTACCGGCTTGAGCGGTTGCGCGATTCGCTCAACCTGCTGGTAACGGATCAGGAGATGGACGGGCAGCAGCGCTCGGTGCATTCGCTCTCGGGCGGGGAGTCTTTTCTGGTTTCGCTGGGGCTTGCCCTGGGGCTGGCTTCGCTGACTTCGAGCCGGCTGCTGATTGAATCCCTTTTCATCGACGAGGGATTTGGCAGCCTTGATAGCGAGACGCTTCGGGTCGCTTTGAATGCGCTGAGTCATCTGGAGTCTCAGGGGCGCAAGGTCGGGGTGATCTCGCATGTGAGCGAAATGGTGGATGCGATCCCGGTGCAGGTGCGCGTGTTGCGCGGCGCCGGGGGGGCTTCCCGGATTGTGGTGTGATTTGGAGGGGGTTTGCCGGGAGGCGCCAATTTTTTCATGGAACCCTGTGAGAGATTTTCAGACCGGCAGCGAACAAGTTGTAGCGGGGCCAGCGAGCCATGAGTGGGTCCCCCTTAAATGCGGTCAAACTACTTGCAAACCATGAAAATACTGCTGCTTCTGGTGCTGTTATCCACCCAATTAGTTGCTGCCGTCAGTGTTTGGGATTACCTGTTCTTTGCGGAAGATCCGTGGGAACTGCGCGTCTTGGAGGAGGAAGTCGAGGCTCCCCATGTCGTTGCATCTTTCAATGCCTGAGCGGAGCGTCCCCCCATGGTCTATGGTGGTGCCGCTTATGGGGAGTAACACACCCGCAGCCGGGTGGTTTTTCCATATCTTTTGGCTCCTCGCTACGGCGGCGCAAATTCTTTTCTGTAAAAGTGGCTGGTGATTTTTCTGAAGTTGGCAGGGTGTGTGGCTTTCGGTTTTTTGGGTTAGGTGAGGGAGAGGTAGGCTTTGCCAGTTTCCCAGGTTTCGGAGA
>JBIKSY010000180.1:0-8208 GCA_044348365.1 Chthoniobacteraceae bacterium
TTCAAACAGGGTGTTTCCCCCGTGGGACTTTTTCAAATTGCGGATGGTAAGCATGGCGAATGAACGGGCCTTACTATCCCGCCCTTTGGATCCGGTTTCAAGAGATGCCGCAAACATCTCGCTCCTTCGCCACCCAGCCTTGCACCCGGCCGCGCCCCCGCGCACAACAAGGGGCGTATGCCTCCCGTCCTCATCGTCGGGGCGGGAATGGCGGGCCTGGCCTGCGCCTCCGCCCTTCACCGCGCCGGAAAACCGTTCCTCCTCCTCGAGGCGGCCGACGCCGTCGGCGGGCGCATCCGCACCGACCTGACCCCCGACGGCTTCCGGTTGGACCGCGGTTTCCAGGTGCTGCTAAGCGCCTATCCCGAGGTGCGCCGGCAGGTCCGCCTCGACCCCCTCCGACCGCGCGCCTTCCGCTCGGGGGCGGTGGTTCGCCTGCCCGACGGCACCCAGACCCTTCTGCCGAATCCGCTCCGGAATCCGCTCGCGCTGCCCGGGGCGTTGTTTTCGCCGATCGGCTCCTTTGCGGACAAGCTGCGCATCGCCGGGCTCGTGCTGGAGCTGCTGCCCCAGAGCGACGGTGCCTTGCTCCAAGGCCCGGGGAGCTCAACCCTTGAATACCTGCGCGCCGGGGGCTGGAGCCAGCGGGTCATCGAGCGTTTCTTCGTCCCGTTTTTTGGTGGGGTGTTTCTGGACCGCAGCCTTTCGGCAGACAGCCGGTTTTTCCGTTTTGTTTTCCAACAGTTTGTGTTGGGCCGGGCGCTGCTTCCCGCCCTCGGGATGCAGGCGCTGCCCGAACAACTGGCTGCCGGGCTACCCGGAGAATGTATCCGGCGCAACACGCCCGTGCGCAGTGTCGAGCAGGGAGGCGTCCGGCTGCAGAGCGGCGAGGCGCTTGAAGGCTCCGCGGTGGTACTGGCCGTCGAAGGGCACGTTCTAGACATGCTTCTTCCGGGGGCGGCAGCCCCGGTGGCGTGGCAGAGGACCACCTGCCTCTATTTTGACGCCCCGATTTCGCCGGGACATGGGGACGGCTACCTCCGGCTCAACTCGGTCCCGGGTAGCTTGGTGCACAACGTGTGCTTCCCGTCCGACATCGCGCCCGAATACGCGCCGCCTGGCCGGACGCTGGTTTCGGTCAGTTCGCATGGCGCGCACGGGCTGGAGCCGGCGGCCTTTGAGAAAAGGGTGCGCACGGAACTGGCGGAATGGTTTGGGTCGGCGGTGTCGGATTGGCGGCCGCTACGCACCTACGAGATCGAGCGCGCGCTGCCTCCTTTCGCGAACACGCCGCGGAGGCCGCCACCGGCGGGCGTCTGGATCTGCGGCGACCACGCGGGCTATCCCTCCTTCAATTGCGCGCTCGCCACTGGCCGTGCCACCGGGGAACGGCTGGCCGCCTCCCTTTGCTAACTCGCTGCTGGACACCGTCGCCGAAGCCAACAAGCTTGCTCGATGGACCGCCCCCATTCATTCCGGCTCCTCGCCGCCGCCCTTCTCCTCAGCCCGCTGTGCTGCGCGAACGCCGCCCTGGACTGGCCCCAGTTTCGCGGGCCCGATGCAAACGGCATTTCCTCTGCGAAAAACCTGCCTCTGGAGTGGGGTGCAACCAAGGGGGTGGCCTGGAGTGTGGAAATTCCCGGCAAAGGCTGGTCCTCCCCGGTACTCGCAGACGGTAAAATTTACCTGACCTCGGCCGTGGGCGACGCTGCGGGCGAGGTGGGACTCCACACCCTCTGTCTGGAGCAGTCCACCGGCGCGCTGCTTTGGGACAAGGAGGTCTTCCGCCCTGAACCCGGCGACGCCTCCGCAATGCACCGCAAAAACACGGCTGCAAGCCCGACTCCGATCATCGCCGGAGGCAAGGTGTACGTGCATTTTGGACATATGGGCACTGCGGCACTCGACCTGCAGGGGACGGTCCTGTGGCGGCAGACCTCCCTCAAATACAAGCCCGTCCACGGCACGGGCGGCTCCCCCTTGCTCCTTGGCGACTCTCTGATCTTTGGTGCTGACGGACAAAACGACCCCTTCATCGCGGCGCTGGATGCAGGGACCGGGGAAGTGCGCTGGCAGAAGCCGCGCAACACTGCGGCCAAGAAACAGTTTTCCTTCTCCACACCCGCGGCGATCCAGGTGGGCGGTGTTCAGCAGGTGATCAGCCCCTACAGCGGCTTTGTCGCCGCCTACAATCCGGCGGACGGAGCGGAGTTGTGGAAGGTGGCCTACGGCGAGGGCTACTCGGTCGTACCGCGGCCGGTGTACGCGCACGGACTCCTGTATTTGAGCTCCGGGTTTGACTCCGCGGCGCTCTACGCGATTCGGCCCGAGGGGGCGGTCGGGGACGCCTCGACGAGCGCGGTCGCCTGGACCCTCAAAAAGGGGGCCCCGCACACGCCCTCGGTGGTGGTGGTGGGAGCCAACCTCTTCTGCGTGTCCGACGCGGGCATTGCCTCCTGCGTGGATGCGCTCACGGGGGAAGTCCACTGGAGCGAGCGGCTGGCGGGAAACTTTTCAGCTTCGCCGGTCGCAGCGGGAGACCGCGTATATTTTCTCAATGAAGCGGGCGTCACCAGCGTGGTGAAGGCTGACCCAAAATTCGCACTGCTGGCCACCAACGAACTGGGGGAACGCACCCTGGCTTCCGCCGCCCCCGCGGAGGGTGCCATGTTCATCCGGGGCGAGACCCACCTGTTTAAGCTGGTGCCCTAAACGCCCCTCCATCTCCCTGCCCCCCTGCCCCCCTGCCCCCCTGTTTCCGTCCGCCGATGAATCCCGACTTCGTCCAGTTTGAACAGTTGCTCATCGGCATGACGCAGCGCGGTGCATCCGACCTGTTTGTGACCGAGGGCAAGCACCCGGCCTACCGGATCGACGGGGCGCTGCGGCCCGCGGACGACACGCTTGCCTCTCGAGAAATGGTGGAGGCGGTCTTGGAGGCTATCCTCCGGCCAGCCCAGCGCGAGGCGTTTGACCGCGCCGGGGAAATGAACGTGGGGTTGAGTCTGGAGAATGTGGGCCGCTTCAGGTTGAACATCCACCTCCAGCGCGGACTCACCGGGATTGTGGTCAGACGGGTGCCTCCGGGGGCGGTGAGCTTTGAGGAACTGGGACTGCCAGTCGAGGTACAGGCGTTTTCGGAGCTACGCAACGGGCTGGTTCTGGTGACGGGGGCCACGGGGTCGGGCAAGTCCACGACGCTGGCGGCGATGGTCAACCACCTTAACACGCACTTCACCCGGCATATCGTCACGATCGAGGATCCGGTGGAGTTTGTGCATGAGGACATTCGCTCGCGCCTGACCCAGAGGGAGGTCGGCAGCGACACCAGGGACTTTCCCTCAGCCCTGCGCAATGTGCTACGGGAGAGCCCCGACGTCATCCTCATCGGCGAAATGCGCGACGCGGAGACCGCGGCGGTCGCCCTCTCGGCGGCGCTGACGGGGCACCTGGTGGTGACCAGTCTCCACACGACGGATGCGATTCAGGCGATCAACCGCTTTCTGGGGTTGTTTCCGGAACAGTTGAGGCAGGCGGCCGCCGAGGACCTTGCAGTCTGCCTCAGGGGCGTCGTCGCCCAGAGGCTGGTGCCCCGCGCCGGGCGCCCTGGCCGGGTGGCGGCGGTTGAGTTGCTTTTCAACACGCCAGCGGTCCAGCGGCTACTGCGGGAGGGCCGACAGAATGAGATTCACGATCTCATGCGCTCCAGCGAGGCGATGTGCTCCTTCAACCAGGCCCTTTTCCTGCTTTTTAAGAAGGGTGAAATCAGCCTCGAGACGGGAATCGCCTACGCTCCAAACCCGGAGGATTTCCGGATGCACGCGCAGGGCATGGAGCGGGGTTCGTCCACCTTCCAGACGGAGGCGGACTCGCTTCCAAGCGTGGGCGGGCTGGAGATGCGCTCCCTGCTCCACTCTGCCACCAGACACGGAGCAAGCGACATCCACCTCACCGTGGGCTCGGCGCCAGTGTTCCGGATTCACGGCAAGCTGAGCCCGCTGGAGGCCAAACCGCTGACGGCCGGGGACGTGCGAACACTGCTTTTCACGCTGCTGAGCCATGCCCAGAGGGAGCAGTTCGAACTCGAGAAGGAACTGGACTTCGCGGTGTCCCTGACCGGGGACGTGCGTTTCCGCGTCAACGCCCATTACCAGAAGGGGACGATTGCAGTCGCCATGCGCGTCATTCCCAGCGCGGTGCCGGCGCGAGAGAGCCTGGGCCTGCCTGAGGCGGTCCTCCGGCTTGCCGAACAGCAGCAGGGGCTGGTGCTGGTCACCGGCCCGACGGGCAGCGGGAAAAGCACCACGCTCGCCACGCTCGTCGATATTCTCAACTCCAACCGGAGCTGCCGGATCATCACGGTGGAAGACCCCATCGAATTCATCCACCAAAACCGACTGGCCCACATTGAACAGCGGGAGGTCGGCGCGGACACCAAAAGCTTCGCCTCTGCGCTGAAGTACATCCTCAGGCAGGATCCGGACGTCGTACTGGTGGGAGAAATGCGTGATTTGGAGACCATCCAGGCAGCCCTCACCGCAGCGGAAACGGGTCATCTGGTCCTCGCCACGCTCCACACCAACGACGCCCCCCAGGCGATCGACCGCATCATCGACGTTTTTCCGGCGCACCAGCAGGAACAGGTCCGCACCCAACTGGCCGCCTCCCTGCTGGCGGTGGTGTCCCAAAGACTGCTTGTGGGAAAGCAGGGGCCGGGCCGCGTTGCCGCCTTTGAGATTCTGATGGCAACCAGCGCCGTGCGGACGCTCATCCGGGAAGGCAAAACCCACCAACTGCTCAGTGCCATGGAGATCGGCGGGCGCGAGGGTATGGTGACCATGGACCATTCCCTGCAGGAATTGGTGGTGGCCGGCAAAGTGGCGCGGGAGGAAGCCCTCCGGTACATGCGCACCACCTCGAGCCTGCCTCCGGAGCCGCCGGAAGATGGGCCGCCGAAAAAGTAGACGGCCGGATGGAGCGGGGCGGAAGCGTCCTGAAACCGGATGCAGCAGGATGCAACCGGCCGCCACAGTTTGAGGGCGGGTCCCCAGCAGGGGGAAAGCGCGACCAAGGGCCCCGCCTTATTACAGAAACGGCAAGCGTTCAGAAAGTTTAACTTTTTACTAATGACGGTGGAGGTTTCAGACGACAACCTTGGTTAGATGTACAATCCACGCGCCTTCATCGCCCTCCTGTTTCTCGCCCTCTCCGCCTCCAGCGGCCTGGCCAGAATCGGTGAAACGGAGAAACAATGCGCCGCCCGGTACGGCAAACCGGTGAAGTTTTTGGAAAAAGGAACCCTTTTTATCAAAGGGCAGATGAAGATCTATGTGACCTTCTCAGGGGGCAAGGCCGAGAGCATCTGGCTGCAGAAGACGGACCCCGAGAGACCGACGCTTGCCCTGCCGATCAGCAAGGAAGAGATCGACTCTTTTTTGATCGCCAACAGCCAAGGTCACCAGTGGCACTACAGCAGTGCCCTGCCCGACGGGGACGAAGTTTGGATTACCAAGGACTCGGAACTAGGCGCCCTATATTCGCAGTCAACGCTTTCGCTGCAAGTCTATACGCGCGACTGTATCGCGCGCCGCTAGGGAGATTCAACGGCAGGGTGGGGATCGGTTAGCCAGGCGGGCAGGGCGTTTCCACCCGGAACGGCGGTAAACCTGGGAATGTCCTCCTCCGGAAGCCACCGTCCTGCGTTTACTCGCGGGCCAAATTGCTCTGCCGATAGGCGTGAATGTCGGTAACTTCCCTGTGGAACCAAGGCGGCGGTGAAAAGTTGTCAGCTGACTGGTGGCTCTTAAACTCGGCTTCCGCGATGCGCAACCAACTGAGCTGCCCCTCGTACATGTCGAGGGATACGGGGGTTTCCCCAATGTCGACCGTGAAGCTGACCTTGCTCATGCGCCGGCCTTCGGTCAGCGGCCAGAGCGCGGAAAGTTGCTCCGCCGTCAAGGGCACTTCCGTTTCGGCCTGATTCTGGCCGGAACCGGTTTTGACACAGAGCGTCCCCTTGTTTTCGGTCCGCAAAATCCGCACCTCCGCACCTCCGCTCTCGACGGCCAGATAGCCTTGGGAAACCTGCCGCCCCTCGTTTAGGTTCAGAACCTTTGGAAGTTCGCCCACCAGAAACTTCCGCTCCACCTTCACCGGCGTGAGATGGAGGGGGGAAAGTTCACCGCCTGAGGCCGGGGTTGGGGTAGAGGACGGCGTTGGGGGGGAGGCAGACAAACCGGCACCAGATTTGGAGGCGGAAAGTTTATCCTGCGAGGCTGTGGTTTGCATACGCTGCTACATCTTTACGCTCCCCTACATAGCACCCCGAATGCCACGCCCGCGTACCACTTTAGTCCCCGCCTCGCACCCCCGGTTTCCATCGGCAAGCCAGCCGTGTTAAACACTACGCCATGACCCTTCTTGACCATGAATCCAGCGACATTGAGACCCCAAGCGGCCTCATGCGCACTCACCTTTTTCGGCCCTCCGCCGCGGGATGCTATCCCGGCATTCTGCTCTTTTCAGAAATCTTTCAGGTCACTGGACCCGTCCGCCGGACTGCGGCCTTTCTGGCCTCCCAGGGGTTTCTGGTCGCCGTTCCGGAGATCTTCCACGAATTTGAGCCGCTCGGAAAAGTCCTCGCCTACAACGCAGAGGGGACGGACCGGGGAAACTGGTGCAAGTCCCAAAAGGCCCACTCCGCCTACGACTCCGACACCGCGGCGGTCATCGCCTACCTGCAGCAACACCCGCTTTGCACAGGGAAACTCGGTTCCCTTGGAATTTGCATCGGGGGTCACTTAAACTTCCGCGCCTGCTTCCAGCCTGAAATCCTGGCCGGAGTTAGCTTTTACGCAACCGACATTCACAAGCTCGAAACCCACCCCCGCGGCCTGGGCCTCGGGATGGCGGATGACTCCCTTGAGCGCGCAAAACAAAGAGCCATCCACGGCGAAATTCTCATGATTTGGGGCAGACAAGACCCACATGTTCCTTTTGAAGGACGGCAACAGATCCACGCGGCGCTCGAACTGGCGGGCACAAATTACCAGTGGCTCGAGTTTAATGCCGCCCACGCCTTCCTCAGAGACGAGGGACCGCGCTACAACCCGGTACTAGCCCACCAGACCCTCGCCCTCGCCACGGAACTCTTCCACCGCAAACTGGGCCAGGGCGGGTTGGAGCCAAACCCGGAGGCGGGCGGCAGATAAACCGGCGGCGCCCGGCGGTCGCTAAAACGGGAGTTCCAACTGGTTTTCTTGGGAAAGCGCCCAGGCCTCGACACCCCGCGCCCGCAGGTCGGCGGCAAAGGCCGCGGCAAACCCGTGCAACGTCAAAACCCGCTTGGGCTGAACCAACTCCACATAACGCAGCAGGTCCGGATAATCGGCGTGGTCGCTCCAGGCAAAAGCGGCGTCACACCCGTAACGAAACCGGGCTGCCGGATCCAGCGCCCAGCCCGTGAGGACTGCGGTGCGCGAAGGCCCGACCTTGGCCAACAGAGCACGCGCAGCCCGGCCCGGCGGCAGAAAAAGGACCCGCCCCGCGGTCCGAGCGGCATCCCAGGCGAGATACCCCTCCGGAAACCCCGGGAGCAGGGAGCTGCAAAGCTCCGTCATTTTGAATGTGGCGGGATGAAGCATCGGGACGAGCCCGTTTTCCAGAAGCATCCACACCGCCTCCTGGGCCTTGCCCAGAGAGTAGGCGAGCAGGACCGGAGTGACGCCTGCCTCCAGACTTTCCCGGCAGAACTGCACCACCTCCTCCTCGACCTGCCGCGTGGGGGGCAGCCTGTATTTGGGCAGTCCGAAGGTCGTCTCCATTACCAGCGTGTCCGCCTGCCGCCACTGGCACGGCTCGGCGCTCCGGCTGGCGCGCAGTTTAAAATCCCCCGTGTACAGAAGCGAGCCGGCCTCCGTCTCCAAATGCAGCTGCGCCGACCCGGTGATGTGACCCGCCGGCAAAAGCCGCGCCACGGCGCCGTTTACCTCTGTGGCGGCGCCCAAGGCCACCGTCCGCTCGGTGCGGCGGCCGCCAATGCGCGCCCGCATCAGCACCGCAGTTGCCTCCGTCAGGAGCACTTCGGCGTGGGCCCCCAGATGGTCGCTGTGTGCGTGCGAGACAAAGGCAAGCGCCTGCCGCTTTCCGGGATCCAGCCACAGCCCGAGCCCCGGCAGTTCCACCCCCTTGCAATAGCGCACCTCAAGC
>JBIKSY010000034.1:0-25697 GCA_044348365.1 Chthoniobacteraceae bacterium
ACGGCTGTATTTCCGCCCCCGCAGAAACCCATGACTGGCGACTCCAACTGGAGGCCGGCGCCTCCCTCCAGCTCGAGGTGCTCGCGGCGGTGCTGGGCAGCCGCCTCGACTCCGTGCTCACCCTGTTGGACGCCGAGGGCCGGGAGGTTGCCAAAAACGACGACGCCTCCGAGGGCTCCCCAGACTCCGCGCTGTCCTTCGCCGTGCCAAAGACCGGCGAGTATGTGGTCCGGATTCAGGACCGTTTTGCACGCCGCTCCGGGCCGGCCTTCGGGTACAGGCTCCGGGCGACCGTCGGCGGCCCAGCCGACTTCCAGCTCAGACTGGCGGCCGATTTCTACAACGCCATCCGCAGCGAAGAACCCGGAGCCACGGCAGCGGAGCCCGCGGCAAAGCCGGCCGCAAAGCCTCCCGGCCTAAAGCTGGAGGTGGTCTCAGCCTTGGGGGTGTCGGGGCCCATCGCCTTGGAGATTGAAGGCCTCCCGGAAGGGTCGGACTTCGAGCCCAAAACCATCCCAGCAAAAACCAAGACCGCGGAGCTGCGCTTCAGCATTCCTCCCAAAACTCCGCTCTCCGCACACTATCTCAAAATCAAGGGATCCTTGGGAGAGGGCCCCGCAGCGCTGGTCCGCACCGCGACGGTTCCAAGCGCCCCCTTCGCGGTGCAGAAGGCGCAGGAGGACAAGGTCCT
This sequence comes from Chthoniobacteraceae bacterium, assembly GCA_044348365.1. Lineage (GTDB taxonomy): Bacteria > Verrucomicrobiota > Verrucomicrobiia > Chthoniobacterales > Chthoniobacteraceae > Chth-196. The sequence goes on from JBIKSY010000034.1 coordinate 692, forward strand.
TCTGGCCGTTGTTCCGAAGGTTCCCTTCCAGTTTTTCGGTGACTATCTGGTCAACAACGACCAACCGGCGGGCACCACCCTGACGCGCAGCTACAGACTGGAACGCGGCGGCTTCAGCGGCCCGCTGACCGTGGCGCTCTCAGACAAACAAATCCGGTGCCTCCAGCGCGTTCAAGCCGAGCCCCGCTCCATCGCACCCGAAGCCTCCTCCTTTGACTTCACCGTCCGGTACCCAACCGAGGTGCAACTGGGCTGGACCAGCCGCGCCCAAATCATGGTTTCCGGCACCTTCCGGGATTTCGACGGTAGCACACACACCCTCACCTACACCTCCTCGGCCCCCGACGAACAGATCATCTCCGTGGTCACCAGCAGCCTCCTGAGCCTCAGCACCGCTAACAGCTCCCTGCCGGCGGTCTCCGGGGACGTGGCGGTGCCGGTGCAGATTAGGAGGCACGATTCCCTCAAGGGAGTGCCGGTGCGCATCTCCCTGAAAACCCGGCCCCACATCATGGGGGTCCACGCCGAGGCGCTGGCCGTTGCGGGCGATCAAAACGAGGCGACCCTCCGCATCCACCTCGCCGAGGGCGCGGGTCCCTTCAACCTCCCGCTGGAAATCTTCGCCCAAACCGACACCGCGGGCGGAGCCGCATTGCACTCAGGCTCCGTACACGTGGAGTTGACGCGCCCCGGCGCGTCCACGGACGGAACGCCACATCGCTGAACCTTGAGGTGACCGCCCTGTTATAGGGGGTGCCCTTGCGGAGCCTCCGGCCGCCACGCCGAATCTGAATTTGCACTCACCAGGCGGCCCGCCACACTCCCTTCCATGGAAGTCCACCTCTGCCAGCTTGATTCCGTCTGGGAAAACCGGGCCGCCTCCCACGAGCGCGCGCGCCGCCTTTTGGCCGAGGCCAAGCCGGGCAGGGACTCCCTCATCGTGCTGCCGGAAATGTTCGCCACCGGTTTCAGCACCAACCTTTCGGTCACCTGCCAGACGGCAGCACGGGAGGACGAGTCCTTCCTGCGCGCACTGGCGCTCGAACACAAGAGCACCGTCATGGGCGGCGTCGTGTCCCCCGCCCCTGGCGGAAAGGGTTTCAACCAAAGCGTCACGTTTGACGCCGAAGGAAACGAAACGGCACGCTACTCCAAAATCCAGCCGTTCCTGCTGGGTGCCGAGGGCGATTGCCATGACCCGGGCAGCCGCGTGTGCACGTTTGCTCTGGACCGGTTCACCGTGGCCCCCTTCGTCTGCTACGACCTGCGTTTTCCCGAGCACTTTCGCACCGCGGTTAAAATGGGCGCCGACCTGATGGTGGTGATCGCGAGCTGGCCGGTGAAGCGCCACCACCACTGGCTGACCCTCCTGCAGGCAAGGGCGATCGAGAATCTCGCCTTTGTCATCGGCGTCAACCGCACCGGCGCGGATCCGAACTTCCTCCACAACGGCCGCAGCGTGGTGGTCAGTCCGCACGGCCACATCATCGCGGACGCCGGAGAGGGCGAACAGGTACTCACCGCGCGCATCGATGCGGAGGTCGCGCAGCAGTGGCGACTCGATTTCCCCGCGCTGCGGGACATGCAAAGGGACTAAGGCAAAGCACCGGCGCCGGAGGGCGATTCCTGAGCCAAGCCACCCGGGTCAGACTGCGAGGAAACGGCGGCCTCCGCCGGAGTCGCAGGCGGTGCGGGCGCGTAGTACGGCCGCAGCAAACTGCTGCCGGAAGCCGGATCAACGGGGGCCGGGCCGGGCCAGTTGCTGCCGTGCTTTTCAAAATGCTCCCGGAAAGTGATCCAGTTGAGGTTGGCGATGAACTCCGAGTGCTCCACCAGCACGTCGTAGGGGCCCGCGCGGGAGAGCAACTTCACCACGATGGGAATCAGGTCCAGCAGAAACAGCGTGCCGAAAACCACCAGAAACTGGAACATCCCAGCCGCCCAGCGGTACTGGAGTTTGGCATCCTCGGGCATGTCGGGCGGGGGCAGAAAAATCACTTTGTACAGACCGATCGTCTCCTCCATCGGATCAAAGATGCCACTGATTTTCTCTTCCACCCGGACGATAGGCGGCAGATGGGTGTCGTCGTGGCGCTGCTTGGCACGGGCGTGGTCCTCCTCCTGCGCCAGGGTGTGGGCCTGAAACTTCCGCATCGTCTGAGCGTGCTCCGCCGCGGCGTCGGCAAGCTGGGTGTTCAACTGGCTAAGGCGGTCCCTCCGGATCTTGTCCCGCTCCCGGGCCTCCTCCACAAAGGAGTCCCGCTTTGTATTGAGGCTGTCCAGGTAGGCGTTCCGGTCGGTGAGGTGCGCCTTTGCCACCGCCTCCTCGCCCGCGGCCAGATCAGCCACCGTGGCGTTGAGCGCGAGCTCGAGCCGGCGCACGTCGGAGGCGACCTTCGCGTCCCTGATCCGCATGTCCTTCAACCGCGGTCCTTCGCCGGGCTTTTTTGGCTCGGGATAAAACTCGTTGGGCAACCCAAGCTCCTCCCGGGCGATCGCCTCGACCAGCCGCCGGTGCATCGCTTGCTGTTCCTCCACCTGCTTTGACACCCGCTCCACCGCCTCCTTGAGCGCGTCGTTGCGTGCAATCACGTTCAGCGTCGTCCCGGAGGCGGGCGCGACAAAATCCTCGGAGGTCACCCTCCGGCGTTCGCCCTCCATTTTCTCATCCGCATACAGCTCGGGATTGAGCTGCGCGCGCTCCAGCGGCTCGAGCTGCGCCACCAGGCCGTCCCGCAGCTTGGTGTAGTCGGCCTCCAGCTTACGCCGCTCCGACTCCGAACCTTCGCGAATCCCGTCCAACTGCTCCCTCAACACCTTGCTGCCAGCCGCCTCGGTCTGCCGCAGCTGGTTGAGCGTCCCCTGCAATTCTGTCTGGAAACGGTACCGGATCGCCGGCCGGTACTGGTCCAGGCAGAAAGGAAAAGAAATCACCAGGCTCACCACCCCCGCGAGTCCCAACCGGAACGCCACCTGAACCGCTCGGCGCCAGAAGGGTTGGAAGGGACGGTATAGCGCGATGAGCGTCCGGTCCGTGTTGAGAATCACAAACGCCCAGAGCAACGAAACGGCGAGCGTGGCAAAAAACGAAGGATCCGCCGAACGGCTTCTGGCAAAGAAAAACATCCCAAGGAAGGCCATCACGGTGGGCACTAGAATGGTCGAGCCGAGAACCGCCACCCGCTCCCGCTCCCCCGCCGGACAAAGCTGCAAAGTCGCCCAGTCTGCCCCCGCCAGCCAGTAGAGGAAACGCTGCAACCGGTTGGGCGTGGCGCGACTGGAGGGGTCCGAAAGGTAGGGTTCGCGGGTTGATTGGGGTTCGGACATCCTTGCGGAAGGCTCCCAGAGGGGAGAGCACAATCCAAGGCGGCTTTCGAAATTTTTTAGGGGCTTTGCCCGGCCGGCCCGGGAAAAGCCCCAGCCCACCCCTAGGTCACCGGCCCCGGATTAAAAAGCGCCAGCGCATTGTGAAGCCCCCAGTGCTCCGCCCAGGTCCGCCGCCCGCCGGCCACCTCCAGCAACAGCGCAAACAACTCCCACCCGACCGACTCGATGGTCGCCTCACCCGTGGCAATCCGCCCCGCATTGAGATCCATCAGGTCGTGCCAGCGATCCGCCAGTTCGGTGCGCGTGGCCACCTTGACCACGGGCACCGCCGCCAGACCGTAGGGCGTCCCCCGGCCCGTTGTGAAAACGTGCAGATTCATGCCAGCCGCCATTTGCAGCGTGCCGCAAATAAAATCACTCGCCGGGGTCGAGGCAAACAGCAGCCCTTTGCGGCCGGCCCGCTCGCCCGGGGCCAGCACCCCGTGAATCGGGCCGCCACCGGACTTTACAATGGAGCCCATCGCCTTTTCCACGATGTTGGCCAGTCCCCCCATTTTGTTGCCGGGCGTCGTGTTCGCGCTCCGATCCGCGCCGCCCCGCTCCAGATACCGGTCGTACCAGGAAAGCTCCCGTAGCAGATGCGCGGCGACCTCCGGAGTGGCGGCTCGGGCCGTGAGCTGCGCCACGCCGTCGCGCACCTCCGTGTTTTCCGAAAACAGGACAGTCGCCCCAGCCCGCACCAGCAAATCCACGGCATAACCCACCGCAGGATTGGCCGTGACACCCGAAAATGCATCGCTTCCCCCGCACTGCACGCCCACGACCAATTCCGCCGCGCTGCAGGTCTCCCGCTGGCGCGCGTTGAGCGCCTCCAATCGCGGAACTGCCATCTCGACAATCGAGCGCACCATCGACTCAAACCCGACATGCGCCTCGCTTTGCAGCAGCACCGTGCCGGGCATGCCGGCGCACCCGGGCACCGTGCCTTGGGGAAACAACCGACTTGGCGGCAGCTTCTCGCAGCCCAACCCCACCACCATGACCTGCCCGCCGAAGTTCGGGTTGAGGCTGATGTTGCGCAAAGTCCGGATCGGAATGGCCGCGTCGGGCGCCTCGATAGCCACACCGCAGCCGTAGGTATGCTCCAGTCCGAGCACCCCGTCGACCCGCGGGTAGCGCGGCAGCAACTCGCGCCGGATCCGCTCCACCGCGTACTCCACCACCCCCGAAACACACTGCACCGAGGTGGTAATCGCCAGAATGTTCCGCGTTCCAACCGAACCGTCGGCGTTTCGGTACCCCTCGAAGGTGTACCCATACAGAGGCGCTTCCGCCGGTTGCACCCGGGTAGAAACCGGCAGGTCTTGGAGGCTGCACGCCTCGGGCATGACAAGCATCTCCTCCTCCACCCAGACCCCCAGCGGAATGTCCCGGGCGGCAATGCCGATCGTGACATTGTAACGAACAACGGGCGCGCCCCCGGCAATCGCTGCAAGGGAGACCTTGTGCCCCTGCGGCACGCGGGTCTGCAGGGTCAATCCGCAGGGAAACTGCGCGCCCGCGGGCAGGCCGCCGTCGTTTACCACGATGGCGACGTTGTCGTTGCCGTGCACCTGGATGTAGCGGGACAAGGGGCCGGGGTCGGAGGGTGGGCTCATAAACAGATAAAGGGAGGTCGGCACCGGGGCCGGGGACAGGGCAAGCGCAGCCTTCCCTCAGGCCGGCTGCTGAAGTTTGAAGCGTTTGATTTCGCCCACCACAAAAAGGTAGCAGACAATCGTCATCAGGGCGTTGGCTCCGATGAATACCAGCGCATTGGCGAACGAGCCCGTCGACTGGATAATGTAGCCGATGACAATCGGGGTCGTGATGCCCGCGATGTTGCCGAAGGTGTTAAACAGTGCCCCGCTGAGTCCACCGGCCTCCGGCGGCGAGGTGTCGGCTACCACCGCCCAGCCAAGGGCCCCCACCCCCTTGCCAAAGAACGCCAGCGACATGACCCCGACCACCACCCAGTCGGTTGACGCGTAGTTGCAAATGACCATGGACGTGGCCGCGAGCATTCCCCCCACAATCGGCGTCTTGCGCGCCACCGACTGGGACCAACCGGCCTTAATCATCCGATCGGAAATCATCCCCCCCAGAACCCCGCCCACAAACCCTGCAACCGCCGGCAGCACCGACACAAAGCCGGCGCTCAAAATGCTCATGTGCCGTTCTTTGACCAGGTACACAGGAAACCAGGTAAGGAAGAAGTAGGTAAGCGCGGTGATGCCGTACTGTGCCACATAGATTCCCAGCAGCATCCGGCTCCCCAGCAACTGGCGGATCGTGCTCCAAGTCGCGGCCGACCGCCCGGCCGGCGAGGAGCCACCGCCTTCAATCTGCACCAATGCGCCCCCCGCCTCGATATGCGCCAGTTCCGCCGCGTTCACTGCGGGATGGGCCAACGGACCGTGGATCCGGCGCAACCAAAGCCAGGACATGCACACGCCCAGGACCCCCATCACATAAAAAACACTCTGCCAGCCAAAGCGGTGGACAAGCCAAGCCATGAAGGGCCCGAAAAGCACCGTGGCAAAGTACTGGGCGGAATTAAAAATGGCGGCCGCCGTCCCACGCTCCGTGGTCGGAAACCAGGAGGAGGTGATCCGACTGTTGGCGGGAAACGCAGGCGCCTCGGCCGCTCCCACCAGCAGGCGTAGGCTGAAGAGGGTCGTCAGGGCTGCCGCACCGGAGAGGAAACCGGCGACGCCGCAGAGCATGGTGAAAAGCGACCAAAGCAGGATGCTAAAAAAGTAGACCCTTCTGGAACCGAATCGGTCCAGCAGCCAACCGCAAGGCAACTGCGCCACGACGTAGGACCAGGCAAAGGCAGAAAAAACAAACCCCATCTGGACCGGCGTCAAGGAAAGCGCCTTGGAAATTTCAGGCCCCGCGATGGCGATCGTGGCGCGGTCGGCGTAGTTGAGAGTCGTCGCGGCAAAAAGCATTGCGAGGATGCTCCACCTCACTCGCGTAGGCACGCCCTGACGGCTGGGGGTTTTCAAGAGAGGCTGGTCCATGCGTGTCGGAGGGGGGAGAAAAAAGGGGGAAGGCGCGCCGAGGGGCATTCTGTGGCGTAGTCCGCCGCGGGCCCTCGGCAACTTCCTAACACAACCCGGAGCGGAACCCAGAAAAAGGGTTCTCCCCCCGTACCTGCGGCCGCCGGTTTACCCTGACCCAAACGCAGTCGCGCTGCGAACACCGCCGTCCACGGCGCCCCGCGCCATTTCAAGGAGAACGCTCAAAGCAGTCCGCCCCAGGCCTCCCGTCACACGCTACGCGCCGCTCAAGGCAGACCTCCGGGCGTTCAAAGGCACGCACTCGGTTGGCCAAACGCAGGTTAGCCGCAGGTTTTTAAATCCCCAGCCGGTCCAACTCCGTAGCCAGTGCACAGGAGGAACCAATGGAACCAAGCAAAGAGCAGGAGAGGGCGGCACCCTGGGCCGCCGGCGGGCCGGACCGGACCGAGGGAAACAGGCTCCACGGGGAGGCGCGCGGAAGTTGCCTGCGTGGCGGAGCTATCCGCACCCGCGAACGGGGGGGACGGCCTGCGCACCGAATGGCGTTTCTAGGGTGCCTGCTGCTGTACCTGCTGCACCCGGCGGAGGCTTCAGAGCCAAGGCGCGCGGCGACTATGGAGGTCCTATCGGAAGGGGATCGAGGCGATGGGGGGTGTAGCAGCGGCGGCCTCGCTCTGAAACGGCCGAAGCCGGGCAGCATCTGGCAGGGCCCCAAAGAGCTCTGGTGCAGGCTTCCTCCAGAGCGGGGGGCCGGCGCGTTGCGGCCCGCGGAGGTGGCGGATCCAGGCGCCCCATCGGAGGAGGCTTTTCCACCCCCGGCGTATCTTTCCCCCCTGCTACTTTTCTTTGTGACCCTGCCCACGCTGGAGGAGGTTGCCACCTACTTTGCCGAGGCGCTGGGGGAAACCCCCGTCATCGATGGCCCCCAAAGGCTGCGTTTCGAGCGGTTGCTAGCTTTTGTATGGGGCAAGTCCTGGCGGCGCTGCGTCCTTTCGGGGGGGGCAAGGGGGGCTCCCGGGGTCACGCTGGACTGGTGGACCAACGATGATTTCGGGCTCAGCGAACTGCGGGAGTTTTTTGAGGCGCCCTTCTTTAGGCGGAGCGAGTCCGTGCGCTTCTACCAGTGGCTGGGAGAGGGGGGCGAGCACGAGACAGACTTCAGGGGCCACCGTCTGCGCATGGTCATGGGCAGGCGCGACGGCGTGCTTTTTGTGCGCATTCAATGGTGGAGGTCCGCGCCGGAAGCAGACGCTTCCCAAGGGTTGCTGGATTTCGACTCATTGGAGCAGACGTCCGCCAATGTGGACACTACGGCTGGAGACGCGGTTTGCGTCCGGAGGGACAGCAATGGCTGCCGGATGTTCCGGGCGCGATTGCCCGGCCTCGGCTGCGGCAATTCGGCGGGTTTTCTGAACAAGCGTCGCAGTGGGGGTGCCATCTCCGCCGGCGTCGCGGGTTTTCTCCGCCGCCTGCCGCATCATTTGAGCGCCGAGCTGTTCGGTCGGATCCCTCAACTCAAACTCCTTGGCGATGGTAACCCCGCCGTTGCACACAATCGGAGTACCCCACTTTTTACCAATCAGCGCGCACTTGGACTTCGGCCCAAGTGTGATCCGGACCGCATCTCGGACCGCATCTGTCAGGGCTCAGGCCCCGCGCAAAACCCTCTCCCGGGCCTCAACCCTAAACAGCACCTTTTTGCATGAGATCATCCTCCCTCACACCCACTTCCAGAACACTCACCCCCGGGGCCTGCCCTCCCATCCTGATTCGGGCGAACTACGGCAAAAAGCCGCGCTGCCCGTTTCGATTTGGCGGAGGCCGGGAGAGAAAAACCACGTCCTGACAGACAGGAGCGGGACTCCTGCGGAACAATCCCGCTTTCCTGCCGCATGTCATGCAGCCCTAAGCAGGCTTGCGCAACAACCCGACAACAGTTAGGAAACGGTCAGATGAAAAAGGTCGAAGCGATTATCAAGCCCTTCAAAATGGAAGACGTGAAGGATGCCCTTCTTGAAGCGGGCATCGAGGGGATGACCGTGACGGAAGTCAAGGGCTTCGGCCGCCAGAAAGGCCACACGGAGATCTACCGGGGCAGCGAGTACACCGTGGATTTCCTGCCCAAAGTGAAGTTTGAGATCGTGTTGGATGATGCAAACGTCCAGACCGCGGTCAATGCGATCATTAAGGCGGCACGGACCGGCAAGATCGGAGACGGCAAGGTGTTTGTGCTTCCGATCGAAGAGGCCATCCGCATCCGGACCGAAGAGCGCGGTGCGGCAGCCATCTAAGGCGGTCCCTCCCGCTGATGTCTTGGTCCCCGGGAGCCCGGTGACGTTGCTTCCCTGAATATGCTGGATCTGCCCACTTGGCTCACGGCTGTCCTGCTCGGCTCGCTGGAAGGCCTGACCGAGTTTCTTCCGGTCTCCTCTACGGGGCATCTGCTCATCGCGGAACACTGGCTTCCACGCCAAAGCGATCTTTTCAACGTGGTGATCCAGTCGGGCGCCGTTTTGGCCGTTCTGCCCCTTTTTAAGGAGCGCCTTGCACAGCTTTGCCGCTGGCGTGAGGCTGCAAGCCGTCGGCTACTTTCGCTGATCGCCCTCTCATTTGGCATCACCGCGGTGGGCGGAGTGCTTTTGGACAAATTGCATTTCCGACTGCCCGAATCACCCGTGCCAGTGGCCTGGGCGCTGATCGTGGGCGGCGTGGCCTTTCTGCTGGTCGAGCGCCTGCTCAAACACAGGAGCCTGCCTTCGAGCCACTCGTTGCCAATGGCCGCCGGCGTGGGCGTCGCCCAACTGGTTGCCGCCGTTTTCCCCGGTTCCTCCCGCTCGGGCACCACAATCCTTGCCTCGATGCTCTCGGGCACCAACCGGGTCACCTCTACGGAGTTTTCGTTTCTGGTAGGAATCCCCACCTTGCTGGCGGCCAGCGGACTGAAGGTCTTCAAGGCACTCAAACACGGAACGCAGGAAGACTGGACGATGCTTGGCCTCGCCACTGTGGTCGCAGGGCTCGTTTCCTTCCTGACAGTCAAATGGCTCCTGCGCTTCGTGCAGACCCATTCCTTTGCTGCGTTCGGGGTGTACCGCATCCTTGCAGGGGCGCTTCTTCTCTGGATTCTTTAGCCCCACGCCTTAGTGAAACTTTCCGAACTGCAGTCCACCCTCTCCTCCCTCGGCACCACGCCCACCCGCAGCCTAGGGCAGAATTTCCTCCACGACAGGAATCTGGCCGACTGGATCACCGCCCAACTCCAACTCAGCCCCGGAGACCGCTGGCTGGAGATCGGTCCCGGCTTGGGTGCCCTGACCGAGCACGCGCAAAAGCGCTCTCCCAACGGCATCCTGCTGGAAAAGGACGACCGCCTCATCGGTTTTCTCGGGGAGCGTTATCCGGGCCTTGAGGTTGTCCATGGTGATGCCTGCCGCTTCGACACACGCAACCTGCTGGCGGGGGGGCCGCTGGTGGTGTTTGGCAACCTTCCCTACTACGTCTCCAGCCAGATCCTCTTCAACTTCACCGCCGACGCGGTGCCCGCGAGGCTGCAGCTCTACACCCTGCAGCGCGAACTGGCCGAACGCATCGCAGCGCAACCCGGCACCAAGGAGTTTGGCGGCCCCACCGCCCTCATCGGCCGCCGCTGGAAGGTCCAGCTTCTGCGCACCCTCCCCCCCCAGGTTTTCCTCCCGGTGCCCACCATCGACTCTTCCGTGGTGCTGCTGACCCCGCGCGCGCCCGGCGAGCTCCCCGCCTGCGACGGGGGCCGCTTCAACATGCTGGTAAAGCTCGGTTTCTCCCAGCGCCGCAAGCAACTCGGTAATCTTCTAGGCAAGGCACTCGGTTCCTGGCCCGAGGCAGCCGCTGCCCTCGGGGTGCCGACCACCGCGCGCGCCGAATCCCTTTCCATCAGCCAGTGGTGCCAGCTTGCAGCCTGGAAGCCCGGAAACGCTCCGGAGGACCCGGCCGCGGCCGCCCAAGACATCCACGGCGAAATCTTTGACCTCGTCGACGCCGAGGACCGGGTCGCCGGCCAGGCGACCCGGCACGAAGTGCACACCAAGAACCTGCGCCACCGCGCCATCCACATTCTGGTGCGCAACAAGGCCGGCGAAATCTTCCTACAGCGCCGCTCCCTGTGGAAGGATGTGTGTCCACTCAAGTGGGATTCCAGCGCCGCGGGACACGTGAATGCAGGCCAAGATTACCCGGAGACGGCTGCCCGCGAGCTCCGCGAGGAACTCGGCGTGGAGGCCCCCTTAAAATGGGTGGCCAAGGCGGACGCCGCGGAAGACACCGGGTACGAATTCATGCACCTGTTCGAAGCTGTGCACGAAGGCCCGTTCCATCTGCCCCCCTCGGAAGTAGACTGCGGCGAATGGTTTGAACCCGCGCAAGTGGAGCGCTGGCTCGCCGCACGGCCCGAGGATTTCGCCCCGGGCTTCCGCAGATGCTGGGTCCTTTGGAGGCAGGCGCGCGACTAGCGCCACCACGCGCCCGCCTTTCCGAACCGCACCTACTTGGAACTGGGCTTTTTGGCGTCCGTTCCGGCGGGCTTCTCGCAATCGGAGCAGGCCTCACACTTGGAACTGCTTCCTGCGTTTTTACTAGTCCGACAGGCGCCGAGCCCGAGAAAAACGGTCAGGGCGGCGGTCAACAGGAGGGCTTGTTTGAGAGGGGAGTTTTTCATTTTAATTTTGAGACGGTTTAACTGGTTGAACGACCAGCGCGCACGGTCCCTTCGGAGTCTCTGGCGGGAGGGCAAATGCTAGAATTTCTAGCAGGCGGACGCCACCCCATTCCACCGGCCGCAAACTGCGTTTGTGCTGGGAGACTTTCACGCTTTTCAAGCTCACCCCGAAAAGCGAAGAACATGCCCCTACGTCTATGAGCTCTACACTCTTCCCAAGCCTGTTCCCCCTCCTGTGCCTTTCGAGTCTTGCCCTGGCAGCCGACCACAACACGCTCTCGCCCGAAGAGCAAAAGGCAGGCTGGACGCTCATCTTTGACGGCTCCTCGTCCGCAGGCTGGGTGGGCCTCGGAAAAAACGCCTTTCCAGAAAAGGGCTGGTCCGCGCAGGACGGCACTCTCCGGCACGAAAAGGGCGGCGGCGGCGGCGACATCGTTTCCGCCAAGAGCTACCTCAATTTCGAGCTCAAATGGGACTGGCAGATCGGCACAGCCGCCAATAGCGGGCTGAAGTACAACCTTGCAAATCCAACAAAGGCTGTCGGCTTTGAATACCAACTGCTCGACGACCAGAAGCATCCCGACGGGGCAAAACCATCCCACCAGACCGCGGCCCTCTACGATTTGATTCCCGCCGCCCCGAGCCGTGTGGTGATGCCGGTTGGCGAATGGAACCAAAGCCGGCTGCTGGTCGACGGGAACCATGTCGAACAGTGGCTCAACGGAGTCAAAACCGTGGAGTTTGAGATGGGCAGCCCGGAATTGCTGGAGAAGGTCGCCGCCAGCAAGTACGCAAAGGCGAAGGATTTTGCACTGAAGACGTCCTCGCCAATTTTGCTTCAGGACCACGGAGACCAGGTGGTTTTCCGCAACCTGAAGCTGCGCGAGCTGCCGGGGAAATAGAGCCCCCGCCAGCGACCGCTTTCGCGGAGGCGTCCATAAGGCGGCCATCCTTCGAGGAGGGATGACGGGCGCCCTGGTGCGGTTTCTGTGAAGCTTGCCCGAACCCTGCGGCAACGCTAAACGTTGCAGTCCTCCCTCACCTCCCCACTTTGCTTACCCCCTCTCCTTTTATGGGCCATATCTACAACAACATTATTGAAACCGTTGGCCGCACCCCACTGGTGAAGCTCAACCACGTCACCGCCGGCCTGGACGCCACCATCGCCCTCAAGTGCGAGTTTTTCAATCCGCTGGGCAGCGTGAAGGACCGGATTGGCATGGCCATGATCGAGGCGGCCGAGCGCGATGGAAAAGTCAACAAGGCGACCGTCATCGTCGAGCCCACCAGCGGCAACACTGGGATTGCGCTCGCGTTTGTTTGCGCCGCCAAAGGGTACAAACTCATCCTCACGATGCCTGAGACCATGTCACTTGAGAGACGCACCCTCCTGGCGATGCTCGGGGCCGAACTGGTCCTCACCCCAGGTTCCGAAGGGATGAAAGGCGCCATTGCGCGCGCAGAGGAAATCGTGCGTACCACCCCCAACGGCTGGATGCCCCAGCAGTTCAACAACCCCGCCAACCCCGAAATCCACCGCCAAACCACGGCAGAAGAAATCTGGGCCGATACAGATGGAAAGGTGGACATATTTATCGCAGCGGTGGGAACCGGCGGCAGCATCACCGGCTGCGCGGAAGTCCTCAAGGCGCGCAACCCAAACCTGCGCGCCATCGCCGTGGAACCGGCAGACTCACCCGTGATCACCCAGACGATGCACGGACAGCCCGTCAAACCGGGCCCGCACAAGATTCAGGGCACGGGCGCCGGCTTTGTCCCAAACAACCTCCACATCCAGGTGCTCGACGAGGTCCTCACCGTCACAAACGACGAGGCCTTCGCCATGGCGCGGCGCCTCGCGAAGGAGGAAGGCATCCTTGCCGGGATTTCCTCCGGCGCAAATGTGCACGCCGCCATCGAGGTGGCCAAACGCCCGGAAAACAAGGGCAAGCTGATCGTAACCATCGCCTGTTCGACGGGCGAACGCTACCTCTCCACCGCGTTGGCGGCCGAGGCGCGTGCCGCGGTCGGCGCCTAACCCAAACCCCGGGGCCTCCCAAATCCAATCCGGGCGCCCTTCCTTTCCATGCGTCGCAATCCACTCCTCAGAACCGGCCTCGCCGCCGCCCTGTCTCTCGGACTTGGAGCCTGTGCCGGGGACCGGGCTCATGTCGTCCACGTCTGCGTGCCCGAGCAGCGCATGACGGTTTTCAAACACGGACGCGCGATCGCCCGCTATCCGGTTTCCACCTCCAAGTTTGGACTGGGGGACGTGCCGGGGAGTAACTGCACGCCGCTGGGACAAATGGCCGTCGCCCAGAAGATCGGGGCAGGGGCGCCGCTGGGCATGAAGTTCAAGAGCCGCCAGCCCACGGGCGAAATCGTGGCGGTCAACGCACCGGGACGGGATCCCATCGTGACGCGTATTCTGTGGCTCCGAGGACTGGAAGCGGGCAACGCAAATGCGTTCGAACGGATGATCTACATCCACGGCACCCCGGAGGAGGCGCGGATGGGCACGCCCGCAAGCTACGGCTGCATCCGGATGCGCTCCAAGGACATCACCCAGCTCTTCGACACATTGGGGAAGGGCGCGCGCGTCATCGTCAGCACCGCGCCCGCCCCGGTCGCTCAGACAGGGCAGGGACTGGCCGCAAACTCTAACGTTCCGGGCGAGGCGGCCGGCCAGTCCCGCGCGGACTCGTCAACGCCTGTTCGTACTGCTGCTTTAATTCGGGACTGAGGTTGGACTGGGAGGCAATCCAAGCCTTACCCGCCGCGGGATCATTCTGCCCCAACCTGCCCAGGACCATCATGACCGTACGCTGGGCGAGTTCCGGATCGTCCATTCCGGAGGCAGCGTGCAAAGCGCCGGCCGGGTTGCTCTCAGCCAGACGAGCGGTGGCGAAGGGAAACACCTGCTTACGCATTTCCTCGTTGCCGGAAGTACCGGCGCTCATCACCAGCTTTTCAAGCTGGGGCTGGTCCAACAGCCGCCCCATCAGGAGCGGGCGCACGGCATCCGCACGAGTGGCCTCCTGCTGTTTCAATGCCCAGTCTAGGGGGCCGGCCGGATCCATTCTGGACCACGCCTCCATCACGGGCACCACCAGATGCTGCTGCTTGCTTTCCAGAGCCTTGGAGGCAGCCTTTTTCGGATCCAGTTCCACCCAGCGGCGTGCCAGCGCTCGCGTGGTCACGTAGTCGCCGTCGCTCAAATCCTGCAACGCAGCCTGCAGCGCCCCCTCGATCTGGGAGGCCCCCATCTTGCTGGCAAGACGATAAGCCAGGACGTACTTGCGCGACTCACTTTTGAGATTTGAGAGCTTTTCAAACAAGGCGATGATCCGTTCCTGGGACATCTCGGAGATCTGGGTGTTGGTGTCTGCACCCAAACCAAGCAACTCCTTTTTTACCGCCCTATCCCCGGGGTCCGCAGCCGACGCCCCCCCGGAAGCAGCCCTCGCAAGGGTTTCCTCCACGGCCCGAGCTGTTGCCTCACTGTCCTTGAGCACCCCCCCGCCTTCTCTGGGCAGAAGCACCCCCAAGGCAACGCCGCCACACAGTCCTGCGCCCACAATCAAAAAACTGCGTAAACCAAAGGGGGTTGCCATTCCCACATCCTACTTCATTTCCCTTGTCCTGCAAACCAGAAGCCCCCCCGGAATTTGCTGTTTGCTCCGGGCCCTTTCTATTCGATTCTAGAGTAGATGAAAAAGGCTATCATTCTCGCAGGCGGCGCAGGGACCCGGCTCTATCCCCTCACCCGTCTGGTTTGCAAGCAACTGCTCCCGGTTTACGACAAGCCGATGATCTACCACCCGCTTTCCACCCTCATGCTGGCGGGCATCCGGGATATTCTCATCATTTCGACCCCTCACGACATCCCCCGTTTTCAAGACCTTTTGGGAGACGGCTCCACCCTTGGAATCCGCATCGGCTACGCAGCCCAGCCCAAGCCCGAGGGCATCGCGCAGGCCTTTCTCATCGGCGCAGACTTCCTCAAGGATGCCACGCACTCGGTGCTGATCCTCGGCGACAACATTTTTCACGGAAACCTCGATTTTTTCAGGGACGCCCTGGAGCTGCCCTCGGGAGCCTGCGTGTTTGCTTATCCGGTCCGGGATCCGGAACGCTACGGGGTTGTGGAATTTGACGCTCAGGGCCGCGCCATCAGCCTGGAGGAAAAACCGGCCAAGCCCCGGAGCAATTTTGCCGTCCCCGGCCTGTACGTTTACGACAGCGACGTGGTTGAGATTTGCCGCAACCTGAAGCCATCCCCCCGGGGCGAACTGGAAATCACGGACGTGAATCTACTCTATCTGCAGCGCGGCGCGCTGCAGGTGCGCACACTCAACCGCGGAATGGCCTGGCTGGACACTGGCACGCCCGTCAGCCTGATGGAGGCCAGCAATTACATCGCCGCCATCGAGCACCGCCAAGGACTCAAGGTCGCCTGTCTGGAGGAAATCGCCTTTTCCAAGGGCTTTATTGACCGCCAGCGCTTTGAAGCGCTCATCCACTCCCTCCCCAAGAGCGACTACCGCTCCTACCTGGAACAGTGCCTCGACTCCCGTTGGGACGGGGAAAGCACAAGCGTCTAAATGGTCCAGGGATGGTGTGATCGCCCAACTCTCCTCCGCCCTTGCACATGCACTGCCGCACAGTCCTTTGTCTGGCGCTCCTGCTCCTCGCCTCGGAGCACGCCGGTGCAAAAAAGGCGCCGGCAGAGCGCCGGTTGGAACTGACCTCGGACCAGACGAGGCAGCTTCTTGTTTCAGGGGGCGACCAAAGGCAGCGGATGGCCCTGATGCGCCTGCTCGAAGGACTGCGAGAAACCACACTCAGGGTGCTTCGGCAGCCACTCCAAAGCTATCCCACCGCCCGCCCCATTCTTTGCGTACTCACCCCTGAGTACCCCAGAGAGGCGGCTCCACTGCTGGAACTGGTTGAGGATCCGGGGGGCCTCAAGTTGCAGCTGCGGCTTCCCCCACTGGACGCTCCGCCAACGCCCCAGCTGGAAAGAGCGCTCCTCTCAGCACTGCTGGCCGAGCTTGCGCTGCGGCCCTCGGGAAACGCCCTCCCCCTCCAAAGCAGCCCGCCGACTCCGCGCTGGCTTGTGGACGTTCTTTTCCATGACCACCACCGCCCCAACCCACTGCTCTCCCCCATCGCCCTGCGCGAACTGCTCGATTCGGGCAACATCCCCTCCCCGATTCCCCTCCTAGCACGCAGCGAAGCCGCCCCCCTTCCCTCCTCTCCGTTGGACACCGACCTTGCACGCTGCCTTCTGGGCTTCCTCCTCAACCGCCCCGAAGGCAAGGAGGGCCTCGCCTCGCTGCTGCAGGCTGACCTTACAGAACAAACCTTCGTCAGGCTTCTAGTCTGCTTTCCAACGCTCCCCCGCTCCGAAGCGCAGTTGCTAAGGGAATGGACGGTCCATGTGGCCGCCGCCGGCACCCAGGCCGAGCGTGTCGCACTGGACGGCCCCCAGACTGAAACGGAAATCCGCAACCTGCTCCTCTTCGACCACACCTCCCCCGAGACCGGGGTACACTCGGTTTTCTCACTCGAACAGTTTACCGACCTCCTGCGCCTGCCCGGTTGCCAGGAGGTGCTGCTTTCCAGACAGCTTGAATGGGAAAGCCTGCGCAGCCGTGCTCACTTCTTGTACACCCCGGTCATCGACGCCTATGCCGCCGCCTGCAACGCGCTCGCCGCCGGAAGGACCGCCGGCATTCTACGCCAACTCCAACTGGCCACACTGGAACGTGAAAGCGTGGCCGCCCGGCTCGAGCGCATCCGCGACCACCTCAACTGGTTTGAAGCGGTTGCCGCCCCACGCCTCCCCTCCGCGCGCCTCACCGAGTTCTACCGGATCCTAGACGCCCGCCCGCCGGTCTCCTCGGAGGTCAAGCGCGCACTGGACAAGGCTGAACTGGAGTTGCGCCAACGCGAAGCCCAGCAAGACATCGAACTCGCACTGGAAGAAGTCCGCTCCCGCTCAAAGCAGCCCAAGTAAACAACCTCGCCTAGATCCCGTCCACCAAGCGGCATGTCAGCGGCCTGTGCCAGCAGACTTGGACTTGGAGGGAGCCGGTTCGGCCGCACGCTGTGGAGCCGGGCTGGGGGAGGGCTGCCGGCCCGACTGAGCCTCCGGCAGCACCACGTTTCCCCCCACCTTGTGCCGGTAAACCAGAGAGCGGGCATCCGGGTCGGTCTTGGAAAGCTCTAACAGACCGTTGAGGAAAGCAGTATGGCGCGCCTCCTGTGCCTCTATGTTTTGGAGGTAAATCTCACGCTTTTGAAAGGCTTCCTCCGCCTGCTTGGCGGAGCCGGCAAGGACGGCCACATTCTTACGCGCCTCCTCGTAGTCGGCCTGCAACCGCTCCTTGTCCAGCACGTTCAAATGCACTTGAGACGCGAGAAACACGGCCGCCGCCGCCCCCAAAATAGAGACCGACCATTCCAGCAGAGTGCTGCGCGTGTTTTGTCCGGAAGGGTACATGAATGGCGGTTTGAAGATGAAGGTCCCCGGAATCCTCTACTTACTTACCCTTGTTCGGCGCAGCCCCCCCGCCGTATCCGTGCTTGAGCAAAAGCTCTTTCAACTTGGCATTGTTATTCCAGTCCGCAATCGTAACCGTGTCGCTCACAACCGCAGGACGCCCTTTCTCTGGGGGCGGGACGGCCGCCATCTTTTCCTGCTGCTCCTGCAGGCTCTTCTTTAGAACGCCCAGTTGAACCTGCAAAGCAGCGGCCTTTGCCTCCGACTTCTGCGTCCGCACCAGCGCGGACCGGTTGCCCACACTGGACACGTAGAGCCAGACGCTGAGCGCCAAGGCAAGGACTGAGAAAAAAAGTGCTGTAATCTCCGCTAACATGCTCAGGGAAATGATGGGGGTCCTCCCACGCTAACAAGGAGACACCATCCTCTGTAACCCTAGACTATCTATGTTGCCCCTCCCATTGAGTCAATACATTCCAAAGTTGTTCCGCGCCATGGCTCTTTCCGTCGGCGGGCTCGGGACCTTTGCCGCCGCCACCCTTTTGCGCTAGCCTCGTGCCTAATGAACATTGGCATCACTGGCGCCAGCGGCCTCATCGGAAGGCGCCTTGTCGATCTGGCCCTCCGCCGGGGCTACGACATCACCGCATTTTCCCGCACCCCGGAGAGAACCATCGCGGGTTGCGCCATGCGCGCTTTTCCCGCACACACCCCCCCGGACCTTTCGGGGTGCGAGGCCGTGGTGCATCTGGCCGGAGAAAGCGTTCTCGGCCTTTGGACCCGCGCCAAAAGGGAGCGCATCGCTCAAAGTCGGATCGAGGGAACGCGGCTCGTGGTGAAGGGTTTGCTTGCCTTGCGCGACTTACCGGAGGTCTTTGTGAGCGGTTCGGCCATTGGCATCTATCCGGATGCAGGCGATGCAGAGCTCCTGGAGGACGCGCCCGCTGGAAAGGGTTTTCTGGCGGAGACGGCCGTGGCTTGGGAGCGGGAGGCGCAAGAATCCCCGACCCCGAGAACAGTGTTGCTACGCACCGGCATTGTGCTGGCCAGAGAGGGAGGTGCGTTCCCCTTAATGCGTCGGTTTTTCCGGCTGGGACTCGGAGGCAGACTGGGCTCCGGCAGGCAATGGATGTCCTGGATCCATCTGGACGACCTCGCCCGGCTGATTCTGTTCTGCGTGGAAAACCAGAGCGTCCACGGAGCGGTGAACGGCACAGCCCCCTGGCCGGTGAGGAACCTGGAATTTACCCGTGCACTCGCCCGCGCGGTGCACAGGCCCGCCTTTTTTAACGCGCCCGCCTTTGCCCTGCGTTTGCTGGGGGAGTTTTCCAATGAACTTCTGGGCAGCAAGCGGGTGCTGCCTGGCGTGGCCAGCGCACAAGGTTTTCCCTTTGAATTTCCAGAACTGCCAGCCGCGTTGAAACATTTGCTCTGAAAACCGTGGCCGATTGGCGTGCCGTGGGGGCAAAAGGTTTTCGGACCAGCGGCGCTCCCCAGATTTAGTGGAGGATTTTCTGGGTTTGCGCGGTATGTTAAGCGACGAGAGCGGCAACGGGACCAGTCCCGGCGGCCGCGTCGCCACCCCTGCCCTGCCCACTATGTCTGTACCGCAGAACGTCATTGCCATTGTTTACGATTACGACCAGACGCTCAGTCCCAACTACATGCAGGAGGAGGTGATTTTCCCGGCCTTCGGCATTGATTCGCGGGCCTTTTGGAAGCGCGCACAGGAGCTGGTGCGGGAACAGGGCTACGACAACGAGCTGGCTTACATGAAGGTGCTGCTGGACTGCTTGGGAATGGACCGCCCCACAAACACCCGTCTCAGAGAACTTGGGGGTAGCCTGCGTTTTTACCCGGGATTGCCCCAGATGTTTGAGGAGTTTGCCAAGGGCCTCCTCTCCCCACAGCACGAGTCGCACGGCATCAAGGTGGAGCACTTCATTATTTCCAGCGGCCTCAAGGTTCTGATCGAGGGCAGCCGCCTTGCCCCACATGTGCAAGGGATCTTTGGCTGCGAGTTTGCCGAGGACGAATCGGGGCGGATCACCTTTCCCAAGCGGGTCATCTCACACACCCAGAAAACACAGTACCTCTTCCGAATTAACAAGGGCCTCCTCTCCATGGCGCAGGACGTCAATGACCACATGCCACCGGCGGTGCGGCCGGTGCCCTTCCAAAACATGATCTACATCGGGGACGGCCCCACCGATGTGCCCTGCTTTACTGTGGTCCGCCAGAACGGTGGCCACGCCATCGCCGTCTACAACCCCGAAGATCCCACCCGCGGTTCCTTCAAAAAGTGTTACCAGCTCTCCACGCACGCCGACCGGGTGCGCCACATCGCCCCGGCAGACTTCCGCGCCGGCAGCCACCTGCGCCTGATTCTAGAGCAGATGGTCAATGAAATCGGCAACCGCATTGTAGAGGCAAGAGCGTGGGAACTGGAGCAGGCAACCGTCCGCGCGCCGCAGCATGCAGTCTGAGGAGTTACACTGCGATTGGGGAGAGCCTGTTTGCGCGGGGCGGCAGGAGGACCCCTCTGGACAGAGTCCTCCGGAAAGGGCCCCACCGCCCAAAGTTTCGTACCCAAGCCAAAGCCCCCTCTCGAAAAGCGCGTCAAAAGCCCGCTGGGTCGGTTTAGAGTTTGCAAAGTTTGAGTAAAAAGCGCGACGCAAACCGTTGGAAGCATTGCCAATGCCATGAAAACACAGAGCAACCCTGTTGGAGACCGGCTGGGAAGCCCCAGTCTACTCACTCGCTTCGGAGCGATAGCCCTTGTCCTGCTTGGGGGCGGCGGTTGCGCCCCTTTTGAGAAAGCCGCACTCCGGCGGAGCGAGTTGTACTATCGGGCCACATCGCTTGAGCGACTCCCGCCAAAGCCCGAAACGGAAAACATTCCCTTTCTGGACAAGGTCCCAAAGGGAAGCCGTGTCCTTGGAGTGTTCCACTTCAGCACAGAGCGGGGCCGGGATTTTGCCATGCTGAGCATCGAGCACAACGCGAGGAAGGTCGGCGCCGACGCCGTCTGGGTCAGAGGTCTTGGCGAAGGACAATTCCCGCGAACCCACCAGGTGCCAGCCCACTGGGAAACCCGGCCCTTCACCCGCTTTGAAGTCCGCCGCTACTCGGTGCCGGGGGGGCCGGGAAAACCGGCGCGCGTCGTAGTCGACACGTTGCCCCTGACCAGCTACCGCCAAGAATTTGTGCCTGAACAACGCTGGACCAGCATCGTCCATTACAGCACTGTCGATGCTCTGATGCTTAAGCTTCGCTAGGCGTCTCCCCCCGAAACACAGCAAGGCGGAAGCCGCCCCAAATTATCCACCCATGTCCTGGTTTTCCTTCAATGCGGGCGATTTTGCTGTCGCCTTCCTCAGCGTACTTCTCGAAGGCATTCCTTTCCTATTGTTGGGTTCCTTGATTTCCGGTCTGGTGGATGCGTTTGTTTCGCCGGAAAAACTGGCCCAGGTGCTTCCGAAAAACCGGACGGCCGCCGTCTTGGTCAGCGGCTTGCTTGGGCTGGCCTTCCCCATGTGCGAGTGCGGCAGTGTGGTGGTGATCCGCCGGTTTTTGCGCAAAGGCCTCCCCGTGGGGTGCGCCGTGACCTACATGCTGGGCGCTCCCATCGTCAGTCCCATCGTTGCCCTGAGCACCTTTGCCGCCTTTCGCGGACAGAACCCCGCCGAAATGACCCTCCTTCGGCTGGGTCTCGGCCTGGTGATCGCCATATTTGTGGGACTGCTTCTGGACCGCCTGCCTGTACAGGCCATCCTGCAATCCGGCGTGGTCTCGCCCGAGGCCTCCCCAACTTCCCGCCAGACACGCGGTGGACTCAGTGTGGGAACAACCCCCGGAGCGCTGGACGGCCCCATGCAACTCTCCATCGGCACCAAACTCCTGCGCTCGGTCTACAGCGCGGCCACGGATTTTCTGGACGTTGCCGTCTTCTTTGTGATCGGCGCCGGGATCACCGCCGTTCTGGGAACCGCAGTGGACCGCTCCTTGCTTGCGCCACTCGCCGCCACCCCGCTCCTCGCCATCTTCGCGATGATGTCGGCAGCCCTGGCCCTCGCGCTGTGCAGCACGACGGATGCCTTTATCGCCGCCACCAGTTTTCCAGGCTTCCCGATGACGGCCAAACTTGCGTTCCTTGTGTTCGGCCCGATGTTTGACCTCAAACTCTACTGGCTGTATGGATTGCTATTCAAACGCAAGGTGGTCGTCCTGCTCGGGCTCGGGCTCTTTGCTGGAATCGGACTCATCTGTTGGAGACTGCAAACCCTGGGCTTCTAACACCGCCGACACGCGATTTTCTCCACTTCACCTGTTATGACGTCGCTCTTTACTCGCTGGATTCCCTCCCTGACGCTCGGAATTTGGAGCACCGTCCTTCTGGGGACGTATTTTACGGGCCGTGTCGCATCCTTTCTGCACCCCTCCTTCAGGCCCGGCGTCCTGTGGGCAGGTGTTGGACTTGCAGCACTGGCGCTCTTGTTTGCATCTCGCCCCACCCCTCCGGAATGTTGTGCGGACGAAACCTGCACACACCCCCTTTCACGCACCAAAGCGGGGCGGTGGACCACCTTTTTGGTGCTGGTGCTCCCGGTCAGTGTCGCCGCATGGCTGTCTCCGGAACAATTCAGCAGGCAGGCCTTTGAACAAAGGGCGGAAGTCACCGACGCCAGTTCCCTCGGCCTAAGACAACGCACAGTTCCGTCCACTGCGCAGTCTCCGACCCCGTCCCCGTCCACAGGGGAGGTCCCAACCCCGGCACAACTCCCCGCCGAGGCCGCAGCCAAGACGGGCGATCCCTCGGGGGCCGCGCCAACGCTCGCAGCGGACGCCTCCCCTTCCGGCGCCGAGACAATTCCGGAGTACCTCCAAAAAACACCCGAGGGCTACATTGTCGCCGAGGTGCTGGACCTTTTGTACGCAGTTCAGGACTCGCAACTACGCAAGGATTTTGAAGGCCGAACGGTGCAACTGATTGCCCAAATGATGCCTGCTGGTGAAAAAGGATCCGTCCCAGCGGAGGCCGGCAGTACCGTCCGCTTCAAGGCGGTCCGCATGTTCATGACCTGCTGCGCAGCGGACGCCCGACCCGTGTCAACTCTGGTGGAAGCCTCCGTGCTGCCGGATGTACCGGAAATGACCTGGGTGAGGATCGTAGGGAAGGCGACCTTCCCTCTGGAGAACGGGAAACGAATCGGACTGCTTCAGGCCACCTCCGTGCAGCAAACCAAGCCGCCGGAAGAGGCGATGCTTTTCTAGGAGTCGGGGACCAGCACGCCTGAGGCGTTGCAACTACGCTCAATCCAATCAAGACTGAACGCGATGCTCCCCGAGATTGAACGCCTCCTGTTACTCCAAGACCGCGACAAGAAAGCACGTTCCTTGCGGGGCGAGCTCAAAACGGTTCCCCTAGAGCGCAAGTCGCTCGAAGAAAAGCTTTCTGCCGCAAAGCAGCTTTCCCAAGACACCCACCACCGTCAGAGAACAGCCGAGGTGGAGCAGGCCCGCCTGGAGAATGAAATCCGGAGCCGAAAAGAACAGATCGCAAAGTACGAGACCCAGAAGATGCAGACTCGTAAAAACGAGGAGTATCAGGCTCTCAACCATTCCATCGCTCACGTACGGGGGGAAATCTCAGGAATCGAAGACCGCCAGCTCCAACTGATGGAAACGCTGGACGAACTCAAGCCGCAGGTGGCCGAAGCCGACCGGGCGGCCGCGGCCGCGGCGCAACTGGTGGAGCGCCAACTGGCGGACTTGGAAAAGAAAGCGGAGCAACTCAGCGCCCAACTCGCCGAACTGGACGCAACCAGAGAGAAGTTTACTGCAGGCCTGGACGAGGACCTCCTCGACGACTACAGACGGCTGTTTACGACCAAAAACGAAGCCGTGGTCGCACTGCGCAACGAAGTCTGCAGCGGCTGCCACATGAAGGTCACCGTCGCCACCGTGACGGCAGTGAAGGCCAGAAAATCGATCGTGCACTGTGAACAGTGCAACCGGATTCTTTATCCAGATTAGGGTATTCACAACCGCTCAGGGGCAGATGACGAGTCCCCTCACAGGCGTTCCACATGGAAGGCAGGCAACCTCCCCAATCCGAGACCGAAGGGTTCCGTTCGCACTTTTTCGCTCTTGGCTCCGTTCCCCCACGGCGCGCCATTTCACGTCCTTCACTGGATGCTTCTCAGAACTCCACTTGCCTGAGTTTTTAAAGTCGCAACCCATCGCCCCCCCGCCCAAGACAACACACTCCGACACGCAAACACGCTTCTTCTTGCCGTCGCTACCCCCAGAGAAGCGAGCCAGTCGACCTGCCCACCCGGCATTTTTGTGGAATTGGACTCCGAAGATCTTCAGTCCACGGGGATCGAGTCCCCTGTAGCGCATTGGATGGCTGGCGGCCTTCGACTAAACCCCACGAGCCCGGGGACCGCTGCACCCGTCCCACGGGCGCCGGCTGGGCAAGGTGTAGGCTTTTTGCCGGGTCTAGATCAGTCCAAGTTTCATCTTGCCCACTTCGCTGATCATCGATTGGTTCCACGCAGGATCCCAAACCACCTCGACCTCCGCAGAGGCGACGCCCGGAATCGCCATGATCTTCTGCTCGGCCTCCCTTGCAATGACGGGTCCCATCCCGCAACCGGGTGCGGTGAGCGTCATCTTCACCCGCACATCCGCGGGCGCTCCCTCGGGTTGCTCCACTGAGCAATCATAAACAAGCCCTAGGTCGACAATGTTGACCGGAATCTCCGGATCGTAACAGGTCTTGAGCTCCGCCCAAACCGACTCCGGTTTAACCACCACCCCCGCCTGAGGGACGTGCTCGCCCCGTGCGGCGGCAAGAGACTCCAGCCCGAGTGCGTCCGCGTCGCCATCGGAGATTCGGGCCAACCCGTCAGGCGTCGCCACGGTGTAACTCCCCCCCAGTGCCTGCGTAATCATGACCACCGTGCCCTTCGACAGCAGCCTCACCTCTCCACTTGGAATTCGGACTGCCTCGCAATCCCGTGTTAAAACTTTCTCTGTATTTTCGTGCATGAAAAGTGTGTGGAAAAAAGGTTGCCCGGACTCAAACACCCGCCCCAGCGGCTGGATCGCCCGGCTGCTTGAATACGATACTTGGCTTGCGCCCGGCACCTTCCGCTGGCTTGAAGCTGTCCCGCAACGTCGGGCTGGCAGCGGAAGGCGTCGCTGACAGGAGGCCCCTTTCGGGAGCTACATTCTGAGAGGTCGTGCCCGAGGAATCCCCCTGCAAAGCGGAGCGCAACGCACCCTCCACCAGTTGCGCACAGTGGATTTTCATGGGCGGCAAAGCCCCGAGGGAGGAGGCAAGGTCCACCCCCGACAGATCCAGCGCCTCCGCCACCGTTTTACCGGCCACCAGTTCCGTTGCCA
>JBIKSY010000035.1:0-25689 GCA_044348365.1 Chthoniobacteraceae bacterium
GAGCGAGCTCAGCGTTCGCATCGGAAGCCTGGTGTTCCGCCGAGGTCACGGCAAAGACAACCGTTGTCTCGGCCTTGAGAGCCGCCGCCAACTTGTCGTGGGCGTCCTTCTCTTGTTTTTTTAACGCCGCGTCCGGCATTCCGTTGGGTGCCGCTTTCACCAACACCCCGAGCCGCTCAACTTCTTTTTGTGCGGCTTCTCTGGCCTCCTTCGCAGGAGGCACCGCTTTTTGCTTTTCAGGAAGCGCCTTTTTGACCGACTCGATGGTCTGGTTGGCTTTCTTCAAGAGCTCCTCGAGCGCCTTGTTCTCGCCATCCACCCGGGCCACCTCCTTTGCAAAATGCCCCGCGTCCAACCCGTGTCGCCCCACCTCCAAATCCGCACGCTCAATCCGTTTCGCCGCCTCCCAGTCCAACCGCAGCTCGTTGACCACCTTGCCCGACTCCAGCTCGAGCACCCGCGTCACACCGTCCGCGCAGCCTGCGGCCAGCCGCTTTCCATCCCGCGAAAACGCGGCGGCCACAGCCCCCGCAACTCCAAACTCCCGCGTGACTTTTCCATCCGCGGCACTCCAGACCCGCACCTTCCCATCCTCGCCACACCCCAGGAGAGACACTCCATCGGCAGCCCACTCCAGATCCGAAAGAGGCGCAACCGCCGACCATTCGGCGGCTTTGGTCCAGTCCGTCACCCCTGCCGTCGGCCGCTTCCAGAGCCGGACAACCTTGTCTGCACTGGCTACCGCTAGGCGCTGGCCGTCCCCGGACCAACGGGCAATCCCGCCCTCCATCTGGTTACGCGCCCCCATCCACGCAGAATCCCGCAGGCTCCAGACTCCGCTTTTGCCCGTCTCCCACGCCACCAGAACACACGAACCGTCCGGCGACGGTTCCAGGGCCTTTGCTCCGGGTGCCACTCCGGCGTACCGATGCGTTTCCTTTCCGGATCCAACTTCGACCACGATCAGGTCACCTGCCGCATTCGCGCCGAGAATCTCCCGTGCACCCTTCATTCCGGCGGCCACTGTCAGGCCCGCGGCCGGCGGAGGATTCCAACGTGCACCGACTGTTTCCCGTTTACTCCAGACCTTTACCTCGCGAAAGCCAGCGCTCGCCATCCACTTCCCATCGGGACTGCAGGCGACGGACTGAATGCTGGACTGATGCGCAGGCAGGTTTCCCTCCCCGACCGCACCGATAAAGCTCCTCGTGGTCAGATCGTATAGGTGTAACTCGTTGGCACGGCTGCAAACCACGGTGCGCCCCTCGTCGGCAAGCGCCACTGAATAGATCGGACTGACGCCCTTTGGAATTCCTCGGAACTCCACCGTCCGGGCCTGTTGCACGGAATCCTTCGCCCCCTCGTCGATCCACGCTTTGAGCACTTCGATTTCCGCCGCGGTGAGGTCGACAGCGCCCGACTTGTTGTTCTTCGGAGGCATCACCTCGTCTTCCAAGTGCTGGGCAAACCTCACGAGGGAACTCTCGGCGCCCTTGCCCGGAATTACCGCGGGGCCAGACTCGCCCCCTTTTCGCAGCAAACCCGGAGTCTCCATGTTCAAGCCGGCCTTCGTGGTCGTCTTGTTGTGGCAGGCCACGCAGTTGCCCCGGAGGAAGGGATAAACATCGCGAAAGAAATCCTTTTCGGCGCGCAACGCGGGGGCCGTGACAAGCCACAGCAGCCCGGCACCAAAAAAACACAGACGGCCTTTTGTGAAACTCATTGTCCCTGGGTGTTTGAACGTTGCCTCTGGCCGAAGCCCCGTTTGCTCTCCCCCTGTCGCTCGAGGGGTGTGCCCCCAAAGTGCGCGGCTTCCAGAGTAGCATTCGATCCGGCATTTGGCAGCCTTCGTCCCGACTGGATGCGGGCCCGACTTCTGCGCCGGACGGATGGCAGGCATTGGGATGATCCCTGGTAATTCTGTGCGGGGAGAAAGGGCATCGCTCAGTGATTATAGAGAAACTCTTTGGCGTTCATGAGCGCCCAGATCAGGTCTTCCAACGAAATGCGCTTAGCCTTTAACGGATCCACCGGCTCGCCCTTGGCGTCCGCCAATGGACGCGTCAGGTACCCCTCCGCTTCCTTGGACTCGTCCGCAGATGGAGGGCGCGAGAACGCCGTGAAATAGAGACTCCGGATCTTGTCGGCATCCATTCCACCCGCCTTTACCAGCCGTTCCGCCCTGCCGCTGCCTCCCGACAGCTTGCCCTTGATGTCCGCCGAGTTAAGCAGATGCAGGCTCTGGGCGAGGCTCGCCGAATCCACGCGTTCACACTCACAAACACTCAGTCCCTCCGGCCGCCCGAAAACCTTCAGCAATGCCGTGGTCCGGTTGTAGCTGTTGTCCGGCAGGGAAGTCGCGCGAGTGCCGGGGGGCAGGTCGGGAAAATTCGTGGGCATCCCCGTCAGGCCGTCGATGGCATCAAGAAGAACCTCCGCGGGAAGGCGCCGCGGATAGTAGCGAGAGAAGTTCTGTTGGTCGATTTCGTTGTGGGCGTTCGGCACCGAACTGAGCTGGTAGGCGGTGGATTGCGTGATGGTGCGAATCAAACCCTTCAGGTCATAGCCGCTTTCCACAAACTTCGAAGCCAGCGCGTCGAGCAGTTCGGGATTGGTGGGCGGATTCGTGTCCCTGATGTCGTCCTCCGGATCCACCAGGCCGCGTCGGAAAAAGTGCTTCCAATAACGGTTCACGAGCGCCTTCGAAAAAAAGGGATTCGTCTTGTCCCGCATCCAGTCTGCGAGGTGCAGCCGCGGATCTTCATCGGGGGCGATCTCGACCGGTTTGGCGCCAAGCCCCGCCGGGCGGACCGGCTGCCTGGTCTTCTTGTCCTCAGCCTGGGCGATGCCGCGTTTGTGAAAAATAACCTCCTCCTCCGGCGTGCTTGAAGGCTTGCGGCCGACCTGGCTGAAGAAGGCCGCGAGGCTGTAATAGTCCCGTTGGGACCAACGCTCGAAAGGGTGGTGGTGGCATTGGGCGCACTGCATACGCACCCCGAGGAACAACTGCGCCACATCTTCGACCTGCTGCTGGGGTTCCTTCACCCGCTTGAACCAGGCCACCGCCGGGTTGGTCCCGATCTCACCCGTGGAGGCGAGCAACTCCCGCACCATCACGTCATAGGGGGTGTTCTCCAAGAAACTGTCGCGAATCCAGGAGTGGAAGGCGAAGTTGGACACCGTGTCGCTGGCCAGGTCCCGCTTGTTGTGGAGGAGCATGGCCCACTTGCCCGCAAAGAAATCCGCGTAACCGGAACTGCGCAGCAGCGCCTCAATGACCGCGTCGCGCTTGCCGGGATCCTGGTTTCGCAGAAACGCCCCCGCCTCGTCCTCCGTGGGCAGGCGCCCCGCGACATCCAACGAGACGCGGCGCAAGAACGTCGCGTCGTCGCACACCTCCGAGGGGGGAATCCCAATCCGCTTCAGGTTCGCAAAGACATGTTCATCAATAAAGTTTCTCGAAGGAGGAAGCTTCTCAACCGGCGCCCCCAGAGGAATCGAGATGCTACACACCGAAACCAAACCCGAGTAGCGCACCATCACCGCCACATTCCCCGGCAAATCCTGCAACGTCACCAACCCCTGTTCCGAGGCCTCCGCCATGCTCTTGTCATTCGCCTCGTAAAGTGCCGTGCGCGAAACGTCACGAACGCTTCCATCCGAATAACGTGCGCGCACCCGCAGCTGCTGGGTGCTGCGGGCCTTCAACGAAATCCGCGACGGTTCGACTTCGACGGACACCAACTTCGGATCAGACTCACGTTCAAAAACCATCCCCTCGCTGATCCAGCGAACCACCCTTTTGAACTCGTCCGACCCCGGTTCGAGCCTCTTGCCCCCTCCGTGGGGCACGATGTTGGCGGCCTTTAACAGCAGCAAGCTTTGCTCGGGGGCCGCGGAGAAGACACGCCTTCCCTTGCCCTCCTTGACGATGTGCTCGTAATCCTCCAGCGGCTCGAATCCGAGCACCGAAAGCCGGAATCCGCGCTGCCCGATCCCGGCCTTCGCGTGACAACCTCCGGAATTACAGCTCGCCTTCGTGAGCAGGGGTTCGATGTCATTGACAAAATTCAACGGGCCCGCCGCGTCCACCCCCAGCGACTCACCAGCCAAGCCAAGCCACCCGGCAGCAAAGATCCAGGCCGCCCGCCGCATCCAGACACCGAACTTCAACGCTCCGCAAACGTCCGAAAGCTTCCACGTCAAGGCCCCGCACCCGCTGTTGGACACCTTACTCCGCATTTCTTGAAATCGTTTCATACAAATAACTGAAGCGCTTCACTGTGGGCGCCGCGCGCTCCGCGGTTTGAAACTCGCGGCCGACGCTGCCCGCTGCCTGTGAAGTCGGGGATGTTCAAGCGGGCTCATTTCTGGGGAGAGGCAGCGGTTCCTGATACGGCGGTTCCCGGAGCGGCCGGTGTCTGGGATGCGGCGGTCTGGGCGGCAGGAGCCGCTTTCACCGAAATCTGAATCGGCTCGGAGACAATGAAGTCCAGGACATCCTTGGGCGCGGCCGCGTCCGTCAAAGTCTTGAGGCGCTTGGTGACTTCAGCCATCGCAACCTCGGCTGCCTTGTGTTTGTCGGAGGCGGCTTTTGCAACCTTCAGCGCCTCTCCTTTTCCTTCCGCGGGTACCGCAGCCGCTTTTTCGGCCTGAGCCTTGGCCTCGACGGCAAGGGTGGCGACTTCCCCACCTGCCTTCTTGTGCTCGGCCTCAGCCGCCTTCAGGGCGTCCTGGTTTGTACGGTGTTTGATGACGCCGATTCCGCTGAACGCCAAAGTGTAATCGCCAGGAGGAGTCTTCAGGGCTGCCGTGTCCAGGACCGCCTCCAAAGTCGCGGCCTTGATGGGCAGGTCGATTTCCTTCATTCCACCGAAAACCGAGCCAAAGGGCTTGAGCTTAATGGAGGCACCGTTGAACTCACTGCGCCATGTGTTCCGAAGCGGGACTTTTAGAGTGCCTCCCACGTTGACCTGCAACACGCCATTTCCGTCTGCAGCCACAGAGACGGGAGCCTTTTCAAAATCGGTGACGGACACGGGGACATCCGCAACCAGCCGTGATTTTGGAAGCTCAACCGGAGCGTAGTCCACCGGCCAAAGCACCGAGGCGAGACGGCACGGGTGTGTCACCACGCTTCCATTAACGGTTGCCCGCCCCACGATCTTTGCGATGGAGAAGGCGGGGGCAGCGTTTTCCGCGGCCGTGACAAAAAGCATTCCCTGCAGCTTGCCCGCCGGGATCGTCAAACCGCCGGCAGTCACGCCCGGGGGCAGGTCCTCCATCTCCAGCTTGATCTCACCCTCAAAGCCATCGCGGCGCACCGTCACCACTTCAAAGGCCATGGTGGTGCCCACCCGCAACGCGACAGGCTTGGAGATCGTTCCGAAATCATTCTGCCGCAGTCTTTGATGGGCAGCCCAGGCCACCAGCGCAAAGTCCGGCTGAGCCTTCCGGATGATCAGGCGGTAGATGTTCCCGCGGCTGCGCGTGTCGCTGGTGAGGTTCCGCAGCTGCAGCCGGTACAACCCGTCCTCCTTCACCTCAAATTTGCCGAGCACGTCGGGGGACCCGGCTTGATAAGCCGGGCCACTGTAGGAGGCAGCGGGCTTGTAAGAGCCCATTTTCATCGGCGCAGCTATGTCGTCCAATTCCGCGACATCTGTGACCTTCTCCCCTCCTCCGTCCTTGACCACGCGTTGCACCAAGACAGCTGGATCCGTGTTCAGCCCCAGCCGCTCCGAGGCCACCTCAACCCACCAGACCTCGCCCTTCGCAGCCTGAAACTCGAAAGTGTCCGTATCGTCCACTGTCGCGAAACTCCCCGCCAGATCACACGGCAGCGTGATTTTCTGCGCTTGGGAAGCCTGGTTGTTTGGCTCGACCTCGTTGAGTGGCGCCACCGGTGCAAGACCCTCGGGCGGCCACGAAAACGCGCTGACCCTCGCCGTGGTTTCCTGACGCGGAGACAGGCCCGAGCCGTCCACTTCCCGCAAAGCCAACCGGTAAAAATGCTCCGTCCCGCCCAGAAAGGTCAGGTCGTGAATTTTGATGAAGTAGGTCCCATCGCTTGGGGGCGTGTAGTCGAGCACGCCACTTGTCCGGTTGACGAGAAGGTCGTTTCCCTTTGCATCGGCGAGGATCACCACGGGGCTCAGCTTTGAATCAATCCGCGCCGCATTGCAGTCCACAACCACCCGGCGGCCTTTGGTCCCTTGGAACGAGTAATAGTCGACGGCCCGCTTGCTCGTCGCCGCGTTGCAAACGGAATTCGCCCGCAGAGCCCACGCGGTTTCCAGCGATTGATTGGCCTTGGTGCGCGTCACCTCCGGCAGGTTGCCCACCAGAAAAGCCCGAGCGGCTGAGACCCCGAGGCTTGTCAGAAGCCTCGCGTCATGCACTCCGATCGGCGCATCCGGCGCAATCGTGACCTGAAATCTGTTCGGAACCGCTTTTCCATCACCTCCCGGCAGCGGTTTTGCGGAAATCTTCGGCGTTGAAAACAAGAGCTCCCGGATGCCTTCACCATTCTGGTGCGTCACGGTGACATCCACGGTCGTGCCGAGCTGTCCACCCATCGGCGTGACCGTGAGCAGCCTCGGCGCCGGAAGGCAAACCTGCTGGGAAACGCCCGGGTTCGCCAGGCAAAGGCTCGTGAGGCAGACCGCCAGAAACGGGGTGGTTCTTCTGTTCATGGGAGGTCAGGAGCGGAAACTGTCCCGAAAACGAACCCTACCGGCCTGTCGGCTCCGGTTGGCCGAAACCTGACCGTCCGACGATCAGGACGCCTGGTTTGTTCGGGTGCGGCTCTCCAACCCCTTCCACGCTCAGGACAGCATTGGTTTTCGCAAGAACAGACATAAACTCGGTTACTTGTTAGATACCGCGTTTGGCTATCGAAATTAGCCCCATTTACCCGCGTTCAATCCATCGCAAAGCGACCAACCCAGCATCCAGCCATGAAAGCCACGCTCAGCGTCAGCATCGCGCTCCTGACCTTCCTCGGCATTGCCAAGGCCACCCCGACCGACACCAATACACCACAAGTGCTGATTGAAGCCAAATTCATCGAGGTGGGGGACGCTGGGAAACACTTGCTGGAGCCCTTTAGGGCCGCTGGCCAATCACAGACGATCGCCGGTCCGCTCAATGACGACAAACTCAGAACTCTGTGGAAGGAACTCGAGATCACCAAAGGCGCGGATGTGCTTTCCACTCCACGGGTGACCACTCGATCCGACCAGAAGAGCAAGATCGAGATCGCTCACGAGTTCACCTACCGGGACGCCGGCGGCAAGCCGGCAAAAAAACAACTCGGCACCATGCTCACCGTGCTAGCCACGAAATTCGAAGGGAACCATTTCGATCTCGAGGTGTCACCGGAAATCGTGGAACTGGAAGGCCTCGTGCACGTCAATGGCGGTGAGGAACAACCCAAATTCAAGGAACGCACAGCCACCTGGCGGACTACGATGGCCTCGGGCCAGACCGTTGCCTTCGGATTTCCTGCTACCTCCAAAAAGCAAGTAACCGAAGAACGCTCGGCAGGGCGTGTCACCACAAAGGCGGAAAACGTCACCAGACACACGATGGTCTTCGTCACCGCGCGTCTCTTAGATCCCCCCAGCGGCAAGCTGGTTGATCCTAAACCCCAAAATTAACGAGGCATCATTCTGCGAACGGGGCTGGGTGGAAGAGCACTGCGAGAGGTCCGCGACAATGCCCTTCTCGATCAGGCCTAGGTGGTCACCTCCATCGGACACGGGGCAAACTCGTGAGTGCGGCCCCCCGAAGTGGGGGGAAAGCACTTTTCGCCGAGAAACCGGGCCCGCGGCGCTAGAACGCCACCGCAAAACCGAAGAGGGCCGAGAACTTCGAGGTCGCCTGTGTGAGGCCGCCGCTGAGGTTTGTGTAAAGGGCCACGCGCGAGGCGGGGGTCCACTGCAATCCCGCTCCGACGGCGGACACAGGGTGTCCCTCGCCAGTGTATGTGTAACCGTTGACGAAAAAGGCGAGGTCCGTCACCACCTCCTTTTGGAGCGCCCACGAGAAAGCTCCCTGGGCCTGACGTTCGCCCTCGTCGGAATCCTGGGTGAAGACCCCAACGTTGTACTCGAAGGCGATGTCGAGGGGCAGGGTCTGGTCAAAGTTCAAACTGAGCGCAGGCTGGGTTCCTTTGCGAAAGGCCGGGGAGGCGATTTCCGTCTGCACGGCGACCTCGATGCCGAAAGCGGGCAGGTGTGAATCCTTGCTTTCATCACATACATGCCATTTGAAGTCGAAGGTCTGCGGAGCCATGCCTGAGGGACCGTTGCTGCCTCGCTCGTTGGTGTAACCGTTGGAGAGCAGGCGCAGTTCGAAATCGTCGGTCACACCGTACCGCAACAGGTAGCCAGCACTCCACTGCGTCGGCGAACCGCTTGAGGAGCGGCGTGTGTAGTTGAGCGGTGCCAGCTCAACGTACGCTCGTCCCTGGGGCAGGGTAAAAGCGCTGTTTGGAAAATTTGCCAAATCCGGGCCGGGGGTGCGGATGGAGGCCTCGTTGGACTTTTGCTCTTCGGCATGCAGACAGTTGACGCCGCCTGCCAGGGCAAGGCCCAAGGCGCAGACGGTTTTAATCAGGGGATGGACAGGTGATTTCATTGGGATGATGGAATTGCTGCAGTGGCCGCGGCATCTGGGGCCGCGCACACCAAACATTGGGAAGATGTCTCAGAGGAGGCCCTCCGGACAAGCCGTCTCCGCGAAAAAGACTACCCGAACCATGCCGGCAAAGGCCGCCTCGGTTGGGCTGTTACTTTAACCCCAACCAGCGGACCGCGTTTTCCACAACGCGCAGCGGCTCTGCCTGCTTGAAGACCGGATAAGTCTCGTGGCCCGGCCTGAAATAGAACACGCGCCCCTTTCCCACCTTCCACACACAACCGCTGCGGAAAAACTCCCCCTTGTCCCACTTCTCCTCAAACACCACCTCGTCGGGCGAGGGAACATGAAAGGGTTCGCCGTACATTTCGGTCTGGGGAATATCCCAGTGGACAGGAAGCCCGGCGGCAATCGGGTGCTGAGGCAGAAGCGTGTTCACGTGGGACGGCGCCCCGTCGGCGCGCCATGCGGGAAAAACGCACTGCGGAAGCTGCAGCCGCCATACATCCCCCTCGCGTCTGAAAGACGGGGTTAGGGGCGTGTCCTGTTTGACGCCCTTGTAAATGGGCGAGTCGTTCAGATACTCCACCTTCGCACCCGCCCGATCTCCCTCTGGGATCTGGGCAAGGGCATCCGCCTTCGCGCGTTCCTGCATGAGCCGAACGAACGGCTTGGCCCAGTGCGCGGAGTGGAGCGCCACCAGCGCCAGCCTGCCCTCGAGCACCCGCCTGACCACCGCCTCGGCCCTGGCATCGTCCTGTTCCTTGATCCGCCGGTGGCACCAAAGAACGAGGACATCGGCGGCATCAAGCGCCCCGTCACCGAGGCCCTGCTCCAGATCGGCCAGTCCGACGCACTTGACGGACAGCCCCTCCTGTTTGCCGAGGTATTCCCCAATGGTTTCTCCCAGAAACTTCTCCCCATAGGCCACCTTCTGCTGGGGCTGCTGTTCGTCCCAAATCAACACGCGAACCGGAGGGACCGCCTGCGTCTGGTAGGCGGAAACACAAAGCACAGGGAGGAGCGCCGCAAGAAAACCTTTCATAGATAGTTGCAAACAAATACAAAAACCGGCCGGACCGCCAGTATTGTTCGCCGTAGGTCAGCAGGCTGCGGTCTGTTTGCAAGACGGGCCGTGGCACTCATCTCCGGTTGCCAATCGAAGCCGCTGGACGCCCAAAATGTGACGAACAGGTCAAATTCTGTGGTTGTGCCTGATTTGGTTTTGTCCGTTCTCCGGCACCTGACATAAACCGCTGAGTGACTCACAAATATCGAACCGGCTGGATATCCGACGTGCATCTGGGCACCAAGGGCTGCCAGGCAGAGGCGCTGCTCCACTTCCTGAAGGTCTGCGAATTTGAAACCCTCTACATCGTAGGCGACCTCATCGACGTTTGGGCACTCAAGCGGGGCATCTACTGGCCGCAGTCGCACAGCGACGTCATCCAAAAAATCCTCCGGGCAGGGAGGAAGGGCACCCGGGTCATCTACATCCCCGGAAATCACGATGAGTTTGTGTCGGGGTTTTTTGGAGAATATGGAGCGGTGACCGTCCAGCAACGGGCCATCCACACCACAGCGGACGGACGCAGGCTGCTGGTCATCCACGGCCATGAATTGGATGTGGTTGTTCAAAACATCCGCTGGCTGGCGCACCTGGGGGATCTGGGATACACCATTCTGCTCCGGATGAACGCCCCGATCAACTGGGTGCGCAAAATACTGGGGCTCAACTACTGGTCTCTGAGCGCCGCGGCCAAGCGACAGATCAAGACCGCGGTCAACTACATAGGAGCCTTCGAGGAGGCCGTTGGCCGGCTTGTAAAACTGGAGGAAAACGTTCAAGGCGTGGTGTGTGGGCACATCCACACCCCGGCCATGCGCCGCTTGGACAACGTGGAGTATTGCAATTCGGGAGACTGGGTCGAAAGCCTCTCAGCCCTTGTGGAGGAGCAGAGCGGCGCCCTCCGGCTTCTCTCTCACAACACTATGCCACAGGCAGACCCCAGTGCAGAAGCTGCTGCTGCCGTGTAGCCATTGTTCGCCAACGACTGCGGGCCGCGGGGCAGGCTCAGACCGTGGTTCCCGAAAGAAAACGCCGCCCAAACTGGTTTGCGCATTGTTCCAGAACCCAAAAAGGCAGCCGACGTTCCTGCGGAAGGTGCCTTGTGTAGATCGCGTTAAACTCGATACACCCCTCCCCCCCCCTCCTCCGCTTAAATTCACCTGCGCCTGAACTGTAGTTCAAAAGCATCCCCTCCTCGGCCACCCGCTTTAGCAACATGGCAACGAGAAGCCGGTAGAATCCAGGCTCGTGCCCCAACGCCGTGTCGTATCCCACAAACGGCGTTGTAAGGATCCCCCCCCTCCGAAAGCACGCGAACACCGCGTCGATACGGCCGCTGGAGTGCCGCAGTCCGCGAAACTCCAAAAGCCTTTTCTCAAGCGCCTTTTTGACAAACAGCGGCGTGTACATCGGATTGAGACGCGAATGCTTCTCCAGGTACAGCATCTCGTACAACCGGACAATCCGAGGCACATCCTCCCCGCAAAAATCGTGGTGCTCCACCTGCTCGTATTTTCTGAGTTTCTGCAAAGCCGCCAGATCCTGCCTCACGTTGCTCCGCGCGAGAAAGAGGGCGGCCTTTCCCTCAAAAAAATAAATCTTCCTGCTCGGGAACAGGCTGTATCCGGCCTGCAGCAAAAGCTCAGGCAAGCCGGTGCCGTCCCAACCATGGATGTTTTTCACCAAAACCGCATGCTGCGGAAAGCCGCGCAGAAGCGTCTCGGTGGTTGCTTGCAACACCGCAGCTGAAAGAGGCGGCAAAAGGTTGCTGGACAACAACCAGGAGTTCCATTGCACGACACGGTCGATGTGACCGACTTCCAAAAGGGTTCCCATTCCCTTGAGCACGGCCCGTGCCGCCAGCCGGGAGAGTCTCCCCTTGAGTAACCTCATTTCCCCAAGGGGATAGCGTACGTACTGGGTCAGAAGGGAGCAGGGATAGGAGTTGTCCTCCCCACCGTCGTTTACCGTCACAGGCAAGAACCCGCTCCCCAGCCCCACAATGCCGCACCGCGTGTCCAGGTTGGGCGCCAGTTCCGTCGGGCCGGACTCCAAAAACAGCCTCCAATAATCCGCGTTGGGCTCGCAGGTGCCCTCCAGCGCAGCCAAGGCTGCCTGGCCAAACGACACGGGCAGCGGCCGGTTTAGAGAGTCCTCCATCGGAGCGTGTTTCCCCGCACTCAGGCGCCCAGGCGGGCGATATAGAAGCTTCCGTAGGTGTGCACCCGGTCCAATGCATGACATTCCCGCGCTGTCTCCAAATCATAGCGCAACACATCGCCCACCCTGCGCCTACCCCCGCCGAACTCCACCTCAAGGGGGTCTACAAAATCAACCTTCAGGCCTCCGGAACGCCACAGAAACATTGCCCCTGCACGCGCCCGATCAAAAAGGGCCTGCCACTCCTCCTGCAACAGTCCGTTCTGCTGGCTGCTGAGCCAGTCCATGTGGTCGAGGAGTACGTAGCGGGAAAAGCTGCCCGAATGTGACCGCAGAAAGGTGGTGAGGTCACACGTGTGGGTCTGGATGCAATCCACCAGACCGCTTTTGAGTTTTTGAAAGTTTTCGGCCTTTAGGTACTCGGGGCAGCATTCCCGCTCATACCTGCCGCACAGGTACAACCTCCAAAAGTAGTTGTCCGCCATCGGAAGCCTCGTGAATACGGCTTCCATACAATCCTCCATAAAACCCACGACGCTCTGGCCGCATGTCTCCTCAAGATGCTCCCGCTGAGCGAGCGGGACGCCGACAAGGCTGAGCGCGAGGTTCGTCCCAAGGGCGCGTTTCATTCCGCTGCTCCAAAAGCGGTCCCGGATCCGCTCGAAATAAAACGCCCGCTGCCGCTCCGGGTCGTTCATTTCAAGCATTGCCCGGGCATCGTCCAGAATCCCGCTAAGCCTGCAATAGGACACCAAAAACCTACCGAAAACGCCGGTGGTTCCACGGTGGTAAAAAGAGCGGGCCGGGGTGCTTCGGCTGAAGAAATGTTCGCGCGTGTCCCAGTACTCCCGCGCCTCGGGGGACAGGTCCGCCCGCAACAACCGCCGATACCAGTCGGGATAATTCTCGCTACCGCCATCGCCGAAGAGACTGAAAAAATCCTCGAACTCGAGACGCCTGATCCCCGCCATCTTCAACTCCAAAAGCGCGTTCTGCCGGAAATTCATGTCCACCGCGTGAATGCTCCGCGGCGCATCCAAGGCATAGTCCAGCGCATTGCAGCCCGCTGAGGTGATCATCACCACGTCGTCCGTGGCGTCCAGACGCATCACACGGCGGTCAAGCCGCGGGTCCTCCCAGCAGGTGTTGTAAACAAGGTGGTTGCCGTGGACGTAGGAAAAAATCCGCCTCGTCGTCCAGTTTGAAAGTCTTTGCGCAGTGGTCATCTTTGGTGGGCGTGAGTCGGAGCAGCCCGTGGGAGGGCCGCACCCGACCCCTCTCCCTTCCGCTATCGGGCTGCGGCCCACAACCACAAATCAACCGCGCACATAGACTTAACACATACGCCACCGGATTTTAACACAACCGCCTCCAGCACCCGTACAAACCTGCGAGCCGCATCGCGAACGCCCAAGCCCCTGCACCAGCGGTTCAGACTCCCATCTGCAGATGCCCCGGAGCCAACAGATGAAAACATACCACAAAAAACATGCATGAACCTCCGGGGCCTTCCGCGGATCGCCGCCCGTTCCCTGCGGAGCACAACCGGGCACAAAAAGGGCACGACCACCGCTGGCCGTGCCCCATGTATTCGCCGCCGGTGTGTCTTCCGGTTTAGAACTTGTTCTGGCGGTAGGCTCCCATCGCTGGGGCGTCCGGGTTCACCTCGGGCCCGAAGTAACGCAGGATCACCAGAGGCTCGGTTTCGCTGAGGTTTTCAAACTTCACCCCCGCCTTGGCACCGGCTTCGGTACAGAAATACTCGTCCTCGGTGAGTTCGGTGAAGCGGATCAGCTTCGGGCTGTTGAGCGGGTGGCCGTTGATTTTGCCCACGCCCTGGACGCAGATGAGGCCGTAAGCCCCGTTGTCGCGGATGGTGCAGGTGTGGCCGGGTTCGACGGTGAGCTCCTTGGCGGTGAAAAGCTGCTCGGCCTTGATGCGGCCGTAGACGATCCACCGGTCGACGTAACCCTCGGCGCGCGTGTCAGCGACGGGGACGGGCTCCAGATAGTGGTTGTCCTTGAAATTGGGGTCGCAATTTCCCTCCCAGTCGAGCTGGTCGACGATGAAGTCGATGTCCTGGTGGTGCTCCTTGGGCATGTCCTTCACCAGCAGATCCCACGGCACGTACCGGCCCTCGACGAGGTTCTGGTACATCCCGAACACGTCACTGCCCCACTGGGGCTCGTAGGTGCAAAGCGAACCGGGCGCGTGCAGCACGCAGGGCGGGATCAGCCAGCCGGTGCCGGGCTTGAGCCGGTAGGCACGGGACAAGTCGAGAATGCCGTTGTCCCCCTTGTTCCAGTCGGCAATGCAGCGGCGCACCTGGTCCTTGGTGGTGCCGGGCTCCAGTCCCATGAAGGTGTAGGGGAAGTTGTTGCCCACGTTGTTGTGCTGGGGCGGAAAGTAGTAGGACTCCGGCTTGCCCTCCTGGCCGACGAGCTTGGCCTGCGCCGCGCTCTGGTGCATGTGGTGCGGGATCGGCCCCATGTTGTCGAAGAACTTCGAGTACACGGGCCACTTGCCGTACTTGTTCCAGATGGACGCGCCGATAAGTTCGGCGCCGCACTCGGCCACTGCCTCCTGCAAGGTGAAACGGGTGTGGCCGGCGACCACGTAAGAAAGGCCCTCGTCCGGGGTGCGGTTGTCGTTGGCGGCGGGGGTTGTCGAGGCAAACCAGCGCTCGTCGATGCCGCCGCGGTTCAGACCGAAGGCGTAAAGGTCGTCCGGGTGAAGCTTGAGCCGCTTGCCGGGTTGCAGAAAGGAGCGGGGCACCCAGCAGGGGGCCAGACGGAGCAGCCCGCCGGTGGCCTCCAGTTGCGCCTCCACTGCGGGACGGACATGGGATGTCAGGGTTTGAAGGGAAGTGACGTGGTTCATGTTGGGTGACAAGCTTGCAAGAGAGCGTCGTCAAAAGGCGACTTGTTTTCACTCCACGCCGTGGATTCGCCACCTTTACGGCCCTCCCTCCCGCCTCCGGACGCGCAATCCGGTTTTGTTTGGAGCGGAGGCGTTCCCCCTCTTTCTTAGCCCCGGGAGCAGGCGGCCTTGACTGGATAGCCACCATTGGTATGACCTCTTTCCCTCGGAAGGCCACTCCCCACCCGCCATGAAACCCATCCGCCCCTGCCAGGGCTCCCGCATCCCGACGCGAGCCGAAATTGGGAGCTGCTGACGAAGTACACCCGCTTTCATGCCCGCCCCCGCGCTCCTCTTCCAACTCCAACGCCTGCTCCCCCGCGGCAGGGTGCTTGCCTCGCCCGCCCAACTTGCCGGGTACGCTGCAGACGCCCTCGGCTACAAAAGCTACCTGCCGGACGCCGTTGTCATCCCGGCCGATGCGGAGGAGTTGGTCGGATTCATGAAGGGCGCGAAACAACTCGCCGTGCCGGTGATCCTGCGGGGTGCGGGCACCTCCCTTTCGGGCGGCCCGGTGGCCGCCCAGGGAGGGGTGGTCGTCCACACCTCCGGGCTGAAGCGCATTCGGGAAATCAACGTGGAGGGATTCTGGTGCGAGGTCGAATGCGGCGTAGCGCTCAACGACCTGGACGCAGCGCTCAAGCCGCACGGCGTGTTCTATCCACCCGATCCCTCCAGCGGACCGGTCTGCACCCTCGGCGGAAACGTCGCCTCCAACGCGGGCGGCGCACACTGCTTCCGTTACGGCGTGACCAGCAATTACGTGCTGGGCGTCGAGGTGCTCCTGCTCGATGGCAGCGTGCAACGCTTCGGCGGACCCGCGGGCGGGCGCGGTCCCTGGCGGGAGGACTGGAAGCGCTTCATGATCGGCTCCGAAGGAACGCTCGGCGCCTTCACCCGCTTCTGGCTGCGCCTGCTACCCCTGCCCGAAAAGGTGTGGACCCTCCGCGCGACATATCCCGACCTGCGTTCGATCGAGGCGGCGATTCACGCCCTCGTGGCGCATTGCTCCTACCCTGCCGCGATCGAGATGCTTGACCCGCGGGGGGTGGCCATGGTCGAGACCAGCCAGATGGCTGTCGGCCTGCCTGAGGGTTCGTTCATGCTGCTGCTGGAGATCGACGGTCCAGCAGCCCTCGTCGACGCGCGCGTCGAACCCGTCGCGCAACTGCTTCGGGATGCGGGTTCAAACGACGTGGTCCTTAGCGATCAGGACGCAATGCGCCAGAAACTTTGGAAGGCGCGCAAAGCGGCCGGCGGCCTGCTCGGCCAACTCAGCCCCGACTATGTCGTGCAGGACGCGGTCATTCCCAAGAGCGCCCTCGCCGAAGTCCTCCAACTGGTCTACGACGAGGCCGACGCCGCCGGCATCCGCGCAGTCAACGTCTTCCACGCGGGCGACGGGAACCTCCATCCGAACTTCCTCTTCGACTCACGGGTGCCCGGTGAATTGGAGAAGGTCGAGCACATCAGCGAACGGCTGATGCGGCGCGTCATCGAAGTCGGCGGCACGCTCAGCGGCGAACACGGCATCGGCAACGACAAGTCCGCCTACATGCCGCTCGTCTTCGGCCCCGACTCGATGCGCCTGCAATGGGCTGTGCCTGCCGCGTTCAACCCCACCCACCAGCTCAACCCGCTCAAGGTTTTCCAATCCCGCCGCTTCGCCCCATGAAAACCATCGCTCCCATGCAGGCGGAGCGCCTGTTTACGCCCTTTCTGGACCCGGTGGATGGCACGCTGTGCCTGCCCGCCAGTGCCACGGCCGCAGACATCCACGCCCTGGCAGCCGCCCACCGGCTGCGGTTCCCGCTTATGCTCGAGCCGGACGCCACGCTGCGCGAACACACCGCCGCCGCCACCTACGCGCCCGCATCGTGCCGTTTCGGGCCGTATTGCGACAACATTCTCGGCATCAACTGGCGCCTTCCCGGCGGCCGCGTCGCGCGGATCGGCGAGCGGGTGGTCAAGACTACCACCGGCTACGACTGGCTGCGCTTCCTCCTGCACAGCGGCAGGCGATTCGGCGAGCCTCTCGACTACGTGCTGCGCCTGCGGCCGGACTGCGGTTTCAATATCGAGGCGCGCTTCGAGGGCGACTCCCAGACCCTCCGCAGTTGTGTGAGCCGGCTTCTGCACAGCGGTTGGATGCACTGGTGGGACGCCGTGGATTTCATCACGCAAGAGGCTGTCTCCTTTGTGAGGGTTTCCATCCATTGTCCGCCAGATGAGGCCCACCTTTTTGAGCACCAACTCAGCCGCATCGCCGCAGATGCCGCCGCCAGGCTGTCGGTACGCCGGGATGTGCAGCCGGCCTTGGACGGCCTTCCGGACGTGGTCATCAAGACCACCCCAGACAGGGCCATCGGACTCGCCGGTGCACTCGCCCGCGACGCCCAGCGTTGCGTGGCGTTTTGCTACAATGGAGTCGTTCACCTACGCCTTGGCGAAGGCGGGGACATGGCCGAGCGGGCCCATTCCATCATGCAGCCGCACATTGGAGAACTGCACGCAATCGGCGGCGAC
This sequence comes from Chthoniobacteraceae bacterium, assembly GCA_044348365.1. Classification (GTDB taxonomy): domain Bacteria; phylum Verrucomicrobiota; class Verrucomicrobiia; order Chthoniobacterales; family Chthoniobacteraceae; genus Chth-196. The sequence continues at coordinate 17,318 of JBIKSY010000035.1, forward strand.
TGGCACTCGCGCTGGCTGCCGGCGACACCGCCGAGCCTCACCGAGTCCCAATGGCTTGAAACCTTGGAGCGTACCATCCATGCATCCTAAAACCCAGTTGCCGGACTACTTCTCAAACTGCACGCACTGCGGCTTCTGTCTCGCCGTTTGTCCAACGTACAAACTGACCGGGGACGAAAACAACTCTCCCCGCGGCCGGCTCCGCCTCTGGAGCGAGGAAGCCGCCGGCCGCCTGCCCCAGGACAAATGGACCGACTTCTACACCGACGAATGTGTCGGCTGCCTGGCGTGCGAAACCGCCTGTCCGGCGCATGTGCCCTATGGGGAACTCTTCGAGCACACACGGCACGACCTCGTTGCCGCCGGACGGTCCAAACCGCCGCTGGCATTGCGTCTTGCAGCGGCGGCGGTGGCCCGGCCCGCTTGGTTCAACCTCGCACTGCTGCCCGCCCGCCTCCTGCGAAACCTCGGCCTGTCGCTCCACCGCTTTCTGTTCAAGGGCCGGCCCGCCCTGCTCAAAAGCACCGCCGCCTACGCGCGGGAACTCATGCAGGAACACCAGCCCACCGGTCCACGCGTCGCGTTTCTCACCGGCTGCCTCATGGAAGCCGCCTTCCGCGAAATCAACTTTGCCACGGTGCGCGTCCTCATTGAGAACAACGTTCAGGTCGTCATTCCCGAGGACCAAACCTGCTGCGGGGCTTTTCAGGAACACACCGGGCTGACGGGTGTGGAACCGCTGCGCACCCGAAACCGGGCCGCCTTTCTTCCTCTCGCTGTCGACGCCGTTGTCAGCAACTCCTCGGGCTGCGGCTACTCGCTCGGCAAGTCGCTGGCGCCCGACAAGCCCGTGCGGGACGTCCTCGCGTTCCTGGGCGAACTCGGTCCCGTACGACGCGAGCGGCCCGGAAGCAGGGCCAGGCTGTATGTCGACCTGCCCTGCCATCTGGTGCACGGCCAGAAGGCCGCCGGCATTCCCGCAAACGTCCTCGACGCCACCGGCTACGCCTGGGAACTGGCGCCGAGCGCACGAGACTGCTGCGGCTCAGGGGGCGTCTACAACATCCAGAAGCCCAAAAACGCCCGCGCCATTCTCTCGGGCAAGTCCGCCTTTCTCAACGAGGCCGAGGGCGCGCCCGTCATCCTCGGCACCTCTAACCACGTCTGTATGATGCAGTGGCACTCCGCCGGCGCCACCGGCCTTGTCACGCGGCCCTACGAGGTGAGTCACATCATACAGCTTCTCGACCCGGGTGCAGGCTTTGCAGTCCGCCCGAGTGCACCGGCCTGCACCCCTTCCTAAGAAAGCCGGGGCATGGAGGTCTATTGGTATAACCTCTGACGCGCTCGCGACGCCCTCCCTGGCCCACTGCCGCCCCCTCCTCACAAAGTCCGCTAAAATCCGATGAACATCACCACCCTCCAGCGGCCTGGCTCCCTTGTCGAAGGCGTCTGCCAGCAACTTGCCGAACTCATCCGGGGCGGATCCCCCAGCGAAGAGCGCTGGCTTCCGGCGGAACGTTCGCTGGCCGAAAAGCTCGGCGTGAGCCGCACTGTTGTGCGCGAGGCCACAAAGCGCCTCGAACAGCAGGGCCTGCTTGAGATCCAGCATGGCAACGGCATCAAGGTCGTCGACAAACTCCACCGGCCCCTGAACGACTCGCTCTCGTTGCTCCTCCCGGATGTGGCCGAACGCCTCCAGCAGCTTAACGAGACCCGTCTTTCCATCGAACCCGATGCGGCGGCATTCGCCGCCCAACGCGCCTCCAAGGAGCAGATTCAAACATTGCGCCGGGTCCAGAACCAGCTGGAGATGGCTCCGGACAACTCGGCTGCCATCGAGGCTGACATTGCCGCGCACCATGCCATCGCCGATGCCAGCGGCAATCTGATCTACCGCCTTATCCTAGATTCACTCGCGGAATTGAGCATCGCCAGCCGCCTGCGCACCATTGGCCGGATCGGCAAGCAAACCGCCGTCGAGCACCACGCCCGCATCCTTGACGCCATCGAAAAGCGTGATCCAGCCGCGGCTCGCGCGGCGATGCACGCACACATTCGGGCCGCCGGCCAGGACATGGACCTCCCGTCGCTCAAATCACCCGGGACCCGGTGACCTTGCTTCCCCCCAGTGTCATGAAACGTCAAATTATCATCGCCACTTTCGCGTTCGCCGCTGCGGTGCACGGAGCGGACGACGACACGGCCTTCTTTGAGGCAAAGGTCTTGCCGATCCTTCAGAAACGCTGCTTTGAATGCCATTCGCACGAGAACAAGATCAAGGGAGGCCTCGCCTTGGATTCACGCAGCGGCTGGGAACACGGCGGCGACAACGGTCCCGCCGTCGTGCCGGGGAGCCTGGACAAGAGCCTGCTGATTAATGCGGTCCGCTATCAGAATGCAGACTACGAGATGCCCCCAAAGGGCAAGCTGCCCGCGGAGGAAATCGCCCTCCTCGAGGCGTGGGTAAAACAGGGCGCGGCAGACCCGCGCGTCGCACAGACCGTCCAAATCCGCAAGACCATCGACCTCAACGAGGGCAGGAAGTTCTGGGCGTTTCAACCGGTCACCAACCCCGCCCCTCCCGCGGTCAGGGACGGAGCGTGGCCGCTGGATCCGGTGGACCGTTTTATTCTCGCAAAACAGGAGCAGGCCTCGCTCCACCCCGCCGGGGATGCGGACCGCTACACCTGGCTGCGGCGCGTTTCCCTCGACCTCACGGGCCTTCCGCCGACACCCGCGGAAATCTTGGAATTCGTAAAGGACAACGCGCCGGACGCCTGCGGGAAGGTGGTCGACCGACTCCTGGCTTCGCGGGCCTACGGGGAGCGCTGGGCGCGGCACTGGCTAGATCTGACGGGTTACGCCGACATGATGGGCACGTCCAACAACGCCTACGCAGAACACGCCTGGCGGTACCGCGACTACGTTGTGGCAGCCTTTAACGCGGACAAGCCGTTTGACGAATTCGTGCGCGAACAGATCGCGGGTGACCTGCTCCCGGCCAAATCCACGGATGACCGGGCCGAGAACCTTGTCGCGACAGGTTTCCTGATGGTGGGCGACATCGAGATCGTGAATCCCGACAAGGCGAAGATGGAGACCGACCACATCGACACCCAGATGATCAAGATCGGCCAGGCCTTTCTGGGCATGACGCTTGGGTGCGTGCGCTGCCACGACCACAAGTTCGATCCGATCGGTTTGGAGGATTACTACGGCATCGCCGGGGCGCTGCGTAGCTCCCCGTCCTCGCACAAAATGCCGGACATGGGAGTCTGGAGCACGCTCAACTCCACCGTCCTCCCGGAAACACCGGCCCAGCTTGCAGCGCGGAAGAAGCTCGAGGAAGACGCCCGGCAGCGCATCGCGAACCTCAAAACCGAGCAAAAGACGCTGACAGAGGAGAAGGCCGCGCTGACAAAGCAGCTCGCCGCCGCCGGCAATCCGGCCGCACCCGCCCCGCAAGCCGGGCCGACGGACAACGCGCAACGTGAAAGCGCCCCGGCCGAGCCTACGAAGCCTGGGGTGGACAAAGACGCTCTCACTAAGCGCCGCGACGCGCTCGAGACCCAGCTCAAAAAGATTTCGGGCGACATCAAGCACGCAGAGTTTTTCCAGGACAAGACGCCGAAAGCCTTCGCCATGAGCGACGGGCCGCAGCCCGCGGACATGCCCGTCTACATCCGTGGCAACCCCTACGCGCCCGGGGCGGTGATGCCGCGCGGGGCGATCCGTGTCGCCTCGTGGGACCGGTTCCCAGACATCCCGCCCGGCCAGAGCGGCCGCCTCCAACTCGCAGACTGGCTCGCCGACAAACGCAACCCCCTCACCGCCCGGGTTACGGTCAACCGCATCTGGCAAAAGCTTTTCGGAGAAGGCCTCGTCCGTAGCGTGGATTACTTCGGCGTCCGCGGCGAGAAACCTTCGCATCCCGAGTTGCTGGACCATCTCGCCACGCGGTTCATGAATGGCGGTTGGTCGCAAAAAGCCCTCCTCAAGGCACTGGTACTGAGCCGCAGCTACCGCCTCACCAGTGCCAACGACACGACCGCTGCGAAGGTTGATCCGGAAAACAAACTCCTCTGGCGGATGCACCGCCAGCGCTTGGATGCGGAGGCGCTGCGTGACTCGATGCTTGCCATCAGTGGCGAACTGCACCGCGGCAGCGCGGGTCCAGCGCTCGTTCTCGAGAACCCCGAAAACTGCGGTGCGCTGGCCCTCAAAGGCGTCAACCCGCCCAACTACGCGCACAAGGTGCCGCGGCCTTCGCAGGAGTTTGAACGCACCCTCTACCTTCCGGTCCTGCGCAACGGTTTTGCCGGCCCGGACCGGATCCGCAACTTCTTCGACTTCGTCAATCCGGCGCAAACCGCCGGACAGCGCCCCCAGACCGTGGTACCCACACAGGCGCTCTTTCTGCTCAACAACGAACTCCTCCGCAAGCGGGCCGGTACGCTTGCGAAAAACCTCGCCGAGACCGTCAAGGACCGGGACGCCCGCATTGCCGAACTCTGGCTGCATGTGCTCAACCGTCCAGCCTCGGGCGAGGAACGCAACGACGCGATCGCATTCCTCGACAAACTCACTCCCCTGTTCAAGGACAAGCCGGCGGCGGACTCGCTTGCCTGGCACGAACTCTGCCACAGCCTCCTTGCCTCGAACCACTTTCTCTTCCGGCTCTAGCCGAACACTCCAAAGCACCATGAACTCCCCGCTTCCTCTCTCCCGCCGTCAATGGCTCCAGCGTTCCGCTTGTGGCTTCGGGGCACTCGCCCTGCAGGACATCGTCCGCGCCGCCTCCAACCCCCTCGCCGCGCGCGCCCCCGGCATTGCACCCAAGGCGAAACGAGTGATTTTCCTTTTTATGGGTGGCGGGCCTTCGCAACAGGACTTGTTCGACCCCAAACCCTTCATCACCGGCAAACACGGCCAGACAATCGACTCCCCGCTGCGCAAGGAAGTCACGCAGGTCGGCACCGAAAAGTACCTCGCGCTTGGCCCCGTCGCGCCAGTGCGGCCTCGCGGCCAGTCAGGCATGGTCATCTCGGATCTGATGCCCCACCTCGCCAGCGTCGCCGATGACATCTGCCTGCTGCGCGGCATGAGCGCTGACAACCCGCAGCACTTCGGTGCGACGCTGCAATTCCACACGGGCACCTTTGCAGAGGTCCGGCCGTCGATGGGCGCCTGGGTCAGCTACGGCCTGGGTACGGAGAACCGGGACCTGCCGAGTTTTGTCAGCATCCAGCCCGGCGGCGTCCGCGAATACGGCTCCGCCTTCCTGCCAGCGATCCACCAGGGCACCGCGCTGAGCGTGCCGCTCAACGACAAGGCCTCCCCGATCGAGAACCTTCGCAACGCCTCGCCACTGGAGGAGGCCCAGCGCGAGCGCATCAATCTCATGGAGCGCATGAACCGCAGGCTGGTCGGGGAAATCAACGGGGACGCCAACATGGAGGGGATGATCCAGAACCTAGAGCTTGCCTTCCGGATGCAAACCACTACGCCGCAGACCGTGGACATCTCCAATGAGAGTGAGGCCACCCGGAAACTCTACGGCGTCGACGGCAAGGACACCGACAAAAACGCACGTGCCTGCCTGCTTGCCCGGAAGCTCAGCGAAGCCGGCGTCCGCTTCGTGCAGGTGACCATGGGCGGATGGGACCACCACGGCGACATCCGCGGCAACCTGCCCAAGCTTTGCGCGCAAACCGACCAGCCGGTGGCGGCATTGCTGAAGGATCTCAAATCGCGCGGCCTGCTTGAGGACACCCTGGTGCTGTGGAGCGGCGAATTCGGCCGGACGCCCTGGAGTCAGGATCTGAGCGGCACCTCTCCCATCGAAAAACACGGCAGAGAACACCAGCCCGAGAGCTTCTGCGCCTGGATGGCCGGCGGCGGTATCAAGGGCGGCCTCACCTTTGGCGAGACCGACGAAATGGGTTACCGCGTAGTTTCAGGCAGGGTCCACATCCACGACCTCCACGCGACGATCCTCCACCAACTGGGCATCGACCACCTCAAGCTCACCTCGCGTCACCTAGGCCGCGACTTCCGGCTCACCGATGTCTACGGCGAGGTGGTGAAGGAAATTCTCGCCTGAGCCAGGCGACGCGGCTCCGACCTGCTACCAACCGAGAAATTGCGATCGCGTTTTCCCAGCACTACTTTTTGCAATGTGATCGACGATGAGTCTCTTAAGCCGGTATCCACTCCGGTACATTCCCTCCCAGATCATAAACTCCTAACGCATTCGGCTTGCAGCTCGCCACGGGCGCCGACCCGTTGATTCCGTCCACTCCAATTTTCTCCGGACCCCCGTTTCCGTCCTCCAAGAGGCCGTGATTCCCATCATTCCACTTTGGCTGGAGGCCTCGACAATAGTTTCACGGATAAGTAATGGAACTTCTGCTGCTATTCACCCTGCCTTCACGGTTTCCCCGGAGTCGTTTCGGCACCCTTTTGAGTCCACTCATGGGCGTCCCGGGCCAGCGGGGGCAAATGCACGTCCACGCCGATCACGGTGAAGGCGCGTTGGACATTCGAGTCAGGCACCGGGGTCACAGTTAGCTCGTGAATGCCGCAGGGGAGGCCGTCGGCGACGGTGATATAGTCGTAGGGCTGGCCGCTGTAGTGGTCCGTCTGCGGACCCCACCAACCGGGGCCGTGGGGGACTTCGTCGCGGCCATCGGGCAGGATGTGCCAGACGACTTGCGGTAGCTTTGACAAAGGCTGCATCACCGGCTGCGGGTCACCTTCTTTCACCGGTTGCATGGCCGTGTTCCAATCCGTCGGCAGGAGGGTGATGCGGCCGGTGTTCGAGACGAACTTCCGGTCGTTCTGCCCCTCGCCATCGAATCCTGTCTTCGATCCCACGAGGCGAAACCGCACCCGTTGATTGGCCTTTTTTTCATCGGCGTCGGCGTTGCCCTCGATCACGGTGAGCACCCAGGTTTCCTCCTGCATCTTCGCACCGAGGTGATACGTCATCGGCGGGTTGGGCACGGTGTTGTTCGCGATGCGTGGCTGCGGTCGGGTGCCGTGGAAGAGATTCCACTCGCTGGGCTTTTTCCCATCGATGCGCACCGTGGCCCGGCCGTGGGAGATGGGCAGCACCAAGTCCACTCGCGTCCCGCGAATTCTCAGCCGGAGCTGGTCGGTGGCCGTGTTCGATTTGGCAATGCGAGTGTCGTTGTGCGTCCAGCCGTCGCCTTCCAGCACGATCTCATCCGTCTTGTTGTCGGCGAGAAAGTGGCCCACGTCGAAGCGCCGCACCTGCTCCGCCCAGCCCTGGCCCACGGGCAACGCGGGCGTGAAATGGCGTTCATAGAGCAGCGCCATCAGTGTCTCGCCTTTGCGGTTCAGATGCACCTTGTCCCGCAGCAGGTCGGTGTTTTTCAAGCCACTGCTCTTCAAGTAGTCCAGCCACTCGTTGCGGGCCTCCACCAGTTCCACGCCGTATTTCCGCGCCAGTCGGCGCAATAAAACAGTCTCAGCTCCCTCGCGCGGATGTTCCGGTGCCTCGTGACCGTCAATGTGCTGGGTGCGGATGACAATATCCGCCGTCGTCTCGCTGCGTAGCTCGCTGAGGAAGCGCTCCCACACCTCAGCCGTGCCCTGGTAGGCGCTGAAAAACACGAGGTCGGGCTGCGAGCGCAGGATGTCGTGCTTCAGCAGCTTTTGCATCCGCCACACAAACCAGCCGCCAATGGCGCGGTTCTCGGCGATGATGGTCGTCTCGGGATAGCGTTCGCGCAGTTGTTGAATGAGCAACTCAGGCCAGCCGGACTCGATGGATTGACCGTCGAACAGGATACGCACGGGACGATGCGTGTATTTGCCCGACTCCAGCAGCGACATCGTTCGCGCCAGATTCGCGCCGAGCCACTCGGGATGCTCCGGCGCAGCCAATGGCGGGATTTCCTTCGTACGGGCCACCAGCTTGTCTTTATCCGGCATCGGCACTGGAGCGGGCGTTTTGACAAATTGGGCATTCGGCCCCTGCAAGGTCACTTTCACCTCGCGCAACGGCTCCGCATTTTCCCCCAACAGACGGCAGGCAAAGCTGGTGCCACCGGAAAACCGAACCAGCAGATGATTCGGCCCTTTTTTCAGCTCAATCGGCAGTTCGCGAGCGAACTCAAACGCAAACTCCCGATCAAACGTGCCTAGGTCGCGCCCATTGAGATACAGCCGATGCTTGCCGCGATTCGCTCCCGCCATGAGATTCGCCTTCATGTCGCGCGGGCTGTCCAGGCGGCAGTAGGCATATTGATAGCCACCATCCGGCACGACCAGGCGGGGAAACTCATTCCATATGCCCGGCATGTCCGGCAGGACCATCCGCGTGCCCTCCCAAACACCCTCGC
>JBIKSY010000181.1:0-8147 GCA_044348365.1 Chthoniobacteraceae bacterium
CAATCATCAACATCGAGAAGCCCACCAAGCCCGGTCTGCACCGGATGTTTAACGCGGATGGGGCGCTCAACGATACCCATGCCGTGCAACTCGGTTCCATCGCTGCCTCGATGTATGCTTTGATCGCCGACGGGAAAAACGGGCTGCGCGTGCTGCAGATGATCTCCCCAGACACGGTCGACGGCGCGGCGGGGTTCAGCCCGGACCCTGCACCGAGGCTCATTGCCACCTATCCAACCCACACGCCGATGCTGGCGGTGTCCCGGGGGTTGGACCGAGATCGCGTGGTGGACGAGACTGGCGGACAGACGGTCGTGTTCGGGCGCAGAGGCGCAAAGCCCTTCAACATTGAGGAAATGGCTCGCTTCCTCAAACACTCCAACGGCACTTCTTTTAGAGTGGAAGATGTGTCCGGTTCTGGTGGCGTGGTTAAGACAAAGTCTGGAAACCCCTTGCCTCCGCCGGTGGAAACGCGCTGAGGAGCCAAATTGTCCGCTCCGGCGGGATGGGAACCTGAGTGGGCGGCGTTTGGGAGCGCCGGCAAGGACCCACTGGCGAGTGCTCCTTGAGCGGCTACTGCCGAACCTCGGGGCTTGGCGCAGGGGGGATGGCGTTTTCTTTCTGCTCGATCGGCAGACCCGAGGTTAGGTCCGCAAGCTTGAGGTCTTCGCCCAAAAACAGCCTCAGGTTGTCGAAGGCGAAGCTGGTGAAAGGGTGAGACGGGTCTTTTGCAATGCGGGCGAGTAACGGGAGGGAAACGGACTGGGGACGTTCCATGAGGTCGGCAAAGAGGACGCTCAAAACTCGCACATGCGAGGCTGGGTTTGCCAAAAAAGGACCGGCCGTTGCGGCCCACGACTTGTCCGGAAGATTTTGGAGAGCCTGTTCGACGGCTGTTTCAAGTGCTTCCTCCGGCAGATAGGAAAGCATTCTCAAAATTGCAACGGCGGCGGAGGTTCCGTCCGTCGCCTTGCTTCTGGCCTCCTTGAGCTGGAGTTCCCAACCGAGGGGGCCCGAGGTGAATGCGATTTTTGGAGGAGTGCCCGAAAAGGGGGCTCTATCAAGGGGCGGGGGAGTTGGCGTGACTGCAACAGGCGCGGGGATGGGGGACAAAGGTTGTGTGGAAGCGACAGAAGCCGAGGGGGAGGACCGTTTGGGTATGGAGGGGGCCGTGACAGCAGGGGAGCCTTGCGGTTCAAGCTGGGATGCGTGTTTTGGGGCTCTGGCGCCTCCAATGTAGAGGGCGAAGGCAACCAAAAAACACAGGCAGGCGGCGGTCGTTGGTGTCGAAAACTTCATGGGCATCGGAGACAGCTTCTATTTCGAATTGGATCGGCGCTGGCCAATCATGGGCTTAAGATTCGATGCGTTCCTTCGAACCCCTACGGCTCATTGGTTGCGCTGAGTCTGTCCACTGGGGAATTTGGAGTTTGCGGTTGCCGAGTCGCTTGCTGTTCGAGAAACGAGGCCGGAAGTCCCTGCACACTACCCTGACGCCATCGGGCTGGCACCAAGGAAGCGCTGCTGCAAGCGCGGCGGGGCAACCCGGCGAGTGGGGCGCGTGGCGACCCCTTCCTGCAAAACAGGGACCTAGGAGGCCGCTTGCCCTGTCATTCTGGCACACTTTCATCCCAAAAAAGCAGGCTCTTCCCTCAGCTGTTTTGCTTTGCTCTCCATCGTTTCGATCTGGAAACCAGAAGGCTCGGATCGGCGTTTGGTAATGGGACTGATTTGGTTCCCTGTTTACCGCTCCGGACGACTTCTGGAGGAATGACGCACCGGGCGCTCGCTTCCCGACGGTTTGGGGCGCTGGAAGGCGGGCTTTTCCGCGTGGTGTCCAGCGCCTGAACGGCTGGGTGCAGGACGGCGGGAATCGTTCCGGTCAACCACCGGGCTTTCGGGGACACGCCGGTCAGATGTTGGACGCTTAGAAACACGTTTGGCAACAGGCCTTCGGGAGGCGGTTGGGTGGCGGGCGTCCGGCGGTTCCGCTGCGGCGTTCTCCCGGAATGATCTGGTTCCTGGAGTCCCCGGCGCAGCGTCTTTTGGGGTCAAGGGGGCGCGGATCGGCCTGGGCGTGTGCCGGCGTGGCGCGGGGCGGTGCTCCGGGGCGCGGCCCGCCTTCAAGTCGGAGATTTCCTTGGCAGAAAGCATGCGCCACATGCCGGGGCGCAGTTTGAGAATCCGCACCGTGGCGATGCGGGTGCGCCGTAGATTTTCCACCTCGTAGCCGCAGTCGTAGAGCATGAGGCGGATCTGGCGTTTGATGCCCTGCGAAAGGATAACCCGGATCTTGATTGGCGAAATCTGGGTGATTTCGTCCATCTTCGCCCGGCCGCCCTCGATGTGAAATCCCCTGAGCAGTTTTGCCGCGTGGGCAGGATCGAAGGGCTTGTCGAGGGTCACCTCGTATTCTTTCTCGATCTTGAAGCGCGGATGGGTGAGCGCCAGGGACAGCTCCCCGTCATTGGTCACAATCAGAAGCCCTTCGCTTTCCTTGTCCAGCCGGCCGACGTGGTACACGCGGGGCCAGTCATCGGGAAGAAGTGCGAAAATTGTGGGGCGGTCCCGTTCGTCCTCGGCGGTGCACAACACGCCCTTGGGTTTGAAGAGCACCGCGTGGACAATTTCCTGCGGGCTGACGATTTTACTGCCCACCTTGACGACGTCCCCCGGTGCCACCAGCGTTCCGAGCCCCTCCACTGGGCGGCCGTTGATTTTGACCCGGCCCTCCTCGATCAGGCTTTCGACACTGCGCCGGGAGCCAAGTCCTGCGGCGGCTAAATAACGGTTGATTCGAATCATGGAACGGGGTGCGGAGTGGTGGGGTACGCTGTCGACACTATCTGCCAAAGGCAACGATCGGGCAACAACTGGCTCCCGAAGCTTGCAAAGGAACGGTGGCGCCTGCCACAAAGGGTGGCTCCCAAAACCTTGTTCCCCACGCCAGTAGCCTGATGAATCCAAAAGGCGCCATTCCTCGCAAAACCGTCTACCGTCTTTCTTTGTATCACAGAATCCTTCAAAGGATGCGGTCCAATCAGGTCGAGACGGTTTCTTCCGCTACTCTGGCGAAGGTGACGGGGGTCAACTCGGCTCAGTTACGCAAGGATCTGGCGCATCTGGGGCACACAGGGACTCGCGGGCTTGGATACAATGTGGAGACGCTCTGCACAAAGCTCATCGAGGTGATGGGCTCGGCCAGCCTGCAGCCGGTCATCCTCGTGGGGGTCGGCCAGCTGGGGTCGGCGCTTCTCGGTTATGACGGGTTCGAGCGGGAGGGCTTTGAAATTGTGGGTGCGTTCGACCTGGATCCGGCCCGGATCCGTCCGCGAGGCCAGAAGCTCAGACCGCTTCCCATGGACGAACTCCCTGAGTTTGTGCGGGCAAGGGGAATCAAAATTGCGATTTTGACCGTGCCGGGCCATGTCGCGCAGGAAGTGGCCAACAGTCTTGTGGCTAACGGCATTCAGGCGATCCTCAACTTTGCACCCGCCGTGTTGCAGGTGCCCGAGAATGCGGTGGTCAGCGCGGTAAACCTGGCGGCCGAGTTGGAGAATTTGAGCTATTTTATCCGGTGAGGGAGGCAGGTGCTCAGGCGCAGGGCGGTGCGGAGACTCCGCTCCGGGACAGGTTGGAGATGAGTTGCCTTGGCACGCCGCGCCTCAGCCTTGATCTAACCTTGCAAAGCGGACAGGCCTTTCACTGGATCAAGGAGGGGAACGGCTGGCTGGGCGCGGTGGACCAGCGTGCGGCCTATGTTGAAATGCGGGGGGACCAACTCTGGAGCGAGGCGGGTGCGGCCTCCGCCGTCGCGGACTACCTGGCGCTTGACCACCCGCTTGAAGAGATTGAACGAAGTTTCCCGGCCGATGCGGCGATGGAAGGGGCGTTGCATTTTTGCCGTGGCATGCGGATCCTGAGGCAGCCGCGGTGGGAGGCGTTGGCGACCTTTATCACCTCCTCTATGAAGCAGGTTGCCCATATTGCCCAGATTTCGCGCACCCTGCGGCAGCGGTTTGGATGCCCGGAGTTGCTCGGCGGCCGGATGGTTTACTGCTACCCTGGGCCGGCCGCGCTTGCCTCGTTGGAGGAAGCTGACCTGCGCTCATGCGCCCTGGGATACCGCGCCAAGAACCTGTTGGCCTCCGCACGACTCATCGCCGAGGGACGAGTCAATCTTGAGGCGATTGCCGCGCTGCCTGATCAGGAGGCGAGGCGGGAACTTAAGCGCCTGCCCGGAGTGGGGGAAAAGGTGGCTAACTGTGCACTCTTGTTTGGCTTTGAACGTTTGAGCTCCTTTCCGGTGGATGTCTGGATCGAGCGTGTTTTGCGCGAGAAGTATTTTCCCAGACGCAAAAACGTGACGGCGGCGGTGTTAAGAACATTTTGCGCAAACGCGTTTGGGCCTTACGGTGGGTACGCCCAGCAGTATCTTTTTCACCATGCCCGTTTGACGTGGAAAAAGAAGGTTCCCCCCGGTGCCTAACCGCGGGTCTGCGCCCTATTGAGTGATGAAAGTTGAAGTTATTTTACATCCAGCAGAGTTCAGGGATTTTGCCGCCAGCGCGCATCCCGGAACGGTTTGCGTGGTTTTTGACGTGTTGCGTGCTACTTCCTCCATGGTAACGGCGCTTGCTCACGGGGTTGGCGCGCTGCTTCCCGTGGCCACTGTGGAGGAGGCTTTTCTCTTGAGAAACCGCACGCCCGGGGCGTTGCTGGGCGGAGAACGGCATGGGGATCGGGTCGAGGGCTTTGACTTGGGGAATTCCCCCGCCGAGTACTGCCAACTTCAGGGCGCCACCATCGTCATGACGACAACCAACGGTACAGGGGCGGTGCAGGCCTGCCGGGGCGCCGACTGCGTGCTCATTGGCGCCCTGCTCAATTTGGACGCCGTGGCGAGCGTCGTCAGCGAGCGGTCCCCAGAGCGGCTTGTGGCAGTGTGCGCCGGAACCGGCCCCGAGCTGGCCCTGGAGGACGTATGGGCCGCGGGGGCGCTGCTCGACCATTTTGTGGACGCCGCTCTCTTTAAGTGGAGCGATTCGGCCCGCTGCGCCCACGCGCTGTATGCGGGTTGGCCCCACCCAGAGGCCGCCCTGCGGACCTCCTCCAACGGAAAGGCTCTTTTGGCCAAGGGGCGCGCCGCTGACATCCAGTGGTGCGCAGGGCTGAACCGATTTGGCGTTGTGGGCGAGTTGTGGGACGGTTCGGTGCGGGCGTGCTTGGGTCGGGAAGGAGGGGGCTTATGAAGTGGGAATTGCCGGGGGTTGCCCGGCGCGCGATCAACGCTCTGCCGGACATGAGCGACCAGTCGGGGGAGACGCAGGCCTTTGTAGGGGGGGTGGCTTCGGTGCTCTTCCACATCCTGCTACTGGCGCTCTGGACCCTTCTTCAGGAGGGCTGGGTGGGGAAGCTCTTGATTAAACTCCCGCGCAGGGAAGTAGCCGTGGAAATGGTGATCCAGATGGCCCCGCCGCCGCCGGTGCCACGGCAGGTAGTTGCGCTGGATCAGTTGCCGGAGAAAACGCGCATTGATTCTGAGGGTTTGAACAAGGCGAACGCGCCGGTGGCGAATGCAAAGTTTCAATCGGACCAGCATTTGGAGGCGGGCAGCATGAACCGTCCCAAGGGCGCAAGCGCGCTTCCCCAGACCAGTGCGAGGCGGGAAGTTGCCGACAAATCGCTTGTGCAGCGGGAGGCCAAGGCCGGTGCGTCCGATGTGAAGGCCCAAACCTCCGGGGTGAGCCGGATGGGGGGACGCTCCACCGACTCCAAGGCAACGGCCGCCACTAAAAAGCGGGCGGTCCAACAACAGGCGGTCGCGGCGGCCAGCCCGGTCGGGGACCTGGATGATCTGGGTGGAGAGCTTGTGTTTCGGAAGGTCGCCTCGGGGGTCGCTGCGCCGGTGAAGGTGATCGAGCGGCTGGGCAGCGGCAAAAAAGCCAAGTCTGTGGACGAGTCACCGGAGGATTTGTTTCAGGAGGGCAAGCAGCAGACGCGGGTCGACGGGGGCCTTGCAGAAAACGGCAAGACGGGAGTCAACGCCTCCAAGACGCCCCTGGCGGCCTACATGAAGCAGGTGAGCCGGGCGATCGGCGCGCGCTGGAACCAGGTCATTCGTTCAAGGATGGACTCCCTGGAGACTGGTTCTGTAAAAGTGCGCTTTAAGGTGTCGATGGACGGCGTTGTGCAAGAGGCGGTACTTGAGCAGAGCTCCGCCAACCGCGAGTTTTCCGAACTTTGCCTCGACGTCATCCGTGCCGCCGAACTAGACCCGCCCCCTCCTGAGGCGGCACCCCTGCTAAAAAAGGGACTGCTGGAGATCCCCTTCACCTTCTCACTCTACTAACTTTATGGAACCCACCCCGGTCGGAATCGATTCACTGCTGCAGTTCTTTAGTAAGGGCGGCTTCTTCATGTACCTGCTGGCGCTCTGCTCGGTGGTGGGCGTGGCGGTCATTTTGCTCCGTCTATTGGGGCTGCGGCGGGACCTGGCTATCTCGCCTCCGCTCCGTCAGGAGGTGGAGCGTATGCAGTCGGATTCCGAGGATCCAACCGGCCGGTTGCTTGCCCTGCTCATGGGCGATCGCTCCCCGCTGGGTCGGGTCATTCGCGTCGCACTCAAACACCTGGATACCTCGCGCGCCGAAAATCAAGATGCGGTCCAGGTGGCTGCCCGTCGGGAGATGGTGCAGCTGGAGCAGGGGCTTTTTGTGTTGGAAATTCTGGTGGGCATCACCCCTCTATTGGGACTGTTGGGCGCCGTATCCGGCTTGGTGAAGGTCTTTGAAGCCTTTGGCGCCAACGCTGGACAGAGTGATTCACACGTCATCGCCAGCGGGATCGCCGAGGCCCTCAGCACAACGGTGGTGGGGCTCGCCATCGCGATCCCCTGCCTGATCGCCTACTCGTTTTTTGTGCGCAAACTGGAGACGATCGCTTCTGAAATGGAGAGTATCGTCTCGCTGCTGCTCACCAAGTGCTACCAGCACAGGCTCCGCCGCCGGACTGCTCCCCAGACCTAGCTCCCCGGTCAATCGGACTTTGCCATGAACTTCTATCCAAAACGCAGACGGACGCCGCAGGTCATCATCGTCTCGCTGATCGACATTTTTGCGATTCTCCTGATTTTTGTGATCGTTTCCACGCAGTTTAAAAAGGCGCAACCCGCCGTGAGCATCAAGTTGCCCGAATCCAAGTCCGCCACCGCCGCCCAGCCGAAGCGGGAGCCTTTGATCCTGACGATTTCGAAGGATTCCCAGCTGTTTCTGGATGAAAAGCCGGTGGTATTGGAGCGGCTTGGCCCGCTACTGCGGGAGCTGGTCACGCGCGATCCAGGCACCTTTTTCGCGCTCAATGCCGACAGGGAGGCTCCCTTTGGCACCGTCATGAACGTGCTCGATGGCTTGAAAGAGGCTGGAGTCAAAGGCAGCCTTACCGCTTTTATGGAGCGCTCCAAATGATTCGCCCAATTGTTTTGTTCAACCACCCTATCCTGCGCGCCGTGGGGGCGCGCGTCGAAAGCATCGGCCCCGAAGTGGTCCGTCTGGTGGAGGATATGCTCGACACCATGCGCGATGCCGAGGGTGTGGGGCTTGCCGCTCAGCAGGTTGGGGTTGCAATGCAGTTGGCGGTCATCGACGTTTCCGACGCTGAGAACCGCCCCAGCCAGATGTGGATCAACGGGGAGGAGGTCGACCTGCTGCCCTTTATGCCGCTGGTGCTGATAAATCCCCAGCTCAGCCTTTCCACCGAAAAAGAGGTCGGGGTCGAAGGCTGCCTTTCCTTTCCCAAGATGAATGCCGACATCGTGCGCGCGGCCCGCGTCCGCTGCCAGTGCCTCAATCACGAAGGTATGACGCTTGATTTCGAGGCGGCGGGACTCCTTGCCCGCGCCCTTCAGCATGAGGTCGACCATCTCAACGGCGTCCTTTTCATCGACCGGATGAGCTCCGCTGCCAAGGCAAGTCTCGCCGGAAAACTCAAGCGTCTGACGCGGGCCAAATAAGCAACGTGGGCGCATTTGCGGCGGCATAAACGGGTGGCTTCCTCTGAGCCCGGTGCCGGTGTGCGGCGGTTCCCGGTGTTATCCGCGTGGTAACACACTCGTTGGCCCCGGCGCGCTCGAAGCATAGGGGAGATGG
>JBIKSY010000036.1:0-25513 GCA_044348365.1 Chthoniobacteraceae bacterium
TGGTTTTCCGCCCAAGAGGCCCTCTCCAACGCCCCCCGCCACGCCAACGGCCTCTTTGTGGTCTCAAAGGTCATCGAATAACCCGCCCAATGGAACGCCAGGCACTTCACTCCCTCTCCCTTTCGGCACTGCAGTCGGCTCTGCGCGCCGGCGAATTCACGGCGCTCGAGGCGCTTGACTCCCTGGAGGCGCGCATCGCCTCGGTGGACCCGCGGGTCGGAGGCTACCTCTCCCGTAACTTGGAACAGGCCCGCGCGGAGGCCGCCGCCGCGGACCCATCCCTCCCCCTGGGAGGTGTGCCCATCGCCATCAAGGACGTCATCAACGTTCGCGGCGAGCCTTGCACCGCAGCCTCCCAGATTCTGCAGGGCTACACCGCCACCTACGACGCCGGCGTCATCCGCAAGCTGCGCGCCGCCGGGGCAATTCCATTCGGGCGGCTCAACATGGACGAGTTTGCCATGGGCTCCTCGACTGAGAACTCCTCCCTCCAGACCACCTCCAACCCTTGGGCTCTGGAGCGTATTCCGGGCGGCTCGAGCGGCGGTTCCGCTGCGGTGGTGGCAGCCGACACCGCCTTCGCCTCGCTGGGCTCAGACACCGGAGGATCCATCCGACAGCCCGCGTCCCTGTGCGGTTGCGTTGGGCTCAAGCCCTCGTACGGCCGGGTCTCCCGGTTCGGACTCATCGCCTTTGCCTCCTCTCTGGATCAAATCGGCCCCTTCACCAAGACGGTGGAGGATTCCGCCCGCCTCCTCAACGTGCTCTCCGGCAAGGACCCACAGGACTCCACCAGTCTGGATTTGCCGACCGAGGACTACACCCGCCTGCTGGGGCGCGACCTCAAGGGCCTCAAGCTTGGCATGCCCAAGGAATACTTCATCGAGGGCATCGACCCGCAGGTGGATGCCGCGGTTCGGGCAGCGGTGCGCCACTGCGAGTCGCTGGGGGCCGAGATTGTGCAGGTTTCCCTCCCGCACACCGAATACGCCGTGGCCGTCTACTACATCATCGCCACGGCCGAGGCATCGGCCAACCTTGCCCGGTTTGACGGCGTCCGGTACGGACGGCGCGCAGCGGATGTCAAAAACCTTCAGGACCTGTACGTACGGTCCCGCTCCGAAGGCTTCGGAGAAGAGGTCAAACGCCGTATCATTCTGGGGACCTATGTGCTTTCGAGCGGCTATTACGACGCCTACTACCTCCGCGCGCAGAAGGTCCGGACCCTAATCCGGCGCGACTTTGAGCGGGCCTTTGAAGGGGTGGACGCGCTGATTTGTCCGACGTCCCCCGAGGTCGCCTTCAAGCGGGGCGAACGCTCCAACGATCCGCTCAAGATGTACCTGGCGGACATATTCACCATTGCGGCCAATCTGGCGGGCAACTGCGGAATCAGCGTCCCCTGCGGCTTTGCACAGGTGGACGGTGCGCGCCTCCCCGTGGGACTACAGTTGCTGGGCAAAAGCTTTGACGAAGCCCGCCTGCTCCAAATCGCCCACGCCTACGAACAGTCCACACCCTGGCACAAGGAAAGACCCACCCTCTAGCGCGCCCCCATGCCCAACAAAGCCGCCTCCCGCCTCGTTTTGGAGCCCTACTCGGAAGAGGCCGTGATACGCGCCTCCCGCGAGTGTCTGCAGGAACTGGGGTGCAACCCGAGCGTCGTATGGGTTTTTGCCAGTTCCGACTACCGGCCCCACCTGGCAGATTTTCTGGAGCTCATCCAGTTACACTCCCACGCAACGCTCCTGCTGGGGGGGAGCGCCTGGGGGCTTATCGGCTCCGGGGTAGAGGCCGAGGCCGCCACGGGTTTCTCCCTCCAACTGCTGTCCCTGCCCAACACCAAGCTGTCGCCCATAGAGTTTAACGAACAGCAAACCGACGACTTCACCCCGGAACAGTGGCGCAACCACGTGGGCGATGCCGCGGATTCGGAGGCCTGGCTCTTTGTGGGAAACCCGGTCAAGATGGGTGCTGAACTGTGGCTCAAAAACTGGTCGGCCGCCTTTCCGGGAGTGCCCGCGCTGGGGGGCCTACTCAGCGGCGGGGAACAGGAGGATGACATCTTTGTGTTTCACAACCGGCAACTGGTGGAGGCGGGGATCGCCCTAGGGCTCAAGGGCGGGTTCAAGCTGCACCTAGTCATAGGGCAGGGCTGCCGCCCCATCGGCGAACCTCATGCGATCACCGGTGCCGAAGAAAACGTGTTGACTTCGATCGGTTCCGTACCCGCCTACGAGCGCCTCAACGAGTCCATCGAAAGTCTTTCAAAGGAAGAAAAACGCAGTGTCGGCCGCAATCTTTTCGCAGGCTTCGCCGCTGACGAATACATGGATGACTTCCGCACGGGGGACTTTGTGATCCGGAACGTGCTGAGCACCGATCCGGAATCCGGCACGGTGGAGCTGGCAGCCTACCCCCGCGTGGGACAGACCTTCCAGTTTCAGCTGCGGGATCCTGCCGCGGCGGAGGAGGAGCTGGAGCACCAGTTGGAATTGAAGGTGCGCGAGGGCGTCCGCCCGTTTGCGTGCGCGGCCTTTGTATGCCGCGGTCGGGGGGAAGGCCTTTTTGGGAGGCCCAACCATGACGTCGAAGCCGTCGGGCGCCATTTTGGAACGCTGCCCACCATCGGACTTTTCTGCAACGGCGAGGTGGGCCCGATGGGCCGCTCCAACTTCGTCCACGGCTACACGGCCGCCATCGGGCTGCTGGTTTAGACCAAACCGCTCCAGCGCAGCCTCGAGGAGCAGCCTGAAGGGTGCGCATGCCCTGCATTCCGGCTTTGCACCAGAGCCCTTTTGGGTGCACTGTTGCCTATGGCAGAAGCCCCAACCCAGTCTCTCGACGCCCTCTTTTACAAGGAGGCAGCCCCGTTTTTCTCGGCCCACTCTCAGGAAGCCCTGACCTACGACGACGTCACTCTGGCGACCCTCTACTCCGAGGTGCTGCCGCGGGACGCCCGCCTCGACACCCGCCTCTCCGACCAACTTCAGCTCAGCCTCCCCATCGTGTCCGCCGACATGGACACAGTCACCGAGGCGGAAATGGCCATTGCGCTGGCGCGCTGCGGCGGCCTCGGGCTCATCCACTGCAACATGTCCGAGCGCGAGCAGCTTTCGGAGGTCAGCCGCGTTAAAAACAACGTCCACGGCCTCATCAGCGATCCGATCAAGGCTTCGCCGGACCAGAGCATCGGCGAGTTGCTGGAGTATCTGGAACAAAAGGAGTTCACGTTCCGCACCTTCCCCGTGGTCGACAAGGAGGGCCGGCTGCTCGGACTGCTTCCCGGCCAGGTGGTCCGTCCCCGCCACGCCACCAAGCGAGTTATCGAGGTCATGACCCCGCGGGCGCAGGCCCCCACCATCAGCGTGGCCGAACTCGGAGCCGATCCGATTGAAAGCGCCGACCGCTTTTTCACCGAGCACGTGGGCACCCACAAGCTGCTGGTGGTCGACCGGGACGACAGGCTGCGGGGGCTATTCACCCTTTCCGACGTGGAACGGATCCGCCAGGAGCATCGCGCCCAACTGCGACCCGCCCGGGATTCCAACTTCCGTCTTTTGTGCGGGGCTAGCATTTCTTCGCCCCGCAACGCGGCCGGGGATCTGGACCGGGAAAGGATTCTCGCCCACGTCAGCGGCCTTGTGGAGCGCGGGGTGGATGCGGTTGCAGTCTCAACGGCGCACGGGCACTCCAAGGGGGTGGGCGATGCAATCCGACTGGTCCGTGGCGAATTCAAGGGACTCACCCTCATCGCGGGTAACGTCACCAGTGGGGCGGGGGTGGAGTTTCTGGCGGACTGCGGCGCGAACGTGATCAAGGTGGGCCAAGGGCCTGGCTCCATCTGCACAACCCGCATCGTAGCGGGGGTGGGCATCCCACAGCTAACGGCGCTCTACCTGACAAGCCGCGCAGCGGCCCGGCGGGGTGTGACCATTCTGGCCGATGGGGGGATCGCCAAGTCGGGCGATGCGGTCAAGGCACTTACGCTGGCCGGCGGGGTGGTTTTGGGAGGGCTTCTGGCGGGGTGTCCGGAGGCGCCGGGCAGCGTGATGGAAATCAACGGTAAACTCTACAAGCAATACCGAGGAATGGGTTCCGCGTCTGCAATGACCGCGGGCAGCGCGGCCCGCTACGGGCACGCCGGCAAGGACGCCGCCAGGAAAGTCGCCGCCGAGGGGATCGAAGCCCTCAAGGAACTCTCCCCGAAGCTGGATCAGGTGCTGCTTCAACTGGCCGGAGGCATCCAGAGCGGCATGGGCTATCTGGGAGCGGCAACCCTGGGCGAGTTGCAATCCAAAGCGAGGTACATCCGGGTGACCTCGGCCGGCCAGCGCGAAAGCGCCCCGCACGATGTCATTGAAGTCAAAACAGGAAACTAGGGCGTCCCGCCCCCCGGTTTACGCGAGCCCTCGTCTTTTCGAAGAAGCCCCCGCCCGGAGCCAAAAGGAACCTGACAGGCCGTCCCAACCGATTAGAATGAAACCTATGAAGCCGCGCGCCTCCCTCCGGCTCAACCATTCCAAGCCCCGCACACTTGCCGCGTGCGAGCTTGTGGCTGAAGCGGCTCAGCCCCTGCGGGCACAAGGGACAGAACGCCGGACGTTCCCTTTTTTGTTTTGCATGCTCCGCACGGCAGCCATTCTAGCGAGTCTTACTGTTTTATGTCCCGCGCAGGAGACGACCCCACTGCCACCTCCCGCTGCGATCTCCCCGGAGGAACTGCTACACTCGCTTTCCCGTTGTGCAAAACCCGACTGGGCCTCCAAGTTTCGCGCGCCCGTGACCGTCGCACTCAACAGCCGGGTCCAGATCGCCCTGGTGCTCGGGGGCATGTTCGCCGACGGGTACCTGGCAGCGCAGGCCGAGGATGCCCAGCAGTGCAGAAACATAGGCAAGGATTTGCTGCGGCTTTCGAAGACCCTGGGGGTGCAAACAGAACTTCTGGACCGGAGCCGCAGCATCGCGGACTCGGCCCAGAAAAAGGACTGGGCGATCCTGCGGCGGGAACTCCATGCGACTGAGGCGGAACTGGGCGCTGCGCTGCGCAAACACGAAGACGAAGGCCTGGCACGGCTGGTTTCACTGGGTGCCTGGATGCGCTGCACCGAAATTGTCGCCTCGTTGCTTGCCGATCATTACAACGAAAACGCCGCGTCGCTCCTCCGCCAACCGGCACTCGGGATGCTCCTTGGACACGGCCTGGAGAAGCTGGGAGACAAACTGGAGACGGATCCCGCCCTCGGGCTGATCCGGCCCAAGCTCAGCACAGTCGAAACCCTTCTCAACGGCTCCGCCGACACCCCCCCCTCAGCCATGGAGGTAAGAGACCTTGCCGCGATCCTCTCATCCATACTCAAGGACGTGAACGAGAAGAGGAACTAGCGTCCCCTCCCCCCAATCCATCGCGAGAATAAATCCCCAGCTTTTCTTTCTCCTGCCCCTCCTGCATATTCAAACCAGTCTTGTATCTCTCTTATGCCCTTCGACGATTCCTCTGTTGCTGAAAAAAACGGCACCCCGCGCGTGATGCAGTTTTCCGTGTTTCTACCCAACAAGGTCGGGGCGCTCATGGAGGTGGTCCGGCTGCTTAACAACCACAATGTACACGTGGTGGCCATGAGCGTTCAGGCATCCGCGGACACCGCCATCGTCCGGATTGTCGTCAGTGACCCGGAATCGGTGCAGGATATTTTCGCCGAGCACGAAATTCCCCATTCCGTGTGTGATCTGGTGGTGGTGGAACTGCCAGAGGGCCCCACGGAACTGGGCCGTTTACTTGCTGCTCTGCTGGCCGCGGACGTGAACATTTTTGGTTCCTACGCGTTGCTCACCCGCCCCCGGGGGCGCACCGCTTTGGCACTCCACGTCGAGGACAATGAATGCGCCATTTCGGTGCTTCACCAGCACGGTTTCCAGATTCTGGGCCAGTCGGATATTTCGCGTTGACCCACCCGGAGCCGGGCGCTCTCCCCCAAGTGGTCGGGTGCTTCGCCCCGTTGACGCCGTCCTCTTAGGGGGGATCTGCAAAGGCTCAACTGCTCTACTTGCACGCCGCACGAGCTTTGCTAGAGTGCGTCAAGTGTCCGCCCGCCCCACATTCACGTTTTTGCTATGTGCCATCGCCGCAGTAGTGCCCTCTCTCCGAGGCACGGCGCAGGGCGACAACGAGGAAATACGCCGCCGCTTTCTCAAGGCCCGGGAGGAACAGGTGCAGCCTTCCCCCAAACGCCCGCCGCCGGCGCAGACGGGTTCCTCGAAGGCCAGCGAGAAAAAAACAGAGGACACCAAGCCGAAGGCCAAGCCGAAAGCGAAACCTTATCCGCTTCCCAAGAAGCCCACCCCGGGAACCCCTCCGAAGGCGGCGCCCACGGCGCCCGCAGCCCCCGCCCCCGTCCAACCACCGCCCACGGTGCAATCCGTAAAGGAAAAGGCGCAAGCAGGATCCCCAACCCCAATAGCGCCCCCAAAGGCGGAACCGGCTCCCGTGGTTGTCGAGAAATCCGGATTCGACGCCAAGCCAAACTACCAGCCCTCTTCGTTTTTCGGATGGTTTTCCAAGTGGAGATATCTCACAAAATCCCTCCGGGAGGAGATCGACAAGGCGCCGGTTCAAAAGGCCAGGTGGCGTTACATCGTCGTGCACAACAGCGGCACTCGCCAGGGCAACGCAAAAGCCTTCGACTTCTACCACACCAAGGTACGCAAGATGTCAAACGGGCTGGCCTACCACTTCGTCATCGGCAACGGCACCTCCTCGGGTGACGGCCAAATCGAGGTGGGCAACCGCTGGAAGAAACAGATCAACGGAGGCCACGTCCACAGCGACTACCTCAACAACATCGCTCTGGGCATCTGCCTCGTTGGCGACTTCAACCAGGAAAAACCCACCGCCAAGCAACTCGAGTCCTTGGACGAACTCATCCGGTACCTGCGCCAGCGCACTGGAAAAATCGACGGCAAATGGGCCTCGGTCAAAGCCCACAAGGACATCAACCCGCCCAAGTGGCCCACCGACTGCCCGGGAGGGAACTTCCCCTACGTGTGGCTCCGCAACCGCTTCGAGTAACCGGCAGGGCAAGCGGCAGTTGATTACGGAGCGTCGCCTTCGGCCGCGACCCACATTTGGAGCCGCTTCTTGTAAATCAACTCCACCTTCCAGCGCTCAAACCGCTGCCCCTTGAAAGCCCCGGAACTTTCCGCCTCCAACTCCACCGTTGCGGCATCCTCCCCGGCGAGCTTGACCTTGGCAGGATCAAACGGCTTGAAACGAAGGCCGGTAAACCAACCGACGTGCTCCCGGAGCACCCCGCGTGCCCGCCAGTAGGCGGCCTCCGGGCTGCGCTCCACCTGGTTCTGCTCCCTCCACCCCTGCCTCAACGTCGGCAACGCCAACCAGAACACCCCCAGACACACGCCGACCGCAGCGACCGTGCCAGCCCCGAGTTGGATCCGGCGCCGCTGCTTTTGCTTTTTTGGCTCGATGAGCTGGGTCACTGGCTGCCACTGCTCAAGCCCCTCGCACCAGAACATCGCCCCCGTGTGCACGATCCCGCTGTTTACCATGTGCCCGATCTGGCGGACCGTATACGGCCCGCGCTGCGCCCCATCGACATGTAAAAAATAACGCTCCTGCGACATCTTAAGCCGCTCAGCCTCGCATAAAACCGGCAAACGGCAACTCCTGAGCGAGGCGGAAGCCCGCTGCTTTACCCTTGCGTCCAAGACGGAGCGGACATACTGTCCCAATCCCTTTCTCCTTTCTTCAATTTATGGGCCAGCAATACAACAAAGTCGAAAAGCGTCGCCGTCGTGCGGCCTACCTCAACCGCCTCAAAATCCGTGCCAAAGAAGCCGCTTCCAAGCCGAAGGTGCGCCGCACCAAGAAGACTGAAGCCGCTGTTTGATAATTTAGGCTAGAAGTGACAGCGGATCCGTTCGCTGACATTCAGTTTTTCAGGCGCCGGACCGCTCACGATTGCGTTGAGTGAATCCGGCGCCTCTTCTTTTCCCCAAACCCTCACTCTCCCAAAGCTCCGTCATGCGCCCCCCTTTCCTCGTTTCCACGGCTCTGAACCTTCTACTTGCCCTGCCACTATTCGCAGACGGCCCTAAGGACAACCTCCCGGATCAAGTCCGACCCATCCCCCCTCCCGGTGTGTCGATTCCGGAAGCGGACCGCGTTTTTCTGGAACAAGGGGTGGCCACGCTGGCTAGGGAGATCGCCGCCCTGCGCACCAGCCTGGAAAAAAAGCCCGCCCTCCTCGATCTCCTGCCCGATGTGGAGATCTTCCACAAATCCGTGGACTGGGCTTTGCGCTACAACGAGTTTTTCAAACCTCAGGAGGCGGCCACAGCCAAATTGCATCTGGAAGAGGGCGCGTCGCGCGCGAAGGCACTCCGCGAAGGAACCTCTCCCTGGACCACCCAGACGGGCTTGGTGGTTCGCGGCTACCGCTCAAAACTGGACGGCTCGATCCAACCCTACGGCTTGGTCGTGCCCACTGCCTACCTTCACGAGAGCGCTGCCTCCCACCGCCTTGACGTCTGGTGCCATGGGCGGGGTGAAACCCTCAGCGAACTGAACTTCATCGAAGGCCGTCGCAAATCCGCAGGCGAGTTTACACCCGCTGGTGCCTTCGTTCTGCATCCGTACGGCCGCTACTGTAACGCGAACAAGTTCGCCGGCGAGGTCGACCTTTTCGAGGCGCTCGAACACGCCCAGCGAAACTACCGCATCGACCCCTACCGGATTGTAATGCGCGGCTTTTCCATGGGTGGCGCGGCAGCCTGGCAGTTCACTGTTCATTACCCCAGCCGCTGGGTCGCATCCAATCCCGGTGCGGGCTTCAGCGAGACCCCCGAGTTTCTCCAGGTTTTCCAGAACGAAACGGTAGAACCAACCTGGTACGAACAGCGGCTCTGGAACTGGTACGACTGCCCCGGATATGTGCGCAACCTAGCCAACTGCCCAACCGTCGCCTACAGCGGGGAAGACGACAAACAGCGCCAGGCTGCGGCCAAAATGGCGGATGCAGCGCGCGACGAGGGGTTCAGCCTCACCCATGTCATCGGGCCGAAAACCGGCCACAAATACCATCCCGACTCCAAGGTAGAGGTGGCCCGACGCATCGACAGGATCGCCGCCCTCGGCCGGGATCCGTTTCCCCGCCAGGTGCATTTCGCAACCTACACTCTGCGCTATCCCACATCCCACTGGGTCACCATCCAGGGCATGCGCCACCACTGGGAACAGGCCCGGGTCGACGCAAAGATCGAGCAGGACCAGAGCCAGTGTACCGTCGCCACAAGCAACGTCACCGCCCTCACCCTCCACTGCGAATCCGGCGAATACCCCCTGGATCCGATAGCCTCACTACCCGTCGTCATCGACGGACAACCGTTGGTCGCCCCCCCTCCCCAGTCGGACCGCTCCTGGACCGCCCACTTCCATAACGTCAACGGCCGCTGGTATCCGGCCGACGAACCCTTTGCCCCGTCTCCCGCCAAGCGCCCAGGCCTGCAGGGCCCGATTGACGACGCCTTCCTGAGCAAATTCATCGTGGTCCGCCCCACTGGAAAACCCCTGCACGACTCCACCGCCCGCTGGGTGGAAACCGAGCTGTCCCATTTTGTGGCACACTGGCGCAGCCAGTTCCGTGGCGAACTCAGCGTCCGGGACGATGTTTCCATCACCGAGGAGGAGATGTCCGAGGCCAATCTGATCCTCTGGGGAGATCCCTCGAGCAACACAATCATCGCGCGGGTGGCCCAAAAGCTTCCTGTGCAATGGAACAAAACCTCATTGGATATTGCCGGGGAACACTTCTCCGCTGCCAGCCACCTCCCGGCACTCGTGTACCCCAACCCGCTGGCACCCGGCCGTTACGTGGTGCTCAACAGCGGCTTCACCTACCGGGAATACGACTACCTAAACAACGCCAGACAGGTGGCGAAACTGCCGGACTGGGCGGTTTTGAACACGGCCTCGCCAGCCAACTCGCGTCGCTCGGCCGAGGTGAAGGCCGCGGGTTTCTTCGGCGAAGCTTGGGAGGTCACCGCCCCCCACTAACCTCCAATGCCCCAGGAGTGCCGCAGCGAGGAGCTCACCCAAAACGCCCCCAGCGATTTGGACGGGGTTCATTTACTTTGCTCCATCCCAAGGATACCGTAGGAGAGATTGAATCACTGAATGAAGCGCGAATCATGGAAGCTGTTTAGTTGGAACCTGGCGTTGCTCGACGACGAACCCGTAGCTCTGCCCCACGGATTGATCGTGAGCCCTGCGTCTCGGGCAGACGAACCCACCATCCACGCGCTGGTGGAACGGGCGTTCACGACGGACGCACAGTGGACTGGTAGTTACGGGCCGATCTCCAGCGCGCTGCGGGACCGTATTCATGAGGCCTTCCGCTCGCAAAACTACCCGGCTCTCACCATCCAGCACGGCTCCCGCATCATTGCAGCTGCGGCCTTTAGCACGGATGCCGACGCGGAAAACCACCTCTTTTGCGGCCCCTGCGTCCTTCCCGAATACCGCAGCCGTGGCCTCGGAAGCGCGCTGCTGCTGGAAAGTCTGCGCATCCTCCGCAATTTGGAACTGCACGTCGCACGGGCACTCTGTAAGGACGGCACCACCGCCTCGAAGTTTGTCTATCCCAAGTTCCGTTCAGTCTGTGAGCTATATGCGGGAGATCCGTTTGAGGTGAACGGGTAAGCCGCTTTTGCAGCAACTCCAAGAAAGCGCCTCCGCTCGGATTGGCTTCCAACGCAAGCACGCAAACTTCCCAGTTTGCCGCCCAAGGCTCGCCGTGGGAGTCTCCTCCAAAGCACAGTGCTTTGGAGGGCTACCGCTATTTGTGCCCAAAAAAAGAGATTCGCGCGTAACAAAGGAGGGGGCCGAAGTTTTCGCCCCTATGCTCCAGAAAATCCTCTGCGCCTAACGGAGCGGCTTCGAGTAAGGTCCCCCTTTCTCTGCTGCTTGCAGGTTCGGGGTAAAACGCTCCATTCGGCTCATGGCCTCGATGCCTACGGAATCGGATCCCTTTTGCCCTCGCTGAATCGGAACACTAAAAGCTCTTCAGGTAAGCGACGATGTCGGCGATCGCCTGAGCGCCAAGGCCGAGTTGCGAAGGCTCATACATGAGAGAACGCTTCATCTGGGTCATCGACTCGATCTTGGAGCGGGGGATCGTCTGAAGCGTCCCGCCCATGCACTTGAGGATGACCGGGTCGCCCCCTGCAAGCGCCATGCCCTGAATCGTGAGCCCATCCTTGGTCTTTACCTCAGAGCCTGCATACCCGTGGGCAATCGAACCGGAAGGATTGCTGATGGCCTCGATGATCATCTCGGCTGTCTGCTGTTTGCCGTACTCGGTAAGCTCCGGCCCGTACTCCACCCCGACGGCTCCAATTTTGTGACAAGCGTAACACACGCCGACCGCCGACTTTCCGCGCGTGGAGTCCCCGGTGAGTTTGACGATTTCAGAAACACCTGGAAGCGCCGGAGCGTTGGCCACCGGGGGAGGAAGCTCCACCGCGGTGAGCTTGACGTTGTCCGGGTCGTAGAGTCCGGCGGTCTTGAGCTTGCCGTCCAGGCCGTGGGCGGCCCAGTCATTGGTCTTCCGGTTGAGGACCCACCAGAGTGCCAGGCCGTTCTGTGAGGAAGCCTTGTCCGCCGCAGCAGCCAGCATCGCACCTGCGGCCTCTTGCGTGGAAGAAAAGGCCAGGGCTGTGAGCATCAGTTTCCGCTGGTCTGGCGTCAGCTTTCCGGAAGAGGCACGCGCAGCCAAGGCCGGCACAGCCTCCGCCGGATGCAGGCGCCACGCCAACCAGGCCGCGGCCTCCGTCCATTGGAACGGATCCTTCGCGATGAAGCCGGAAAGCGCTGCGTACACCGCGCCCTCCTTGCCCTCGCTACCTAGGCCGACTGCGTCGAGATAGGCGCGGTCCTTGCCGTCAAACTGCGCGCCGATCTTCGCCAGCAAAGGTACGCTGTCCGCCGCCGGCACGTCACGCAGGCTGGTCGCCACTTCCCTCCGCACCGCTGCGGAGGAGTCCCCCGCCAGCTTTTGAGCCAGCGCCACGCCATCCGCGCCCGCGCGCTTGAGCGCACGGTAGGCAACCAAACGCTTCTGGGCGTCGCCGGCATCCAGTAATCCACGTACCTTCCCCTTTCCCACCTCACCCATTTGTGCGAGCAAAAAGACGGCCCGCGCCTGGATGTAGGGGTTTGCGTCCTTGAGCAGTTCGGCGACCGCGGGCACCGCCTTGTCACCCTGCGCCTTCAAGCGGGTGAAGCCGCTGTAGCGCACGTTCACCGCCGGGCTTTGGAGCGCGGCGATCTGGCCCTCGGTGGTGCTGAGGTCAAACTTCGGAACGACGGACTTGAAGCCCTTGGGCGCAATCCGATAGATCGCCCCCGTGGTCCGGTCGTCGCGTGTGCCGTGGCCGCCCACGCCCGGATCGTACCAGTCCGCCACATAGAGTGCACCGTCCGGACCGACGCAGACATCGCTGGGACGGAACCAGTTCTTGAGACCGGTGCGGGTGGTACGGCCTGAGAGAAAGTCTGAACCTGCCCATTCTTTTTCCTTGTTGGAGGTGAAGAACTCCATGCGTTCCAGCTTCCAGTCCGCCCCCTCTGGCTTGGGGTGGTAGCCGTAGATGACGTTCTTTCCGGACTCGCAGGCGAGGAGCAGTCCCTGCCACTTCTCGCCCAACGCGCCGTTTTCATAGAAGGCGACCCCCGTGGGCGCACCGCCCCCGTACACATCGCCGGCGGGCATCGTGCCGGGATCCTCCCGCCGCCATTCCGCGGTGGGAACGTCCTGTCCGGGCCGCCGGTCTGCAGCCCAAGAGCGCTTGCCGTCTGCGGAGGCAAAGCCTGCGTTGCCCCCCTCGAGCATGGCACTCACGCGGCAAGCGGGCGGATCGTCGTTGTCGCTTTGGAAGACATCGCCCATGGAGGTGACGGCCTGTTCGTAGCTGTTGCGGAAGTTGTGGCCGATGATCGCGACCTGGCTTCCATCCGGGTTCATCCTTGCAGCGAAGCCGCCGATCCAAACGTGGCCGTCATCGCTGCGTTGTCCGGCAATGTTCTGAAGCTGGTAGGGGCTTCCCATGCGGAAGGTCTTGCCCGACTTGTCGGTGAACTCCGCCCCGGTGTTGCCCTGGTTCCAATACCAAAGCCCGTCCGGTCCCGCGGTGACACTGTGGAGGCTGTGGTCGTGCTGGCGCCCGTTGAAACCGGTGAGAAGCACCTCCCTCTTGTCCACTGCCGGGTCAAACTTTCCATCGCCGTTGACGTCAGTGTAGACAATCAGATCCGGCGGTTGCGACACCACCACCCGGTTCTCAAACACCGCCACCCCCAGCGGCGAGGCGAGGCCCGGCTCCTGCACAAAAACGGTGGACTTGTCGGCGACTCCAGCCCCCTTGGTATCCTCCAAAACCACAATACGGTCACCCTCCGGTTGGCGCTTGGCCTTGCCGCGGTAGTTCACCCCCTCCGCCACCCAGAGTCTACCCTGGGCGTCGAAGTCCATGTTGGTCGGGTTGAGCAGGTGGGGCGACTTCGCCCACACAGTCGCCTCCAGCCCTTCGGGCAGCGTAAACATGCCGGGAGGAACCTCGGTGGGCCAGTCCGCGGCGATAGGTTCCGCCGTCGAACCGGGCTTTGGAGGCTGCGTGGTGAACACGCGGAAGCGCACCTTGGCGGCGCTGGGCTGCCCCGCACGAATGGCACCACCGTCGTCAATGCCGACGAGTGTCTCCAGACGTTCCACTCCCGCCGGAAGATCGTAGGCCACCACGGAGGCCGCGTGCACGCCGATCCCCTTTTCGTAGGTCTTACCGGCAATGCGAAACGGTTTGCCCTCCATGTTGAGGTTCACCCGGGCCTGGCCCCAGCCGGTCGTCGCAGACTTCCAGGGCAGACTGCTCAACTCCTTGCGGGTTCCGTCGGCGAACACGAGCACCGGGTCAATCCAGTTGGACCAGTCGCACGCGATTTCCCCCTCGGGATCCACCACAAGGTAAAGTTCCTTGGCGCCCTTGAGCGGCGCGCTGAGGGGCACCAGACGGTCGGCGGAGGCACTCGCGAGGACACTGCTTTCAGCGACGGGCTTGGTGGCGGACGCTGGATTGGGCGTGGTGGGGGCTGTTGTCACTGCATTT
The DNA here is from genome assembly GCA_044348365.1 of Chthoniobacteraceae bacterium. Lineage (GTDB taxonomy): Bacteria > Verrucomicrobiota > Verrucomicrobiia > Chthoniobacterales > Chthoniobacteraceae > Chth-196. The sequence goes on from JBIKSY010000036.1 coordinate 14,179, forward strand.
CCACCCGTCGGGGCAACCGAACCCAACTTGGGGAACTTTGCTTCCTGCTCGATTGGCACCTCCGCAGTGGGCAGCGCCTTGAATTCACCAGCCTTCGGCAACGTGAGCCGGGGCTTGTTGGCTCCCTTGTCGTCTAGGTTGGAGTTGAGCTCGTCCTCGCTCAGCGAGGTGGACTTGACCCCCTCCGAGGGCACCTCCAACCCGGCCACCCAGACGATCGCGTTGAGGGCCAAAGTGCGAAAGCCGTCCACAGCCCAATTCCGGTGGTAGTGCCCGCCCGTGAAACCCACCCCGCGGCCACCGTCCTGCCGCTGGACTCCCCACATCAGGGACTGGGGCTTGTCCATCCCGGCCACACCGTGTTCATTCCAAAGGTTGATATAACGCTTCATCCGTTCGCGGGTCGGCGTCGCGGTGACCAAATCCAGCACCTCTCCGCGCTCGGGGCGAAACCGCATGTTGTAATAAAACTCGTCGTACGCCTCGACGGTGGAGGTGACACCGCGCGAGACGGGGTGGTTGGGCAGGGCCTTGAGGTCGGCCACCCAGTGCGGGTTGACGGACCAACCGGTTTCAAATGCGCCGCCGATCCAGGGCCGGTAGTACTTTTCGCCCTCCGGCGCGCCCGGATGCACCGCATAGTGCATGAACATGATGCCGACGCCCTTTTTGGCGAGTGCGTCCATCTTTTCCCAGCCCTTGCCCACGACGCTGGTGCCGTCGGCGTAAATGACCACCGCCTTGGCTCCATCGAGTACGGAGTCATCAGCCGGCCAGCCTTTGAGAACCTCTGCCTTCAAATCCACCCCTTTTTGCTGGTTGAGCGCATTGGCCAGCAGTTGACAACCGGCGTAGAACTCATGCTCCCCGGGTCCGTGGCTGCGGCCGCCTGCCAAAAAAACCACCCGGTTTTCAGCAGAGGCGGCAGCCGAAAGGGAGAGGAGGACGGAGAGAGCAATTGAGAGTCTCATGGATGTGGGAGAGAAGAGCGTTTCGTTGCAGTTTTCTTCGGACAAATCGCCGTAGGGGCGCGGGGCGGAGCTACAACTCCACTGTGGCGGGAGTGGGGAAGGGACGCTACTGAGCGGGGGCGGCCTTTCCTTCGGGCGCCTGTTTTTTGGGCTTGGGCCCGCCAAGGGGACGGAGGGGATCCATGGCCTTGAGGGCTTCCGCCGTGGGGCTGCCACCAAACTGCTTGTAATAGAGCGCCTGAAACGGATTGACCTCCGGCCCCACAGCCTTCTCGTTGACCATGAGAGGCAGACATTCTCCCCACCACTTGTCGAAGGCGGAAACCAGCTCTGTGGCGACCTCCGGGTGTGCCGCCAGCACGTCGGTCGTCTGGCCGTAATCGACGCTCAAGTCAAACAGCTGCCAGTTGGGCACGGTTCCCTTCGCATCACTCACCATTGCCCAACGGGTGTTGCGCACCGCGGCCGCACGGTACTTGGAATCGGAGGGATCGGAAAACCGCTCCCACCTGCCCACATGGGTGAACAAATGGCGGTCCGCCCAGGGCGCCTTAGGATCCTGAAGAAGCGGCACCAGACTCCGTCCCTCCACCTGTGGCTTGACCTCCTCTGGGACCTTCGCCCCGGCCAGTTCCATCAGCGTGGGAAAGAAGTCCACGTGGGCGGCCAGTGCCGCGCAGTCGCCGGGAGTCAGAGTGCCCGGCCAGCTCCAGTAGGAGGTCGCCCGTGTCCCCCCCAGCCACGGGGTGCCTTTGGTGCTGCGCATCCCGGCGTTGAACACCTTTGTGCCGGCAGTTCCGCCGTTGTCGTTCATGAAAATCACCAGTGTGTCCTTGGCGATGCCCCACTCTTCTAGACGCGCCAACAGCTTCCCCGCGTTCACGTCGATGTTGTGGAGCATTCCAAAGAAGCTCTCCGCGTCCGGCGAAAGCCCCTTGCCCTCGTAGAGCGCCTTGTCCTCCGGCCTAGCGATATAGGGGCCGTGCGGCGCGTTGGTCGGGATGTAAGCGAAGAATGGCTTCCCCGACTTGCGTTGGGAATCGATCCAGCGCGTGGCCTGCTCGTAAAATACATCGGTGCAGTAGCCTTTGGTTTTCTCAAAGGTGCCGTTGTGCAGAATGGCCGGGTCAAAGTAGCGGTTCTCTGGGGCATCGCCACAGGAACCGGGGAAGATCTGCCCGATGCCCCCGCCCCCGTGGATGAAGACCTCGTCAAAACCGCGCCGCCCGGGCTGGTACTCCGCCTCGTCGCCGAGGTGCCATTTCCCGAAAATCCCGGTGGTGTAGCTGTTTTTTTGGAGCAACTGGGCGACGGTGGTGGCCTTGAGCGTGAGCCGTTCGCGCTCCAGAATGGTGTGGGTCACCCCGTTCTTGAACTCGTGCCGCCCCGTGAGCAGCGCGCTGCGGGTGGGCGCACAGGTGGGGCTAACGTGAAAGTCGGTAAAGCGCACGCTTGCAGAACCCAGCTTGTCTAGATTGGGGGTTTTGAGCACCGGGTTTCCGTGGGCCGAAAGGTCGCCGTACCCCTGGTCGTCGGTCAGAAGAAAGATGATGTTGGGCCGCTTTCCCGCGATGGCGGAGGCGGAGTGCGCTGCCGCAGGGAGCAACAGTACGCAGACAAAGAGAAGCAGTCGTTTCATGGGTGGGGAAGGAATGCGGCCCGTCCACGGGAAGTCGGGGAAGAGACGGCAAACTTCCATTTATCCAGAACCGCGGCCCGCTGACAAAACTGTTCCTCCGCCGGAGCCAAAAAGAGACGCCGCCGGCGGCCCCCCTCACCCTCCCCGTTGAGCGTCCGGTTCCCGATCCCGACTCCTCCCTAGAGGGAATCCACCAGCGAAAGCATCCACTCCTGGAGCAGTCCGTAGAACTGGATTCTAAACAGCACCAATCCCTCCTCGCCGGAGACCTCGGTGTCCTCCTCGAGTTCCCGCTCGCCCAAATCGTGTAGGGTGTTCAGTGCCAGCCGCGCCTGATTCAGCGCGTGAATCCACTGGGGTAGGTGCGCCCTGGGAATCTCCACTTCGAGCCCCCCGCTTCTGCAATCCCTCATTTCTTGGAGGTCCTCCTCCACCACGTCCCGGTTCAGGGCAAACTGGTCCTCGAGTTCCGGTCGCACAAACTCCCGCCAGTCCGCGTCCGCCTCGGCCTCCCGCCCTCCGGTGGGATCCGGAAAAAGCCGTCCCTCCGACCCGGACGAAGGGGTTCCCAGCAGCGGAATGTCCCTCATCAGGGAGCCTAAAAACTCGTCCATTCCACTGAGCACAAGCGTTTGGGCATCCTTTGCGCGGAGGGTCAGTTTGCGGCTCATAGCGATTTCTCCAAGGTGGCCAGCAGCAGGTAGGCGTGTAGTTGCTGCACATACAGTTCGGCCTTCTCCCGCTCTCCGGTCCACACGACAGAGCGCCCCTTATGGTGGACCTCCAGCATGTGCTTTTCGGCCCGCTCCAGAGAAAACCCCAGCACCTTCATGAAAACCTTTACCACGTAGGACATCAAATTCACCGGGTCGTTGTGCACGATGACGTTCCAGGCCGCATCCAGCGAGAGGTCCTCGTCCAGCTCCGGTTCCGCCGCAGGCGCACCCGCCAGTACGAAGCCCGTGCCTGCCCGCCATTCCATCCCGGTCGAAAAGTTCAAACGCATAAGTTCAGAAGTTCACGCCCAGGGCGCCACGTTGACCGCATCAATAAACTGCCGGAACCGGCCGAAGTTTTTCCGCGCGGGAACAAAGACCAGCCGAGGCATGTCCGCGAGTTCCGGTTCGTTTTGCTCTTCGGGCAGGCTCACTGTCTGTTCCAGCAGGTTGGTCCCGATGATGTCCTCGAAACGCTCCCTCAACTCGAGGACGGCGGCGTCCGTGATGGCGTGCTGGATGCGCAGAACAAACCGCTGGCCCACCCACCGGTAGGAATGGAAGTTGCGGTAGAATTGCTCTACCTCCGAAATCGCGTCCTCCAGGTTGTCGGTGACCTTGAAAAGGTGGAAATCCTCGGCGGAGATGAGCCCAAGTTTGAGCAAATACTCGGCCAGAAAACTGTTCCAGGTCCGCCAGTAGGAACCGTGCTCCTTGTCGACCATCACCACCGGCAGGATGCGCGCCTTGCCCGTCTGGATGAGGGTGAGCACCTCGAAGGCCTCGTCCATGGTGCCGAAGCCTCCGGGAAACAGCACCACGGCATGCGACTCCTTCACGAAGTGCAGCTTCCGCGTGAAGAAGTAATTGAAATTTAACAGCTTCTGGTCGCCCTCGATGGTTTCGTTGGAGCGCTGTTCGAAGGGCAGCCGGATGTTGAGCCCGAAGGAATCCTCCCGCCCCGCCCCGCGTTGGGCCGCCCCCATGATGCCGTCCCCCCCGCCGGTGATGATCATGTACCCCCGTTCCCGGGCCCTTGCCGCAAACTTTTCAGCCGCCTGAAACTCCTCCTCCTCCGGGGCCGTCCGCGCCGAGCCAAAGACCGAAATCTTGCGGCGCTCTCGGTAGGGGGCGAAAACCCGGCCCGCATTGCGCATTTCCCGCAAAGAACGGTTGAAGAGCTTCATGTCTGCCACCCCGACCTTGTCTCTAGCAAGTTTGAGGGCCGTGATGATGAGTTCCTCTGTCATTCCGGACAACCGCTCGTCCCCGCCCCAGTCGGCCACCAACTGGCGGATGCGGAGATCAAATTCAGCATCGCCCGAGGACCGGGTGGTGCGGCTGGGTAGGGCGTGGATTCCGCCTCCGGTAAAATCTTGCACGGTGGATAAACAAACGGTTTGGGGTGAAACTACCAACGGTACGCAGGCAAGTGGAATGGGCCGGAACAACGCAGACGACTGGATCGGGCAAACGCCAGCGCACCGGGCCCGCTCCGCGGAAACCCCTGCGGTTTCCACCGACCCGTCTGTAGTATATAGCACAAAACCGCCCTCTCAATGGCCAACTCTTCCCCATCCGCACTGCCCTCGCGCAAGCCACCTCCGGTGGATGCAGTCTGGATCACCGCCTCGGTGCTTCATTTCGACCTTTTCGACGGAAGATCCATCTCGGTCCCTCTTGGTTTTTACCCACCTCTTCAGGCGGCCGCCGCTTCTGTGCGCAACCAGTACGAGATCCACGGGGGGTCCGTCTACTGGGCAGCCATAGGGTTCAAGCTCACCTCTTCGGATCTGCTTCAGGGCCGCCGCAAGACCCGGGTCACACGCAAAGCGCCCCGAAAGTAAAGCCGCCCAACCGGCCGCCGGCCCGCATGCCCCCCCCTCCCGCGCGTGCAGAATGTGCGCACGGTGCGCTGGTGACTCCCGTGCGGGCGGTGCTATAGTCCCGTGCCTTTCCACGCATGAAACTGCCCCTCAAATACAACTCCGACGGCCTCATCCCCGCCATTGTTCAAGACGCCTCCTCCAAGCGGGTGCTCATGATGGCCTGGATGAACGCCCATTCGCTGCAGACCACCCTCGAGTCGGGCCTCATGCATTACTGGAGCCGCTCCCGCCAGAAATACTGGCTCAAGGGCGAGACCAGCGGCCACACCCAGCGGGTGCTCCATTTCCACGTCGACTGCGACCACGACACGCTCCTTTTTGAAGTCGAACAGACCGGCGGCGCCTGCCACACCGGCCACCAGTCCTGCTTCTTTCAGGAAGTCGACACCCTGGGAACCCCCCTGCCCGTCTCCGAAACGCGCGTGTTCGATCCCGAAAACACCTACTCCGCGAAGGCTTGAGCCCCATGGCCCTCCCGCCACTTCTTCCCTCCCTGCCCGAGTTCCAAGCCCTGGCCCGCCAGGGAAACCTCATCCCAGTCTGGACCGAACTTCTCGCCGATGTGGAGACCCCCGTCTCCGCCTTCCAGAAGCTCGACTCCGGCGGGTACAGCTTTCTTCTGGAGTCGGCTGAAAACAGCGCCCAGGCCGGACGCTATTCCTTTGTGGGCACCAACCCCAGGGTGGTGCTCGAAACCCAGGGCCGCCACGTCCGGCTCACGGAGGACGGACAGACGCGGGAGTACACCTTCGCCAAGGACCCCCTTGAGGAGCTTGAACGCCTCCTTTCCAGCTACCGCTGGGTCAAGCCGCCCGGCTTGGAGGACGCGGCAGGCCCCCGCTTCACCGGCGGTGCCGTTGGCTTTCTCTCCTATAACGCCATCCGCTTTTTTGAGCCGTCCACCGGCGAGCCGCAGCCGGATCCGCTGGATCTTCCGGAGTCCCTGTTTTTTCTAACGGACACCGTCGTCATCTTCGACCACCGCACCCGCCGCATGCGCGTACTGGTCAATGCGCACGTCCCCAGCCCTGAGGACGCAGAAGCCGCCTACACGGCGGCGGGCGAGCGCGCGCGCGAAATTCTCGAGCGTCTCGCGCAACCCGCCTGCCTTCCGCAGCTGCCCGTGCCCGCCGTACCGGTGCCCCCGGCCGAGGCTCTCAGCAACACCACGCGGGAGGAATACCTGGCGATGGTACGCGCAAGCCAAGAGTACATCCACGCGGGTGACATCTTTCAAATCGTCCCCTCCCAGCGGTTTGAAACGGAGTTCACCGGCGACCCGCTCACGCTCTACCGCACCCTGCGCGACGTGAACCCCTCGCCATACATGTTCTGCCTGAAACTGGCCGGCCGCTTTTCTCTGGTGGGCTCCTCTCCGGAGGTGCACGTGCGCGCCACCGAAGGGCGTGTCGAGATCCGCCCTATTGCCGGGACCAAGCGCCGGGGCGCAACCCCCGCCGAGGACGATGCCAACGCCGCCGCCCTGCTGGCCGATCCGAAGGAACGAGCCGAACACCTCATGCTCGTCGACCTTGCCCGCAACGACGTCGGACGCATCTCCAAGTTCGGCTCGGTGCGGGTGACCGACTTCATGACCATCGAGCGCTACAGCCACGTGATGCACATTGTCTCGCACGTCACCGGCGAACTGAGCCCCGACAAGACCGCCTTCGACGTCATGCGCGCCACCTTCCCCGCCGGCACCGTCTCCGGTTCGCCCAAGATCCGCGCCATGCAGGTGCTCGGACAACTCGAAAAACACAAGCGCGACGTGTACGCGGGGGCCGTGGGGTACTTCGGCTTCGACGGCAACACCGACTCGTGCATCGCGCTGCGCACGGTCGTGCTCAAGAACGGTCGGGCCTACGTCCAAACGGGCGCCGGCGTGGTCGCCGACTCCACACCCGAGGGGGAACACCAGGAGTGCGTAAGCAAGGCCATGGGCATGATGGCCGCCATCGGCCGCGCCCGCGCCACCGCACCGCTCAACCCCTGACTTCCGGTATCCTATGCTGCTCGTCATCGATAACTACGACTCTTTCACCTACAACCTGGTGCAGTACTTCGGCGAACTGGGCGCTCAAATCACCGTCAAACGCAACGACGAGATCACCCTCGCCGGGATCGAAGCGCTCAAGCCCGAACGCATCTGCATCTCCCCCGGCCCCTGTTCCCCGAAGGAAGCCGGGATCTCCAACGAGGTCATCCGCACCTTCGGACCGCGTCTGCCGCTCTTCGGAGTCTGCCTCGGGCACCAGTGTATCGGCGACGTCTTTGGCGGAGAGGTCGTTCGCGCAGGCCGCCTCATGCACGGCAAAACCTCCCCCATCCTGCACGACGGCAAGGGAGTCTTCGCAGACCTCCCCTCCCCCTTTGAAGCCACCCGCTACCATTCGCTTTTGGTCCGACGCGAATCCTTCCCAGACTGCCTCGAAATCAGCGCTGAAACCGCAGAGGGCGAGATCATGGGACTACGCCACAGGGTGTTGCCCATCCACGGAGTCCAGTTTCATCCTGAATCAATCCTTACCCTCGAAGGCAAAAAGCTGCTGCAAAACTTCCTCGCGCTCTAGCGGGGACTCGACGATGGCCCGAACCAAGATTCCCTCCGGGTGGCGGCGCTGGATCTATCCGGCAACCTACGCCTACCAACCCGAGAACGGAGCCTTGCGCCTCGCCAAGAAAATCGTCGTCGCTACCGTGGGCGTCTCCGTGATGCTGGTGGGCGTCGTCATGATCATGACTCCGGGCCCGGCGATCGTGGTGATTCCAGCCGGTCTGGCGATTCTGGCGGTGGAGTTCGCCTGGGCCCGCCGCTGGTTGCGCCGCGTAAAGGCCTACGTGCGCATCGCCAGACGCCGCGGTTGGAAAAACGGGGCAAAACGCGGGACGGGTTAACGCCCCTTGGCCAGCCCTACTCGCCCATGTTGAGCTCGACGTACTCCGTGCTTAGGTCGGTGGTGAACACATTGTACTCCGCCGCCCCAAGGTTGAGGTCCACCGTGACCCGGAAGCGCTCCTCGGCCACAAGCTTTCTAAGCATTTCAACGGGAGTCTCGCTGGCGAGGCCTCCTTTGACAGCCAGCACGCCGTCATAATAAATGTCGACGAGTTCTTCCCTCATCTTGATCCCGGAATAGCCGAGCGCATCCATGATCCGGCCCCAGTTCGGGTCGCCTCCGAACCAAGCACACTTGACCAGAGTCGACTTGGCAATCGCCTCGCAAGCGCGCCGCGCGTCCGAAAAGGAAGCGGCGCCGTTGACGTGGACCTCCACAAACTTCGTCACGCCCTCGCCATCGTCGACGATCATCTTGGCCAGCGCCAGGGTGACGTGATCCAGTGCACGCTGGAAGCGCTCAAAATCATCCGTGCCGGAGCGCAACGCTGGGTTGGCGGCCACGCCGTTGGCGAGGATCAGGACGGTGTCGTTGGTGCTCATGTCGCCATCGACCGTGATCCGGTTGAAGGAATGCTCCACGGAAACTGACAGTGCGTGCTGCAACTCGGCCTTCTCAATAAGCGCGTCCGTGGTCAGGAAGCAGAGCATCGTGGCCATGTTCGGATCAATCATGCCCGCCCCCTTGGCGATGCCTCCGATATGGACCGTCCCTGAGGAAAGCTGCACCGCGACGGCGATTTCCTTGCGCACCGTGTCGCTGGTCATGATGGCGTCGGCGGCTTCGCCCGAGCCGTCGGGCACCAGGGCGTGGCTCAGCGAGGTGATTGTCGTCTCGATTTTTTCAATGGGCAACTGCACCCCGATCCGGCCCGTCGAACAGACCAAAACCTGGCGGTCCTTCAGACCGAGCGCCTGCGCAGCGGCACGCGCCATGCGCTTGGCGTTCTCGATTCCGGGGACGCCCGTGCAGGCGTTTGCGTTGCCTGCGTTGGCCACGATCACCCGCACATCGGCTGCGCGCAGATGGGCGGCCGACACACGCACGGGGGCTGCCTTGACCCGGTTGGTCGTGAAGGTGCCGGCGGCCACCGCGGGCTGCACCGAACGGATCATCGCAACGTCGGGGCGGTCCAGATTCGCGGCCTTGACGCCGCAGTAGGCACTGCCGGACAGGAAACCAGCTGGCGCGTTGATACCGCCTGAAATTTCAGAGAAAACAGAAGACATGAGAGAGGGGTGACGCCCCCAATCATGAAAACCAAAGACTGGTGGCAGAAGCGGAATTTCTTAGTGGGTTTTTGCCCTGAAAACAAGCGGGAACTCCCCCACGGGGAACCAAGGACAAGCCCCTAGAGCAGCCCGCACTCCTCCTCCCACCCGTGAACCACGTTCATGCACTGCACCGCCTGGCCGGACGCCCCCTTGAGCAGGTTGTCTTCAGCGCTAAACAAAGACAGCCGCCCAGTCCGCGAATCCCAGCGCCATGCGATGTCGATAAAGTTTGTACCCGTCACAAAACGGGTCTCCGGAAGGGCCGCACCGGAAAGCAGTCGCACAAAGCGCGCCCCTTTGTAGGCCTCCTCGAGCACCGCCCTGACACCCCCGGGATCGACCCCCTCTCGGGGCATTGCGTAAATGGTGGTATGAATGCCCCGGGTGACAGGAATGAGATGGGGGGTGAAGCTGATGCGCACGGTTTCGCCGGCGGCGACGGAAAGCTCCTGCTCGATTTCGGCCAGATGCCTGTGTAGCGGGACCCCGTAGGCCCGCACGCTCTCGTTGCACTCGGCGTAGAGGTACTCGACCTTGGCGTTGCGCCCCGCACCGCTCACCCCGCTCATGCTGCACACTTGGATGGAATCCAGCCGGAGCATTCCCGCGCGCAGCAACGGGATTAGGGGAAGGAGAATGCTGGTCGGATAGCACCCGGGGCAGGCCACAAGTTTGGCGTCCCGCAGTTGCCGGCGGTAAACCTCCACCAGTCCGTAGATGCTCTCGCGGGCGAGGGCCGGCTCGGGGTGCGCGGCACCGTAAAAATCCGCGTAGACCCCGGTGTCCTTGATTCTGAAATCCGCGCTCAAGTCGATGACGAGGAGGCCCGCGCGCAGGAGGGGGGCCGCAAACTCGTGGGCCAGGCCGTGAGGCAGAGCGAGAAAGGCCAGCGTGGCGCCGCTCTTTACAATTTCAGAAACCTCCGAGGAGATGAACTTCAGCCCGGCATTGGGCATCCCCGCCAGTTTTGGGAACACGCTGCCCAGCGCCTGTCCCGCCAACTGGCGGGAAGTCACGGCCACCAATTCCACCTTGGGATGGGAGACGAGCAGGCGAACCAGTTCCTCGCCGGAGTACCCGCTGGCACCAACAATCGCAACTTTAAGAGGGGTGGTCATCACCGGTTTTTAGCCGGTCCTCACCGGCCCCAGAAGAAAAAACACGTTCAGGAAAACGACTCACGGAGCCTGCAAAGCCGGTTTCCAACGGTCGCCTACACCACCTTGCCGCTCCACTTGAGCTTCTGGCGAAGCACTTCAAAAAAAGGCAGGCCTGAGGGAAATACCAGCCGAAGTGCCTGTTTGGAACGGCGAATCCGAATGAGATCGCCTGCGGCCAGAGGCAGGGGTGTGCGCCCGTCCAGAGTGAGGCAGGCCCCCTCCTGGTCGGCTCCCGAGCGAATCTCGATGGTGGAGCGTTCGTTGACAATGACGCTCCGGTTGGTGAGCACGTGCGGACAGATTGGCGTCACGACAAACACCCCCGAATTAGGGGACAGCACCGGCCCGCCCGCGCTGAGGGAATAGGCGGTGGAGCCGGTGGGTGTCGCCACGATCAGCCCGTCCGCGTTGTATTCGGTGAGCATCACCCCGTCGATGTCCACGTACAACCGGATCACGCGGGAGCGTTCCCCGCGCGAAACCACCACTTCGTTCAAGGCGCGCCCCTGCCAAAAGGTCTCGCCGGCCCGTAACACCTCAACCGACAGGAGGCTCCGCTCGCTTAGGAGCGCCTCACCTGAGTGCCACTCGTCGAGCACCTGTTCAAAATCTGCCGGGCCCGCACCGCTCAGAAAACCGAGCGTTCCCGTATTGATTCCCAGAATTGGAGGTGCAGGGAAGGACCCCTCGTTGACCGCCTGCAATAGAGTGCCGTCGCCGCCCAGCACTACTACAAAGCCACATTTGCGAAAAAGCGCCCGCACTGAATAGTCGGAAACCTGCCCC
>JBIKSY010000182.1:0-8107 GCA_044348365.1 Chthoniobacteraceae bacterium
ATGGTCATCGGGCCGACGCCGCCGGGCACCGGGGTGATGGCGCGGCATTTGGGGGCGACCTCGGCGAAGGCCACGTCGCCTACCAGTTTGCTGCCCTTTGGTGAACCGGGGTCCTCAACGCGGTTGATGCCGACGTCAATGACCACCGCGCCTTCGCGCACAAAGTCGGCCGTGACAAACTCCGGCCTGCCAATAGCGGCGATGAGGATGTCGGCCGAGCGGCAGACGCCTGGGAGGTCCCGGGTCCGGGAATGGGCGACGGTGACGGTGGCGTCGCCCCCGGGCCCCTTTTGCATCAGAAGCAGCGCCATGGGTTTGCCAACGATCATGGAACGGCCCAGAACCACGGCGTGGGCGCCTGCGGTTTCGACCCCAGCCTCGATGAGGAGCCGCTGACAACCGAGGGGCGTGCAGGGGACAAAGGCGTCCGGATCGCCGAGGGCCACCTTGGCGACGTTGACCGGGTGGAACCCGTCGACGTCCTTGCGCGGGTCGATCGCCCCGACAATGGCGCGTTCGTCGATGTGCGGAGGAGGAGGGGACTGTACGAGGATGCCGTGGATGGAGGGGTCCGCGTTGAGCCGGGCAACCAGGGCGAGCAGGTCTGCCTGGGTGGTGGTCGCGGCCAGTTCAAACTTTTCGGAGTGCATCCCGAGCTCCTGGCACATCCGGTCTTTGGAGCGGACGTAGGAGCGGGAGGCGGGATCCTCCCCGATCAGGACGACCGCAAGTCCGGGCACATGGCCCCGTGCCTTGAGCCGGTCCACGGAAGCGAGGGTCTCGAGCTGGATTTTTTGGGCGATGGCCTTGCCGTCGATGAGCGTCATGATGCCCGGTACTTTGGGTGAGGAATGGGGTCCTAGACAAGGCGCCAGAGGGAAGAGTTCCGGGGCGGCGTACTGGCGGCACAGGGCTTAAGCGGGGGTGTCCGCAACGCTTTCCTGAGGTGGATGCCTCTGTCCGGGTGGTTGGGCACCGAGCAGTTGGCAGAGTCTGGGTGTGTCCTCCTCGGTGAAGGTCACGGGGGCCAGCATGGTGACGTGCACGCACGAAAAGGGCTTGGGAATCCGAAACTTGTCCCAGCTCCGGATCTCCCAGTAGCGCTCGTAGTCGACGCGGATTGCCATGACCGGGAGGCCTGTTTTAACGGCGAGCCGCAGCAGGCCGGGGCTGGGTTCGTAGACGGGGCCGCGTGGGCCGTCCGGAGTGATTGCGATGTCCACTCCCCCTCTGAGTTGCGCCCGCAGAAGGAGGAGGGCCTTGACGCCGCCGCGGGAGCTGGAGCCGCGGACGGCGCCCATTCCAAAGTTGGCCATGAATGAGGAAAGCAGGGCGCCGTCGCGGCTGGGACTGGTGAGGATGCTCACCGGGTAGCAACGCCTGCAGAACCATTCAAAAATGAGGGGCAGGACCAGAATCCGGTTGTGCCAGACGCCCACGATGAAGGGATTGCCGGGAGCCCGGGTGCGGTAGCCGGCCTGGTCCTCGTAGGTCCAGCGGAGGGTGCCCCCCAGTAGTTTGAGCAGGACGGTGGCGAGGCCGACCACCAGGGATTGCCACTTCACTCGGCGGGTTCTTTCCAGCGGAACATCCCGGGGCTGGGCAGCTCGAGCTGGTCCAGAATCCTGTCGACGACGGTGTCCGCGATTGCGTTGAGGGTGGAGGCGCCTCCGTAAAAGGAGGGGGAGGCGGGGAGGATGGTGGCGCCCGCCTCGATGAGGGTCACCACGTTGCGGGCGTGGATGAGGTTCCAGGGCATTTCGCGGGGGACCAGGAGGAGTTTGCGGCGCTCCTTTAGGAAGACGTCGGCGGCGCGCAGAATGGTCGAGTCGCTGGTGCCGGCGGCGATGCGGCCCAGTGTGCCCATCGAACAGGGGACGACGACCATCGCGTCAAAGCGCGCCGAGCCGCTGACAAAGGGGACGTTCATGGTCTTGTCCCCGTGCTGGTGGACGCCGGCGGGGACCACCAGTTCCCCGAGCTCTTCATGGACCACCTGTCTGGCGTAGGTGCTGAAGACCAGGTGGACTTCGTGGGCGGCGGTGTCCAGGCGGCTCAGGAGGCGCTGTAGATAAATGGCGCCGCTGGCTCCGGTGGCTGCGAGGACGATTTTCATCGGTGCGGAGGGGCGGGATTTAGAGGAGCCCCCCGGCGTGCATGCGGCGGGTGATTTCGCCCTGGCGTGACAGCAGTGTTGCGTAGACCGGTTGAAGTTTTTCGTCGGGAACACACCGGCTGCGGGCGTCGAGTTGGACGATGCGTCCGCACAGTTCCCGGAAGGTGACGGGCTTGCCCTGCGCCGAATGGCAGGCGTAGGCAGCCTGGATGGCGGCGCCGAGGGCTGCCCCCTCCGCGCTGGCAAGGCACACCGTAGGCACGCCGAAGATGTCGGCGCAGATCTGGCGCCACACGCCGCTGTTGCTGCCGCCACCGGTGAGCCGGATTTCGGTGAGTCGGATGCCGAGGGAGCGGAACCGGTTGAGGCCGTATGCAAGGCCGAGGGTGACCCCCTCCATGACGGCGCGCGCCATGTGGGCGGGTGTCATGGTGGTGGTGGTGAGCCCGTGGAACATGCCGGTGCCCGCGGGCAGGTTTGGGGTGCGTTCGCCGTTGAGATAGGGGAGAAAGAGGAGGCCGCCCGCGCCCGCCGGTGTCGTCAGGATCTGTTTTTCCATCTCCTCATGGCTCCAACCAAACAGTTTGCGGGTCTGTTCGGTTGCGACAGTCACGTTCATCGTACAGACCAGCGGCATCCAGCGGTCGGTGGAGTCGCAGAAGGCTGCGACCTCCCCCTCCTCGTCGACGATGGGTTCCGCGGAGTGGGCGAAGATCGTGCCTGAGGTCCCCAGGCTCACGGTGACGACTCCGGGTTGGACGTTGCCCGTGCCGATGGCGCCCATCATGTTGTCGCCGCCGCCGGCGCTGATGACCGGGCTGCGTTCCAGCCCCCAGGCCACGCGGAGGCTGTCGCGCAACAGCCCGATGGCCCGCCGCGAGGAGGCAATCGGGGGGAGGGTCGCGGCCAGTTCCGGGTCGATGAAGTCGATGAGCGGCTTGGACCATTCCTTGGTGCGCACGTCCATGAGGCCGGTGCCCGAGGCGTCTCCAAACTCCATGGAGCGTTCGCCTGTCAGGTGGTAGTTAAGGTAGTCGTGGGGGAGCAGCACGGTTTCGAGCGCCTTGTAGTGCTGGGGCTCGTTTTGTTTGAGCCAGAGGATCTTTGGGGCCGTGTAGCCGGGAAGCATCGCGTTGCCCGAGATCTTGATCAGCTCGTCGGCTCCGCCAAACTCGGTTTCAAACTGTTTGCACTGTTCCACAGTCGAGGTGTCGCACCACAGTTTGGCGGGGCGGATCACGTTGCCCTGCGCGTCCAGCGGAACGAAGCCGTGCTGCTGGCCGCTGACCCCTACAGCCGCGACCTCCTGCTTGCGGGCCCCCAGCGCCGCGAGCACCTCCCGAACCGTTGCGTCGACGGCGTCCACCCACTCCTGCGGGTCCTGTTCCATGTGCCCCGGAGGCAGGCCCTCAATCAGGCCGTATCCCTTTTGGGCGGAGGCCAGGACCTGGCCGGTGGCCACGTCGAGCGCGATGGTTTTGGTGGACTGCGTACCGCTGTCGATGCCCAGAGCAATCATAGTTTTGAATTTAAGTGCGCCGCTTTGTATCCTTCAACGCGGTCCGATATCGTCCACAAGGATCGCCAGACAGGAAGCCCGAAAAAAAGCAGCCCATGATCACCAGACTCCTCCACACCCGTTACCGTGTCGAAAACCTCGAGCGCACCGTTGATTTTTACAGGCGGGTCCTCGGCCTCGAGGAGGTCTCCAGACACCGCTCCCCCAGGGGTTCCGAGTTGGTGTTTCTCAAGGCGCCACAGAGCGAGGAACTCATCGAAATCTGCTGTTACCCAGCCTCCGGCCCTGTGGTGATCGGGCCGGACTTGACGCACCTCGCCTTCGAAGTCGAGAACCTGGACCTGTTTGCCACCCACGCCGCCGCCGAGGGCTTCCCCCTCTCGGACGGCCCGACCCAGACCTCCTCAGGCAGCATCATCGCGTTTGTCGACGCGCCGGAGGGGTATGAGATTGAGCTCATCCAGCGGGCCCGGCAGTAGGCGGTTGGTGGTGGCGGTAGCTGCTTGTCACATTCGCCGGCTTGCCGCCGGCGGCCGGTTCCGCTCTGCTGTGGCCCATGCGCAAGACCAAGATCATCGTCACGCTAGGCCCCGCCACAGAGTCGGAGGAAACCTTGAGGGAGCTGATCCGGGCCGGGACCAATGTGTTCCGCTTGAATATGAGCCATGCGCCCCACGAATGGGTGCGGACGTTGGTACCCCGGATCCGAGCTGTGGCCGGTTCCTTGCGCCAGACGGTGGGGGTCCTCATGGACACCCAGGGACCGGCCATCCGCACCGGCGACCTGCCTGCAAAGCTGGAGCTCAAGCCGGGCGACATTTTTGAATTCACCGTGCGCGGGGAAAAAAGCGAGGAAGACTACTCCGTGGACGTGAACTACGACGGTCTGATTGACGATATTTCCGTCGGCGACACGGTCCTGGTCGACAACGGGGTGATCCACATGAAGGTGCTTTCAAAGAAGGGGCACCGGATCCGTTGCGAGGTGTTGACCGAAGGGCTGATGGGGTCGAGACGCCACATCAACCTGCCCGGTGTGCGGGTGAACCTGCCGCCGTTGACGGAAAAGGATTTGGAGGATGTGGCGTTGGGCTGTGAGTTGGAGGTGGATTTTGTGGCGTTGTCCTTCTGCCGGGAGGGCAATGACGTGAAGGTCCTTCGGGACGAACTGACGGCCCGTGGCAGCCGTGCCCGGATTGTGGCCAAGATTGAGGACCAGCTGGCGGTTCGGAATTTGGACGAGATCATCCGCATGGCGGATGTCCTCATGGTGGCGCGGGGCGACCTGGGGATTGAGTGTCCGATGGAGGATCTGCCGATCATCCAGCGGCGTATTGTGAAGCGGTGTATTCGGATGGGGCGCCCCGTGATCGTGGCCACGCACATGCTGGAGTCGATGATTGTCAATCCGGTACCGACGCGGGCGGAGGTGACCGACGTGGCCAACGCCGTTTTTGAACAGGCCGACGCCATCATGCTCTCGGGCGAGACGACCGTCGGAAAGTATCCGGTTAAGTGCGTGGAGGTGCTTGACCGCGTTGCCCGCCGCATTGAACGCAGCGGAGGGGCGGGCTTCGGGGCGGAGGCGGTTTTCTCCGATGACCGGCAGAAGACGGCCCACGCGGCGGTGGTTCTGGCGAACTCCCTGCCCGGTTCAAAGCTGTTGGTCTTTACGCGGCGCGGGGTGATGGCCGACTTTGCCTCCAACCAGCGGCCCATCCATTCCCCGATTTTTGCCTTCGCCCCGACCGAGACGGCGGCGCGGCGCCTTACGCTCAACCGGGATCTGGTGCCCTTTCACCTGCCGTTCGAGGCGCCCTCCGACTGTGCGATTCCGGCCGCCAAGGAACTGTTGTTGGAGCGGGGCCTGATCCACAAGGGCGACAAGCTGGTGATCATCAGCGACTCTCCCGGGGGAGAGGAGCATTTTGATTCGGTGCAGGTGCGTACCGTTCTGTAAGGAGGGCTGTATTTCAGGCTATGACCGCGGGGATTGGAAGGTAGTCTAACCGTCGACATCCCCACCCCCCCCAATGTCTCGGTTCCTCCTTCTTTTGGCGTATTTCAGCGCCTTCCTGCCTTCCCTGTGTGCCGCGCCGCCAGCGGCGCCACCGCGGACGCCCAACTTTTTGATCCTGTTGGCCGACGACATGGGCTTTTCGGATGCAGGCTGTTATGGCGGGGAGATCGCCACGCCCAACCTGGACCGGCTCGCGCAGGAGGGCGTGCGCTTCACGCAGGCCTACAACACCGCGCGGTGCTGGCCGACCCGGGGGGCGTTGCTCACCGGCTTTTACGCCCAGCACATCCGCCGCGACACTTTCCCCGAGGATCCCACCGCCGCGGGCACCAAGGGGGTGCGCCCAAGCTGGGCCCAACTGCTTCCCGCCCTGCTCAAGCAGGGGGGCTATTCCACTTATCATTCGGGCAAGTGGCATATTGACGGCACTCCGCAGGAGGGCGGCTTTGACCGCTCCTACACTCTGTTTGACCAGGACCGTTATTTCAGCCCCAAAAACCACGCGCTCAACGGCGAGAAACTGCCCCCCGCCCCCGCGGAATTCTACGCGACGACCGTCATTGCCGACCGGGCGGTCGACTTTTTAAAGGAGCACGCGGCCCAGACCCCCAAGAAGCCCTTTTTCGCTTATGTGGCTTTCACCGCGCCGCATTTTCCGCTGCATGCGCCCCGGGAGGACATTGAGCGCTACAAGGGCCGGTACGAGGAGGGTGCGGACACCTTGCGCGAGGCCCGCCTGCAGCGCCTCTGGGACAAGGGAATGCTCTTCAACGCAGAACTGTCTGAGCCCACGGCCCCGGCCCGGTCCTGGGCAACTCTTTCTGAAGGCGAGCGGGCGGCCTTCGCCACGCGCATGGAGGTGCATGCGGCAATGGTCGACCGGATGGACCGGGAAATCGGCAGGATCCTCGCCGA
Source organism: Chthoniobacteraceae bacterium (assembly GCA_044348365.1). GTDB lineage: Bacteria > Verrucomicrobiota > Verrucomicrobiia > Chthoniobacterales > Chthoniobacteraceae > Chth-196. Next base: position 6,571 of record JBIKSY010000182.1, read on the forward strand.
GTTGCGCACCGCGGGCACCCTCGAGAACACTGTGGTGCTTTTTCTCAGCGACAACGGGGCCAGTGCGGAGAGTCTGGTGCGCGGGGATGGAAACCAACCGGGGGCGGTGCCGGGCTCCGCGCAGTCGTATTTGTGCCTGGAGGCGCAGGGGGCGAACCTCGCGAACACTCCGCTGCGTTATTCGAAAACCTTCGTACACGAGGGCGGGATTTCCACGCCGCTCATCGTGCGTTGGCCTGTCGGGATAAAGGGCAAGGGGGAACTGCGCGAGCAACCGGTGCATGTCGTCGATATCGCGCCCACGCTCCTGCGTCTGGCCGGAGTGCCGTGGCCCAAGAAGGCGGGGGAACAGCCGGTGCCGCCCGCGGACGGAGTCGACATTACCTGGGTGATCCGGGACAACAGGCCACTCGCCAGCAGGCCCTTGTGGTGGGCCCACGAGGGAAACCGGGCGTTCCGGCTGGGCGACTGGAAATGGGTGGCGCTCAAGGGAAAGCCCGGCGAGCTATACTATCTGAGAGGGGACCGGGCCGAGGCAAGGGACCTTGCGGCGGCCAACCCGGAGCGGTTGGGGGAGATGGAGGCGCAGTGGTCCAGGATGAGCGCCCGGATGCGCGAGGCTTCCCTGGAGCCGGCGCTCACCAGCCAGCCGCCCGCAGCTCCCTAGTGGTGCGCACCGGAGCGGGGCCTGAAGCGGAGGCTGTTCCTGCGTAAAAAGCGTCCTATCAGTAACGCTTTCCCCCCATTGTTTTGCCCCCATGGTGCCTGAATTTCCGACCGGCGCCCACCGCACCCACAGGGACCCGAGGGTGCGAACAACCGGGACTCATTGCACCTTTGTTTGGAAGGGAGAGGCCGGCAGCCCTTCCCGATTGAAAAGATTCACATCCGGCACGTTCGCCCAGCCATAGCGGACTGCCACGGGGGCTGACACCTCCGGGGTCGAAACCACCACCGTCTCACCCTGAATTTCCGCGGCGGCAGGTCGGAAGTTTTCATCTGCCCCTGCGATGCTGAAACCGCGCAGTGGCCCATCTTTTGCGATCAACCCGCTGCCGACGTGGTCAAAGCGGAGAACCACCCGTTCCCCTTCCACCGTGTAGGTCCGGAAAACAGGTCCCGAGTAAATGATCCGTTCTCCGTAGGCCATAGCGCGCGCCGCCAGCGCTAGACGAGCGCCCACAGGTTCCTTGTGCTTCGGGTGGATATCTTCGGGATCGCCAACATCGACCGTCACTACCATCGACGTCTCTGAGGTTTTCTTCCAGCTCACCAGCTGGGCTTCGCGAATCTCAGGGCCGAGGTGTTTGAATGGCGCGAGTTGCACAAACAGGAAGGGGAAATTGTTCTGGCCCCACTTTTGGCGCCAGTCGAGGTTGGGGGTACTTATTTTGCTCGCCCCGTAGCACCCTAGTGCAGTGTACCAGATAAAACGACTACGATTTTATGCGCTTGGAGGGGTCGGAGTAAGTCCAGCGGATCGGAGTCGCTGTCTTGTTATAGTGGCGGATGTAGCGCATCAGTTTGCTGCGCAGAT
>JBIKSY010000183.1:0-8096 GCA_044348365.1 Chthoniobacteraceae bacterium
CAGCATCGTGGTGCAAGGTATTCTCTTGACGCCCCCCGGGGGATTCTCATGGCGGTGGCGGCCGACGGCACCACCTTTGTGAGCAGGCCCCCGTGGCTGAAAGCACCGTGTTTGCCTACCTGCTTGCCGGCGCCGTTGCCGGACCGCGTTCCGCGGAGTCCGCGCGGGCCCCTGCGCGGTCGGTGAGGGGGCAAAAGTTGAGCAACTCCACCTCCAGAGCGTGCTTCTTGTCTGGCTGCAGCTCGACCACGGTGACACTCCCATAATCAATGTTGAAGTGCGCCATGTGGGCCAAAGGCATCTCCAGCAGCAGCGCCAACATCACCCGCACAATTCCCCCGTGGCACACCACCGCCACGCTCCGGTGCGGATTTTCCTCCACGACCCGCTGTAAACAAGGCCGCACCCGGGCCTTCAAACAGGCGGCCGTTTCCCCGTTGGGAATGCCCCCGTTGTCCAGGGTCTCAAGCCAGTCGAACGCCACAACGCCGAACTTCGCCTGAATGTCCTGCCAACCGTAGCCGGTCCAGTCCCCGAAATCGACTTCCCGCAAATCCTCGAGCACGACCGGCTGCAGGCGCCTCGCTTCCAGCAGAGGCGAGGCCGTCTGCCGGACCCGCTGCATGGGGCTCATGTAAACCGCGTCCAGCGGACTTTCGCCGAACCAATTGGCAAGCGCCTGCGCGTGAAGGTGGCCGAGGGGCGAGAGATCCATGTCGATCCGCGAGCCTCCGAAAATCCGGTGGTAACGCTCCTCCACTTCTCCGTGGCGGATGAAATAAAGGCGGGTGGGATGGTTAGGAAGGTGTGCTTTCAAATCGGAGTTCGGGTGAGATCTGGGTTCTTCGCTGTTTTTATTGGACCACCTTTCGCTGACTCCTCAAGCCGCAGTTGGTCAGCCGACCAATCCTTCTTGGTCCGTGGCCCCTCGCTTTTGCCTCCGTGACCGGGGCCTCTTTAGCACCGCGCGATCTGCTGATCGCTTCCTTGCTCTCGCACAGGAGATTCCCCCAGGGTAAGGCGCGTGCCGTTCATCGCAACCTGCCTTTGGGCATCTGTAAACAAGCTTTAGCGCCGCCCGGCCACAAGTTGCAGCACCGCCTTCTGGGCGTGCAGTCGGTTCTCCGCCTGGTCAAACAGCGTGTCAGCATGGAGTTCGAAAGCCTCCGCCGAGATTTCCTTGCCCCGATAGGCGGGCAGACAGTGCATGACAAGCGCCTTGGGTGCGGCCTGCGCCAGCAGGGTTTCGTTGATCTGGTAGGGTGCCAGAGCGGAAAGCCGCAGCGCTGCCTCCTCCTCCTTGCCCATGCTAACCCAAACATCCGTGTACAAAACATCCGCTCCTCTTGCCGCCTCCATCGGGTCCTCAAGCAGCACGACTCTGGCCTGTCGGCCGAGCCGTTCGAGCAGGTCTGGGGAGGGCTGAAAGGCGGCTGGAGCGGCGATGCGTAGCTCAAAATCCAACTTGGCCGCAGCCCACAGCCACGAGGCAGCCACGTTGCAGGCTCCGTCGCCGATGAAGCAAACCGAGCGCCCCTCGACCCCGCCGAGTTTCTCGCGGATGGTCTGAAGGTCGGCTAAAATCTGACAGGGATGCTCGTCGTCGGTGAGCGCGTTGATGGTGGGAATCTGGGAGAATTCGGCAAAAACCTCTACGTCGGACTGACGGAACGTCCGAATGACCGCGCCGTCGAGCAGGCGGCCCATGACGCGGGCGGTGTCTTCGATGGGTTCGCCGCGGCCAAGCTGGATGTCGGCCGCCGAAAGAAACATGACGCTGCCGCCCAGTTCGCGGATGCCCACTTCAAAGGAGACCCGCGTCCGGGTGGAAGACTTGCTGAAAATCAGGGCCCAGCACTGGCCCGCCAGCGGCAGCCAATCGTGGTGGCCCCGGGTCGCCTTCATGGAGTCGGCCAGCTCGAGGATCTCGTAAATCTCCTGCCGATGCAGGGACTCAATGGAAAGCAGATGTTTCATGACGGAGAAGCGGCGAAGTGCGGAGGCAGCAAAGACTCAGGAACGGGGCAGACTTGCAAGCACGCTGGAAAGAATTCCAACGGCTTCGTCCACCTCGGCGGCCGTCACAGTCAAGGGCGGCAGCCAGCGGATGGTGTGGGTTCCGGAAGGGATGGTGAGCAGGCCCGCGGCATGCAGGCGTTCCACCAGAAACAAGGAGGGGGCTCTGCCGGGAGGCAGTCCGCACTGCGCGGCGAAGTCCGCGGAAAGTTCGATCCCCAAGAGCAGTCCCAAACCCCGCACCTCGCGGATCCAAGGCGAGGCAAGCGCTTTGAGGGCGGCCACCGCGCGGCTGCCCTGGGCACGGGTGTTCTCCAAAAGATGCTCCTCCTCGATGACCGAAAGCACTTCGAGCGCGCCAGCGCAGATCAACGGTGTGCCGCCAAAAGTGGTCCCATGGGAGCCCGGGCCCAGCAGGTCGCACAACGGCTTGATTTCGCCCGAGCGCATCTGCACGGGCCGGGCGCTGACCCAAACCGCACCGAGCGGAAAGCCGCCGGCGATGCCCTTGGCCCAGGAAACGGCGTCGGGCTTGACGTCGGGGGCAATGGAGTCCCAGCCGTTCCAGTCACCCGAACGGCCGAGGCCACACTGAACCTCGTCAAAAAGCAAAAGCAGCGAGTGCCGCTCGCACAGAGCGCGGGCCTCGCGTAAAAACTCCGGCCTTGCCGCATGGATACCACCCTCACCCTGAATGGGTTCGAGCAGGATGGCCGCCAAGCCGGGCGCCTCGGCGGCGTCCCGCAGCGCCTCAGTGTCGTTGAAGGCGGTGTGGGAGAAGCCCTCCACCGCGGGCTCAAACCCCTTCTTCACCTTGTCCTGCCCGGTAGCGGCAATGCCCCCCAGCGTCCGCCCGTGGAAGGAACCAAGCATCGAGACAATACCCCGCCGCACGGGCGCGTCCGGGTTGGAGGTTCCTCCGGAGGCATGCGCGAACCCGTTACATTCGTTCCCAAACTTGCGCGTGAGTTTGTAGAGCGCTTCGTTGGCCTCCGCACCGGAATTGCAAAAAAACACCTTTCCCGGAGCGCCGACGAGTTCAACCAGCCGTCTGGCCAGTTCGGCCTGCGGCCGGGTGTAGTAGAGATTGGAAGTGTGGACGAGCACACCGAGCTGTTCCCGCATCCGAGCGACCACACGAGGGTGGCAGTGTCCCAGCGAGGTGACGGCAATTCCCGCTCCAAAGTCTAGGTACTGGCGCCCGTCCTCGTCCCACACCCTGCAGCCCGCCCCTCGCTCCAAGCTCACTTTGAACCGGCCGTAGGTCGGAATCACATAGCGATCGGAGAGTTCGGAGGTAGAGAGTTCGGCGCTCATCGGAAGCCCGCTACCGTAGCCGAACCGGCCGGCTTGGAAAGAAAAACGAGACCGCGCGGCCGGGCTCCAAAGCGCATCCATCGCTTACCCCTTCCCTCCCCAACCGCGAGGAAGGTCACCACTCTGGCCCCGCCTATTTGCCGGCAAAACAACAACGGCGCTCCAACTGCACATCCAACTGACGGAGGTATTCGGACCGGGAGATTTCGCGGGCGCCGAAGTTGGCCAGATGCGGGGTGACCCACTGCAGGTCGAGCAGTCCGAAGCCCTGCTGGCGCATGCGCTGTACCAGCGCGTGGAGCGCAACCTTAGAGGCATCCGTGACGGTGTGAAACATGGATTCGCCGAAAAAGGCGCCACCCAAAGCCACCCCATACAGGCCGCCCCCGAGCACGTCCCCCTGCCAGGCCTCCACCGAATGGGCGAAGCCCAGCCGGTGCAGTTCTTGATAGCTCTGCTTGATCCGCCCGTCGATCCAGGTCTCCTTCCGGTTGGCGCACCCCTCGAGTACCGAGCCGAAGGCCGTGTTGATGCGCACCTCGAAAAGCCCCTTGGCCAGCGTCCGCTTCAACCCGTGGGGTAGGTGAAACTCCTCAAGCGGAATCACCCCCCGCGGGTCGGGCGAATACCAGGACATCGCCCCGTCGGGATCGGCCATGGGAAAGATCCCCTGCCGGTAGGCGGTGAGCAGGAGCTCCGCCGAGATCGAGGGGGACCGTCCCATCGGCCGAGGCTAGGCGAGCAGTTCCTTCACAACCTTGCCGTGCACATCCGTAAGCCGGAAATCGCGGCCTTGGAAGCGGTAGGTCAGCTTCTCGTGGTCAAAGCCAAGCTGGTGCAGGATGGTAGCCTGCAGATCGTGGACGTGCACCGGGTTTTCCGAAACGCCGAACCCGAGCTCATCGGTGGCGCCGTAGGAGAAGCCCCGCTTGAAGCCGCCGCCGGCCAGCATCAACGAAAAGCAGTCCGGATAGTGGTCGCGCCCAAGCACGGCGCCGCCGGAGGTGCGTCCCTCCCGGAAGGGCGTGCGCCCGAACTCCCCGCCCCACACTACGATGGTGTCGTCGAGCAGGCCCCTCTGCTTAAGATCCTCCAGCAAAGCGGCGACTGGCTTGTCGGTGCGGCTCATTTTTTTGGTGAGCCCGTCACGGATGTCCTCTCCCGGCCCGGTGCCGTGAAAGTCCCAGCCCCAGTCAAAGAGCTGCACAAAGCGCACCCCCTGCTCAACCAAGCGGCGCGCCAGCAGACAGTTGTTCGCAAAACTGGCCTCCCCGGGCTGGGCCCCGTAGGCCTCCAACACCGCAGCCGGTTCCCGGGAAATGTCCATGACCTCGGGCACCGAGGTCTGCATTCGGTAGGCCAGTTCGTACTGGGCGATCCGGGTCGCCGTTTCAGGGTGGCCCAACTCAGACGCCTGCAGTTGGTTGAGATCCTTGAGTGCGTCCAGCGTCTGGCGCCTCGCCTCGCGGTTCATTCCGGCGGGGTCCGACACGTACAGCACCGGATCTCCCTTTGAACGACACTGCACCCCCTGGTAAACCGAGGGCACAAAACCGCTGCCCCAGCACCCCTGCCCCCCACTGGGTTGGGTGCCGGAGGAGATCAGTACAACAAACCCGGGCAGGTTTTCGTTCTCGGTCCCCAAACCGTAGGTGACCCAAGAACCCATAGACGGCCGCCCCTGGCGTGGCGAACCGGTGTAGAGCAGCAGTTCCGCTGGCGCGTGGTTGAACTCGTCGGTCTTCATGGAACGCACCACGGTCACATCCCCCGCCACCCGCTGGAAATTAGGTACCGCGTCCGACATCCAGATCCCCCCGGGGCCGTACTGACCAAAGGTGCGGGGCGTTCCCATCAGCTTTGGCACGCCGGTGGTGAAAGCAAAGCGCCGCCCCTTGAGAAAGTCGTCGGGACACTCCTGGCCGCTGCGCTTCACCAACTCGGGCTTGTAGTCGAAGATGTCCAGGTGCGGCGGGCCTCCGGACATGTGCAGGTAAATCACGCGCTTGGCCTTGGACTTGAAGTGTCCGGCACGCGGGGCGAGCGGGTTGTCCGCGAGAATGGCGGCGCCCGCGTCACGCTGCAACAGAGTGTCTAGGGCGATTGCGCCGAGGCTGAACTGGCTGGTGTTGCGCAGGAAGTTGCGGCGGGTCTGCTGCTCCAGGCGCTGTAAAGGAAGGGAAGGATCGAGGTTCATAAAAACAGACACGAGGGGATTTAGCGGCGCATCAGCGACTCATCGAGGTTGAGCAATACGTTGGAAAAGGCGGTCCAGGAGGCGAGTTCAACCGGATCCGTCCCAGGCGGCAGCGGGCCGATTGGGTCGACCGCCATCTTGAGGGCGCGCGGCTTGTCGGCGGCAAAGTTCTGCAGGGACTCCTCGAGGAGCTGCCCGAGCCGGCGCAATTCGGGCTCCGAGGGCGCCCGGGAAAGCACCAGTCGGAAGGCATGCCGGATGCGCTGGTCGCGGTCGGTGCCGGCCTCGGCAAAAACCCGCCGGGCCAGCGCCTGGGCCGCCTCGATGAAGGCAGGGTCGTTGAGCGTCACCAGTGCCTGCAAGGGGGTGTTGGTACGCCCGCGCCGCAGGGTGCACACCTCGCGGTTGGGGGCGTCAAAGGTGGCGAAACTTGGGTAGGGGCTGTTGCGGCGGATCTCTGTGTAAAGGGCCCGCCTGAACCGGTCCTCCCCCGTGCTGGTGATCCAGTCGTTGCCACGGCCGAACGCGGTGGATAGCCCCATGTCCGGCTTGGGCGGGCGCACCGGCTTGCCGTAAAGCTTCGGACTCAGAATCCCGCTCACAAACAGCGCCTGATCCCGCAGCACTTCAGCTGAGCTCCTAAACCGGGGGCCCCTGGCCAGAAACCGGTTTTCCGGATCCTTTTCCTGGGTCTCCGGCGTCACAACCGAGGACTGCTGGTAGGCAGCCGAGGTCACCAACATTTTGAGAAAACCCTTCGTGTCCCACCCGGTACGAACGAACTCCGTAGCCAGCCAGTCCAGCAAGTCAGGGTGGACCGGCATTTCCCCCTGTGCCCCGAACTCCTCGCTGGTGCGCACAATGCCCACCCCAAAAATCACTTCCCAGAAACGGTTGGCCAGCACGCGTGCCGTCAGCGGATTCTCGGGACTCACAATCCATTTTGCCATGTCGAGTCGGTTGGGCTTCACCCCGTCCGCGGCCGAGAGCGCGGGTAACACCGAGGGCACCCCCGGCCGCACCTCATCCCCCAGATTCTGGAAATTACCACGAAGCTGAACCTTGGTCGTTCTGTGCTTGTCCGCCGCAAGTTCGCGCAGGATGGGCACCGTATTGGGCTTCATCGCCTCCAGCTCCTTTTTGGACGCCGCCAGCAAATCACGCTCCGCCTTGGCCTCGGGCGCGTGGTTGCGCACGTAATAATCCTCCCACTGCGCCGATTGCTGGGCGCTCCGCTTCTCCACCGCTAGCGCGGCCACGGCCGACAGATTTGCCGGAATGGCCGCCGCAAGTTCGGCCCCCGCGTCCGCGGTAAGCTTGAGGGCGAAGGAGGCGAGGTGCTGTTCCTTCTTGCGCGTCTGCTGGTCCAGTTCCACGCGCAACACATCGCCCGCCTTGGCCTGCAAAGGCTTTTCCAATACGAGCGTGAGCCCCTGCGGCTTCACGCTGTTGGCCACGTTCCATCCCTTGTTCCGGTTCGCGGGATCCTTCGGCTTGAGCCCCGCCACCGCGTTCAGTTCAAACGCGCCGGCCGCCGCCGTGGCATAAACCGCACCAAACTTCAGCTCCGCCCCCTCCTGCGGCTCAAACTCCTTGGAGGCCTCCCGCAGGTCGCCCTCGAGCTGCGTCCAAACGGCCTTCTTGTTTGCGTCCAGCAGCACCAACTTGAACCCGCCCAAATAGTAGCCGCCGGTGGTGGGAACCGATACACGGATCTTTTCGACCCGCTGCGCACTTCCCAGGTCCAATTCGAGAAACTCGCCCGGCTTTTCACCGCGGGTGATCAGTGCCGTCGCCTCTCCACTGCTTTTGCCGTCCACAGCCCGGGCCGCCACCGCCTCGCCGTTGGCATCACTCGCCCCGGCGGTCCCAGAAAGCGCGACATTCCTGCCCCCGGCGAAGACTTCCAACTCCGCCACCTGCAAGGGCCGTGTCGCGCCGGTGAGCTCCACGCGCACAAACCGGGCGCTCCTGCCGGGCAAACCCCCCGGAATGAGGGTGGCCCGCACCGCATCGAGTACAAACGCCCCGTTTGCCCCGTGACTTGCGCCGCCCCCCGGAAGCTTCGCGTCGGCAACGGTTTCGAGCTTGAGCACGCTACAAGCCCCCTCGCCCAGCGGCAGATCCACGTAATACTTGTCTGCCCCCTTCTCGGAGGCTGCCACCAGCACGGAGCCGTCCTCCCGGACCGAGGCTGCCGCCGCACGCAGAGAGCGCGCCGCCTTTGGAACGGGCGCCTGCCAGGCCACCGCCCGCGGAAACGCCGCGTCCCACGCCTCGAACCCCTGCTTCCATTCGGCTTGCGGCGTCTTAAAGCGCTCCTCCAAACCCGCCAGCTTCTGTTCGAGCTGCTTTTTGGCCTGCCCTTCCTCGGGCAGGTAAAAAGAGTGCAGCGGCGCCTCGTCATTGCGGTCGGCGTCCTCGGTTTGGTTGAGCAACGCGTAGAAGCTGAAGTATTCGTTGTGCGTGATCGGATCGAACTTGTGGGTGTGACACTGCGCGCACGCCATGGAGGTGCCCATCCACACCGACCAGGTTGTATTGACGCGGTCGTTCACGGCCGCAT
>JBIKSY010000445.1:0-8008 GCA_044348365.1 Chthoniobacteraceae bacterium
GAAGAAAAGGTCTTGCCGGCAGGCAGGTTGGAGTTGACCGGTATCCAGGAGGTCACGTAGTCGCCGGTGCCCAACTGGCCCTGCTCGTTCATCCCCCAGGACACCACCTTCCCCTCGCTGGTGAGGGCCTGCGACTGGTGCCACGTGGCGCCGATGGCGGTGGCCACCTTCCCGTTGAGCGCTCCAAAGCCGGTGACCAAAACGGGCAGCGAACTGGTGACGGTGGAGTTGACCCCCAGCTGGCCGTGGGCGTTCCAGCCCCACGAAAAGACCTGCCCATCGCTGCTCAAGGCCAGCGAGTGTTGCATCCCGACGGCCACGTCGGTGAGGGTCTTGCCGGCCATGACTCCGGTCTGCGTCACCGCCGTGGGGATCTGGGCGTTTACACCGGTGCCGTTGCCGAGCTGGCCGAAGTTGTTGTAGCCCCAGCCAAAGAGCAGGCCGTCCTGAGTGAGCACAAAGCTGTGGAAGTTATGGGAAACGAGCTTCACCACGGTCTTGCCCGCCAGCGGCGTCATGGTGACGGCGGTAGGAACGGTAGCTTGCGTGGTGGTATTGTTGCCCAGCTGGTAGGAACTGTTGAGGCCCCAGCCAAAGAGCAGCCCGTCCTGGGTGAGCGCCAGCATGTGGGAGTAGCCGCAGGCAATCCGGGTGACGACCTTCCCGGCAAGGGCGCCGCCGGTCACCACGGGGACGGGCACCTGCGAATCGATGACCGAACCCACGCCAAGCTGCCCGTTGCCGTTGTTGCCCCAGGTATAGACCTTGCCGTCGCTGGTGAGTGCGGCCGAGCTGTCAAGGCAGCCGGCGATGGCCACAACGGTCTTGCCGGCCAGCACCCCGCTCATGTTCACGGCCACGGGGACCGGCGAGTTGACGGCGGTGCCGTTGCCCAACTGGCCGCGGTTGTTCTGCCCCCAGGCAAAAAGCTTGCCGTCGCTGGTGAGGACCAGCGCGTGGTTGTTGCCGGCGGCGTACTTGACGATGGTCTTGCCGGCCAGGACGCCGGTGGTGTCGACGGGCACGTAGTTGTTGCGGCCGATGCCGTTGCCGTCGCCAATCTGACCGCTGATGTTGTTGCCCCAGGCCAGGACGGTGGGGGTGGTGTCGGCGGGCGGCGCGACGACGGTCACGGCGATGGTGTTGCTCGTGGTGCTGCCAAGAATGTTGCTGACCGTCAGCGAGTAGACGCCGCTGTCGCCCGCCTTGGTGGTGGCCACCGAATAGGTGGCCGAGGTCGCGCCGGAAATGGGGGCGCCGTCCTTGCGCCACTGGTAGGTGAAGGGCCCGGAACCGCTGGCCAGCGACAGCGACAGCGAAAGCGCGTCGCCAGCATTGAGCGTGATGGGGGCGGGATTGACGGTCAGATCGAAGGCGGGCGGCGCGGTGAGCACGGTGACCTCGGCGGGGGTGCTGAGCACCGCGCCCAGCGGGGTGAGCGCCTCGAGCACATAGCGCCCGGCGGAGGCCGCGTTGACGGCCGCAATCGGATAGAGCGGGCTGGTGGCGCCCGCGATGGCGACGTATTTGGCCACGCCGGAGACGGTGGCTTCCTTCTTCCACTGGTAGGAGACCGGCACCCCCGGGGCGTGGAGCAGTGCGGAAAGGGAAACGGACCCGCCCTCGAGCGCCGCTGCGGACTGGGGCTGCACCGTGAAGGCAAGCGCGCCACCTGACCAGGCAAAGCCCGTGGGGCCGACCTGGGAAATGGCGTTGAGTTTGCCGGTGAGTTCGGCCGGAGTGGAAACGAGGGTGGGCACGGCGCGGTTGATGAGCGTGCCATCGCCCAAGTTACCCTCCGCATTTGCCCCCCAGGCGTAGACATAGCCATCGGAGGTCATCGCCAGCGAATGGTTGTTGCTGGCGGAAATGGCGACCACGGTCTTGGAACCAATCGCCCCCGGAGAAACGGGCGTCGGGGTGTTGGCTTGGGCGCCGGTGCCGGAGGTGCCGTTGCCCAGCTGCCCGGAAAGGTTGTAGCCCCAGGAATAAAGCTGGCCGTCGGAGCTGAGTGCCAACACATGGTTGGAACCGGCGGCCACCGCCACCACCGCCTTGGCGGCGCCGCCGCCACCACCGGAGGAAGGCAACGGGATTTCCAGAGGAGAGAGGACATTGACCGTGGTCCCATTTCCAATCTGACCGTAGGGGTTGGCCCCCCAGGCGTACAGTTTGCCGGAGAGCGTCACCGCGTAGGCAGTCGCTCCGTTCGGTGATGTCGCCATGGCCACCACGGTCTGGCTGGAAAGGTTGGAGGTGCCTCCCAAAAGGACGGGCACCGATGAAGCCACAAGGGTGCCGTTGCCGAGCTGGCCGCTGGCGCCGTTGCCCCAGGCATAGAGCTTGCCGTCGGTGGTAAGTGCAAGAGAGGCATCCACATTTGCCGCCGCCGAGGCAAAGGTCCTTCCGGCGATCAGGGCGGTTTCCGGGAGAAGCGCGGGCACGTTCGTATCCGTAAAGGTGCCATTACCCAGCTGGCCAAACGTGTTGTAACCCCACGACAACAGCTTGCCCGAGGTGTTGACCGCCACCGAGTGGTTGCCCCCCCCGGAGACTGCGGCGATGCTGCCCGTGGCCAGCAACTGCGGCACGTTGGCCGGAACCAAAATGGAGGTGACTCCGCCGCCCGAGAGGTTGGTGAGATTCACCACGCCCGTGCCCACCTGGCCATAGCTGTTGTTCCCCCAGGCATACAAGGCGCCGTCGGTCATCAACGCCAGGGAATGGCCGGCGCCGCCCGAAAGAGCGCCCAACGTTCGACCCCCGAAGGCGGAGGCGGGTAGGACCAGGGGAGTCGAAACATTGAAGGTGGTGCCGTCCCCGATCTGGCCGTTTGCATTGTAACCGGCGGAGTAAACCTCGCCGCCGGCGGTAAGGAGCACCGCATGAGAGCCCGCACCGCCGGCGATTTGCGTCACCCCGGCGGGCGCCACGGCCGCGACCGGCGAAAGCGTGCGCACAAAGTCGCCGCTGCCCAACTGGCCGCTGGCATTGTTACCGGTGCCGAAAAGGGAGCCGTCGCTTGCCAACAGGTAGGAGCTGTAAAAACCTCCGGCCAATGCCGAAAGGGTTTTGCCAGCCATGGCGGCGGTGGGCATGATCGAGCCGGGTGTGGTCTGGTAAATGGCGGAACCGCCGTTGCCCATCTGACCGCTGGGATTATAACCCCAGGCGAAGGCGTCGCCCTCCGCCGTCAACGCCATGGAATGGTAGTAGCCGGCGGCCACGGAGACCACGGAACGCCCGGCCAGGGCGCCGCTCATGTTTACGGCCACCGGGGAAGGATTGGTCGGAAGGGCGCTTCCGGTCCCGAGCTGGTGGTAGGTACCGTAGCCCCAGGCGAAGAGCTGCCCATCTGAACTGGCCGCCACCATGTGGTAGATACCGCAGGCGATGCTGGTGATTGTCTTGCCCGCGAGCACCCCGGTTGTCACCACTGCAACCGGCACATTGGCTTGGACAGAAGTGCCGTTGCCCAGACCGCCGTAGGTGTTTGCGCCCCAGGTGAAAACCTGTCCGTCGCTGGTCAGTGCCGCACTGAAATCCCCGTAGGCGGCGATCTGGGTGACCGTCTTGCCGGCGAGCACCCCGGTGGCGGTGACCGCCACAGGCACGCTGGAGTTGGCGGCCAGCCCGTTGCCGAGACATCCCAGGCCACCGTAGCCCCAGGCGTACACCTTGCCCTCGGAAGTCAGCGCCAGGCTGTGGTAATAGCCCGCGGCAATGGCGGTGACAGTCTTGCCCGCAAGCACGCCCGTCTGGTTGACGGGCACCGGGACGGCTGAAAAACCTGACACGGGATTGCCCAGAAGGCCGTAGGTGTTGATGCCCCAGGCGTAGATCTTGCCGTCGGAGGTCAACGCCAGCGAATGCAGAGCGCCGGCTGCCACCTGCACGACGGTCTTGCCCGCGAGCACGCCGGTCTTGTCGACCGGCACGAAGGTCGTGCGCCCGATGCCCTTGGCGTCCCCAATCTGCCCGCTTAGGTTGGAACCCCAGGCCAGCAGGCTGCCGCCGGTCACCGTGGCCACCGGGCCGACCTGCACCTCGACGGCCACGCTGGTCGCACTGCCCAGACCGTTGGTAACCGTCAGCGTGTAGCGCCCCGATGCGCTGGCCGGCGCCGGATTGAGCGCGTACACCGCCTGCGTGGCGCCGGCGAGGGCGACCCCGTCCTTGCGCCACTGGTAGGTGAAGGGGCCCGAGCCGCTCGAGGGCGTAAAGCTCAGCGAAAGCGCATCCCCCACGTTCAGGTTGACCGGGTCCGGCGAAAGCGTGAGGTCAAAGGCGGGCGCGGTGGAAAGGATCCCCACCTCCGCCGGTTGCGAGACGGCGACCCCGATCGGAGTGATGGCTTCAAGCACGTACCTGGTGGCGGAAGTCGCATCCAGCGAAGCGATGGAATACACCGGACCGGTGGCGCCCGGGATGGGGACGTAGCTGCTCGTCCCCCCCACGATGGTTTCCTTCTTCCACTGGTAGGAGGCCGGGACCCCGGTGACGTTGAGCATGCAGGACAAGCTCACCGCACTCCCCGCCGTTGCGGCCACCGACTGGGGATTGACCATGAACGCCGGTTTTGCGCCGGACCAGGCGAAGCCGGAGGCATAGGCAAAACCAATCGAGTTGAGCGAACCGGCGATCCCGCTGGGTGCGGAGACCAACACCGGCAGGGTCCGGGTCGAGACGTTGGTGCCGTCCCCGACACTGCCCCCGGAGTTGTCGCCCCAGGCGTAGACGTAGCCGTCGGAGGTCAGGGCCAGCGAGGTGTTGCCGCCTGCGGCGATGGCGATGACGGTTTTGCCGGCCATGGCGCCCATGAGGACGGGCACGGGCAGGGTGGCGGTGGTGGTGCCGCCTGTGCCGAGCTGACCGCTGCCGTTGGCGCCCCAGGCGAAGAGCTGGCCGTTGGCGGCTAGCGCCAGCACGTGGGTGGCGCCCACCGCAACGGCGGAAACATCCACGGGGGCGGTGGTGCCACCGACGGTCCCGAGCAGGGACACCTGCGTGGGAAGCGTTGTGGTCGTCGTGTTGCCCAGTCCCAGTTGGCCGCTGCCGTTGGCGCCCCACGCGAAGAGTTTTCCGTCCAGGGTCACCGCATAGCCGCTAGTGCCGTTGGCGGCCGCTGCGATGGAAATGACCGTCTTGCTCGCGAAGGCGCTGGTGCCCCCCACCAGGACCGGGAAGGGAGAGGTGTTGAGGGTGCCCCCGCCCATCTGGCCGCTGCCGCCGGCGCCCCAGGCGAAGACCTTGCCGTCGGAGGCCAGGGCCAGCGAACTCTCACCCATTCCCACCACCGAGACAAAAACCTTGCCCGCGGTTGCCGGCACCGTGGGCACCAGTGAGGGGAGCGAGGTGGAGGTGTAGTTGCCGAAACCCAGCTGGCCGTTTGGATTGTAGCCCCAGGCCATCAGGCGGCCGTCGGAGGTGACCGCCAGCGAATGGTTGTTCCCTGCGGAAACGGCTCCGAGTGTGTACCCTGCATCCACGAGCTGGGGCACGTTAAAGGACGGATACACTGCGGAGGACCCTCCCACGAGGTTGGGGATGTAGGCCACCCCGGTGCCGAGCTGAAAGTTGTTGTGGTTGCCCCAGGCAAACAGCGAGCCGTCCGTGGTCAGCACCATGGAATGGGTCAGACCGCCGCTGACCGTGCCAATCGTCTTGCCCCCGAAGGCGGAGGCCGACAGGTAGGCCGGGGTGTAGTTGTAGGGCAACGTGCCGTCGCCTGCCTGGCCATAGTAGTTGTACCCGCTGGAATAGGCGTCGCCGGAGCCGGCCAAAAGCAGCACGTGCGAAGCGTTGCCCGTAGCGATTTGGGTGACCGTTTGCGAGGCGGGCACGTTCAGCAGTGCGGGCACGTAGGTGGCTACAAAATCGCCCTTCGCCAGCTGGCCGTAGAGGTTGGTCCCCCACCCTACCAGCTTCCCGTCGGTGGTGAGCACGATCGAATACGTGTTGGCGGCGCTCAGCGCGGCGATGCTCTTGCCGGCCAGCGCGCCGTTTGGCGCGACAAGGACGGGGTCGAGCGAATTGTTGAGCGTGCCGTCCCCGAACTGGCCGCTGGCGTTCGCCCCCCACGCGAACAACTGGCCGTCAGTGGTGAGCGCCAGCGTGTAGCTGAGGCCAGAAGCGATCTTGCTCACCATCTTGCCGGCTAATGCACCGGTCATGTTCACGGCTACGGGCACGGAAGAATTGGCCGCAAGCCCGTGGCCCAGCTGGCCGGTGGTGCCCAGCCCACACCCAAAGACCATCCCATCGCTGGTGAGCATCAACGTGGAGTTGTTGCCGGGGGCGATGGCGGTGACGGTCTTCCCGGCGAGCACGCCGCTCATGTCGACGGCCACGGGGACGTTCCGCTGGCTGGTGGAATTGTCGCCCAGCTGGCCGAAGGCATTGTAGCCCCAGCCGTAGACTTTGCCCTCTGAGGTGAGCGCCACACTGTACTCTCCGAAAGCCGCGATCTGAGTGACGGTTTTCCCCGCCAGCACGCCCGATGTGTCCACCGCCACGGGCGCGTTCACGTTGGTCGTCGTGTTGTTACCGAGGTGGCCGTAGTTGGGCCCACCTCCGCCCCAGGCGTACACCTTGCCCTCGCTGGTAAGCGCCAGCGAATGGGTGTTGCCCGCGGCGATGGCGGTCACGGTTTTGCCAGCGAGCACCCCCGTGGAGACCACCGCCACCGGCGTCGGCTGGTAGGCAAGAGTGCTGCCGTGCCCCAGCTGGCCGTAAGAACCGTAACCCCACGCATACACCTTGCCTTCGGAGGTGAGCGCCAGCGAATGGCTCTGGCCGACGGCCAGGGCGGTGACGGTCTTTCCGGCGAGCAGGCCGCTCTTGTCCACGGGGGTGAAGGCGGCCTTGCCGAGTCCTTTTCCGTCGCCGACCTGCCCGCTGATATTTTGGCCCCAGGCAATCAGGCTGCCGGCGGTCACCGTGCCGGTGTCGACCGGCCCGACCTGCACCTGAATCACCGCGCTGGTGGCGCTCCCCAGTCCGTTAGTGGCAGTGAGCGTGTACCTGCCCGAAGCGGTGGCGCCGGCGTTGGCCAACGTGTAGGTCGCCTGGTTGGCTCCGGAGATTGGCACCCCGTCCTTGCGCCACTGATAGGTCATCGGGTTGGTGCCCCCGGTCAGGGCCACGCTCAGATTCAGCGTGTCTCCGAGGTTGAGGTTCACCGGGGCTGGGGTCGCTGAAAGGTCGAAGGCGGGAAGCGTGGTGAGCAGTCCCACCGCTGCGGGGGAACTGAGCACCGCACCCGCCGGAGTGGAGGCCTCCAGCGCGAAGGTGCCCGCCGTCAACGCCGTCAGCGAAGCGATGGTGTACTGGGTGGACTCTTCGCCAGGAATCGACACCCAGGCCGGGTTGCCGTCGACGGTGGTCTGCTTCTTCCACTGGTAACGGACGGAGA
This sequence comes from Chthoniobacteraceae bacterium, assembly GCA_044348365.1. GTDB lineage: Bacteria > Verrucomicrobiota > Verrucomicrobiia > Chthoniobacterales > Chthoniobacteraceae > Chth-196. The sequence goes on from JBIKSY010000445.1 coordinate 7,415, forward strand.
TGCCGGGGGCGTGCACCCCGGCGGAGAGTGTCAGGGTGGAGCCCTCCACCACGGAGGCCGACTGTGGTTGGGCCGTGAAAGTCACCCGCGCAGCGTCCAGGGCAAAGACCGTTCCCTGGGTGCCCCCGCCGCCGGCGGTCGCCGACACGTTGTTAGCCGGCCCGGCGTAGCCGAACCCGGACATCCGACGGCCCGAGAGGGCGCCTGAATTGGAGATGAGCGTCGCCACGGTCCTGTTTGTGAAGGTGCCGTCGCCGACCATCCCCCAGGCATTGTAGCCCCAGCCGTAGAGCTGTCCGTCGGAGGTGAGTGCGGCACCGGAACTGCCTGCGGCAGCGAAGGACTGGATGACCTTGCCCGAGAAACCCAGCACCAGGGTGGGGGTGAGGGCGGTGACGGAGGTGCCGTTGGCGAGTTGGCCGTAGGCGTTGTTCCCCCAGCCGTACAGCTGCCCGTCCTCACCGGTAGCAAACACGGTGGAGTTGCTCGCAGAGATAGCAGTGGCCCGCTTGGTGGCGAAAATTCCACCCACGCGGCCCGGCGAGTTGAACTGAGTAGTCGTCGAGCTGTTGCCCAGCTGGCCGAAGTTGTTAT
>JBIKSY010000184.1:0-7939 GCA_044348365.1 Chthoniobacteraceae bacterium
TGAAAGTGGATCCCGCCGCGGTTCCTCGACGCAGGGTCGAAGCCTTGTGGATTTCCTCCCCAAGCCACTGCACCAAGACGCCCCGCGCCTGCTCGGTAAGCCTCTCCTCCTGCGAGTCGTCGGGAGGCATCTCCCCCTTTACGAGCGCATTGTAAACCTCTCTCCAACGGTCCACGTCCGCCCCCTGCAGCAGGTCGGCGTCGAGCTTGTCGAGCCGTAGCCTCCCTTCTGCCTTCCTCGGCCCGTGACAGCCGGAGCAACTCTTCAAGAGGAGCGGCTCCACAAGGCTGTGGAAATCGGCGACGTTCGCGACAGGCGCCTCCCCCGTGGCCTTCTCCGCCACCGCCGCCGTTTTCAGGAAGCGCGATTTCTGTCGGCCCAACTCTTTTGCGGCCTCCAACGAGACCACCGGCTCCTGCGCCGAAGCGGTCAGACAGTATGTCACACCCAAAAAAAGTAGTGCTTGCAGCGGACTGGAAACGTTCATGGCGATTTAACTCCTACCCTCGCCGGAACGAGCCGCACACCGCAAGCCTTACACAGGACTGCCTAGGCCGCGCAAGAAAGTGCCTGCAGCCCCGGCAAGGATGGGCGGACGGTTGGCGACAACCTCCAAAGGCCCCTTTCAACAGCCGGGGGAGCAGCTCACTGGGCGCCGGAATGCACTTCACCCACTTGAGAGTAGAAGCGGAAATGCATTGGAGTTTCTGCTCCCCCTCCAAGCACCCAGTGAACCGCCGCGCTTTCCTCCATACCAGCCGTTTTGAAAGCCTGGGCCGAGGAATCCCAAGTGGGGAGATTCGTTTGGAAGGCCGCCAATCGGTCTGAATGGGTCCGGATCCGTGGAGCCGCGGAGCGAGCAAGCAAAAGTGTGTAAGCGCGGAATGTCGTCCCGGCATCTCCTGACAGAGGCTAAAGATCGCCTCCTTCTAATGCACGGCAGGCCGGGGCACGGAGTGCCTCCTCTCTTTAAGCCATCAGCGCTCTGCAGGAAACCCTCCTGACCGCTCAGGGCTGTAAATGCCCCTTTGAAGGGGAAAAGAAAAGGGTCCCGCTTTACAAATAAGCAGCTTAGGCTCCACCTACGCTGGTTCCTTGCGTGGATTTGGGAGCGCTCGTGCGAGAAAGTCTGCGGTAAACACACCAGAGCAGGACGGGGAGGACGACGCTGAGCGCGGTGGCAGCGGTGGCGTCTTCTCGGCCGAGATGGCCGATATAGGCAAAGGCGTAGCCTGCGGGAATGGCGCCTAGGAAAGAGGCTGTCAGGAAGTCGCGCGGAGGAAACCGACTGAGACCGGCAAGACAGGCAATGGCCTCGCTGAGGACTGGCAGACACCGGGAGACGGCCACGCAAGCGCCACCTGCCCGGCAAAACCACGCAGCGGCCGAGGAGAGCCCTTCTTCACCGGCGAGGCGAGCGGCAATGGGTCGGCCGAAACGCAGGGAAAGTTGGTATGCCAATTGGGCCGAGAGCAACAACCCAGTGGAGGAGACGAGGCCGCCGATGAGCGGGCCATAGAGCCAGCCAAGCGCAGACATGACAATCGTGCTCGGAATCGGAAGGAAGAGGTCGGCGACGAGGAGCGCGATCCCGATGAGCCATGCAAACCTGCGGTTCCCTTCCAGGAACACCCTAAGGGCTACCGGGTTCAAAAGGGTTTCAAACGCACTGCCCCAAATTAGAAACGGGACGATGATGGCGGCCAACAGCAGGACAGGGATGAACCAGATGCGCGGTCGACGGAGCGGTTGGATGGCCGGAGCGTTGCTCGTCAGCGGGCGGAGGCGGGACATAGAGAACTTGTTGGGAGCATTGTGGGTGGTCTGGTTAGCCGGATTTGGGTCGAATTTTAAAAAGCAACAGACCCTCGCTTTGGGACCTCCTCGGACCACACTCCGGCCTTGGTTTTACGGCTGGGAGGAAGGCGAGTCAAAAGCGATTGGCACTGCATGTTAGAGGAGAGAAATCAAAGGGCTTTCTGGCGGCCTAGGCTCCGCGCTAGACCATCGGAAGTGGCGCATGTTCCTTTTGCGGTCTCCTAAGTCGGTGGATTTCGTATGTTAGACTCGGTCCGGCTGCGGCGAGATCTAATGGTCATTGGGGTATCCATGGAAATCACCAGAGAGCCGCTAGTCGCGCATGTTGCGCGCAGACCGGCGTACGGTGCCTGGGTTGCAACCCACTCACAAACCCACCTTTTTACGCAAGTAGCTCTGGCGGTATTATTAGGAAAACAAGCGCTCCGTCTCTGCAGGTTTCGCCCGGGCCGTCCCGTTCCGCCTTTCACAATGGGGTATGACTCGGTTATAGTAAGGGCCGTGACTCTGGCTTCCAATTCGCCCCTTTTCCGTTTCGGAATTGTTGCATCCGTCCTTTTGGGATTTCTCCTGCTGGCGGAGGGATTGCTGCGCCTGGGCCTCTCAGAACAGCGGGTCCGGGACGCAATGGCCCGGGTGACGGGAATGGCGGTGCAATTTGAACGCTGTTCCGTCGGTATGCTCGGTGGTGTTTCCCTGGAAGGATTGACTGCGACAAGCTCAACCGGCGACTCCCTTTCGGCGCAGTCGGTTTTTGTGAGGCCCAGTCTGTGGGCCTGCCTGAGGGGACGGTTGACGTTTTTGGAGGTGCGGGTCGACCAAGTGCGCTTTGTGCGGATCGATAAGGCCGCCAAGGTTTCGGAGGCGGCACATGGCGCCGAGGGGGCCAAAGAAAACACGGAGGAGGGCAAAACAACTGCTTCCTCCCGAATTCTCAAGGTTTTTGGCATGACAAAGGGCCTCGTCGTGAGCAACGCAGCCGTGGACTGGATGAAGGCCAACGGTAGTGTGCACGCCCAGATTGAAGGGGCGGGTCTGCGGTACGAGGAAACCTCACCCGGACAGGGGAGCTTGGAGTTGGTTGCGCAGCGAGGGATGTGGCAGGAACTGGTGGCCGTCGAAGCTGTGCGTGCAAGGCTCAAACTTCAGGATGAAAGCCTGTCCATTCAGGAGTGCACGGCTAAATGCGGAGGGGGAGAGCTTGTAGTCTCGGGCAGCCTGGGTCTTGACGGGCCGTTGCACTTCGGTGCGGGCCTTTCGCTGGACGGAGTGGATTTGGAGAAGATGAGTCAGGCGTTGCCCTCCCTCCGTCTTTCGGGACTGGCAAACGGGCGCCTCGGATTGGAAGGGCTTGCCCTGGAGCAGCAGACTTGGGCAGGTGGGGGCGAGTTGACGGTTTCCAACGGAATGTTTAAGGGCCTGGGCGTGCTCCAGATGCTTGGCCAGATTTTTCAAGTGCAGGAACTGGCTCAACTTAGGGCGCGCAGAGCACATTCCAAAATCCGGATTGCGGACAGGAAGGTGTACTTGGAAGGTCTTGAGGTCGACGCGGGAGATATTCAGTTGAGCGCGCCGGGGATGGTCGATTTCAAACGGGCACTCTCTTTGCAGGCGCAGATCTCGCTGCCAGAGCAGATGCTCAGAGGCAAGGCATTGCAGCTGTTTGACAAGCGTTTTTCCTCGACTGACGGGGCGGGTCGCCGGTCTCTGGCATTTCAGGTGACTGGAACCTTGGACAAGCCGCAAACCGACCTTCTGGATAAGTTGGTGGGTGATAATATTGGCGCGGTCGTGGGCGGAGCGCTCGGGGGCGTGGTGGATCAGTTTCTGGGAGGGTTCCTTAAATCGCGCAAACCAGCCAAGCAGGAAGCGAAGGAAGCCGGAGCCGAGGGTGTTGCCTCAGAGCCCCAGACAAAGCCGGAATAGTCCATGCGCGTCATTTCCGGAAGTGCGGGCGGCATCACGCTGAAACTACCCAAAACAGACCTCCGCCCCACGATGGACTTGGTCCGCGGCGCAATCTTTTCAAGTTTGGGGGTGGGGATCGAGCATGCCAGCGTGCTCGACTTGTTTGCGGGTACCGGTTCGATTGCGATCGAGGCGCTCAGCCGGGGAGCTGCTTCTGCCACACTGGTGGAAGCAGACCGCAAGGCCTGCGCAATCATCACCGAAAACCTCGCAAGGACGCGCTTTCAGGCGAGGATCGTGTGCAACGACGTCTTCCGCTTTCTGGAATCCAAATTGGCACAGGTCCCGTTCGACTTCGTTTTCGCCGACCCGCCCTACTCCAAAAAAACCGGGGACAGAGATTTCGCCGACGAACTTCTGCGCAGTCCAAAGCTTCCCCCGCTGCTGTCCTCCGGCGGGACCTTTATCCTGGAAGTCGCTCAAAACTGGACTTTTCCAGAGGGCACGGGCTGGGAGTGTCTGCGGCGGAAGCGCTACGGCTCAACGGAAACACTGTTTTTGACACGCTCGGCATGAGACCGAAGCTGTCGATCGGAACCGTGCCGTTGGCCCCCGGGGCCCCCCACCCCTCTCTCACGGGCCGGCAGGGTCCGGGCTCAAAGCAGCAGGCCCATAGCCCCTAAAACTCCTCCGGACCCGAATGCTCCTCCGCAATGGCGCGGGTGATGGCGTCCTCGAATATGCGGAAGCGCTTGGTCACAAACAGCGGATCCTTCTGTTCGGTCAAATCCAGATAGGTGTCGAGGAACTCCTCCAACGAGAGTTCCTCGTACTGGTCGATCGGAGCCTGGATCAGGTCGTCCCGAAAGGCCAGCCTGTGGGTGGCCTCAAAACAGCAGAGCGCCATCTCAAAGTCTACGTCGTCAAACTCCTCTCCAAAGAGTTCCGCAACCTTGGTGCTCGCGTCGCACTGCACCAACGCGTCGCTCACGTAGTGGATGATCTCAACAAGGGAGGAGGTGTAGTAGGTGCTCATCAGAAAGGCTGGGGCGGACTATTGTTTGGCGGCCTCGAGAAACTCAAGAAACTTGGGCTTCGCCGCCTGAACCGTTTCGCGCGGGCCGGTCATTTTCACAAACACGTTCCCCGCGGGATCCTCCACAATCGCCCCCAGAAGAGCGTAGTTTTCCAAGGGGATCGCCGACTGCCCGGGCATCCCGGCGGAAAAGGTCCCCTCAGTGGTTACCAGCGTCGTCTTCCTACCCCCCATCGTTTTGGATTCAACCTTTTCCGCGCCAGGGGCGCTTTGGAACTGGCGGATCCACCGCTGAATGTTTGACCCCAGATCCCCTCCCCCCGACGGCCCAAAGTGGAAAAAGGTGATCTCGGCACTCTTTGCTGCCCCCAGTCCGGGCACGGCCAACTGCGCCTTCCGCATCGACGAGGACTGCAGCGGCACCCACGCCCACTCGGTCGGGCGCTTGAACTTGAGCCCACCCACCTCGAAGGCTTCAGGGGCGGCCTCCGCAGCACGGGTTGCCGGAGCGCTCAGGCCCGCGGCGAGGACAATGGCAGGGACGATAAGGGGAGAAAGAAAGCGAAGGTTCATGGGTGCAGTCGGATGAAGGATGGAGGATCTTAGGGGCGCTGAGTTGCCGGATAAACAGGAGGCTCGCGGTGGCCACCCCCCCTGTCTGACCGAAACAGCGGTTCTTGCATAGGGCATGTGCGCTCGGTCTTCAAGCCGTCCGATGAGGCCCCCCTTCCGGAGGGGGTGGCGCATCTCCTCCCAAAGGGGGCGGCGCATCAGGCGGACTCCTCCGGAGAGGTATGGGCCGCACTGGGGCGGCGCGGGACAAAATGTTCCAGAAGCGAGGCGCTGTCCGCACGCACCAGGTTTTTTGGAATCACGCCCAGTAGGTGCTCCCTGTAGTGGGGGGCCACGGCCTCCTCCAGCATCCCGTGAATGTCCGCCGGCGCCGAGAGGCTCCAAGCCTCGGGCTTCTCGCGCAACAGGACCTCCTCGATCGCCCGGGCGAGGTCCTCCACCGCCCGCCGGTCTGCCTCCAACTTCCAGTGCACGTCCGAGGCGGAGGCCTGCATCCGTCGGGGAGCCCCTCCGATGCCTGAGGAGGCCACCGCAGAGTAATTGCCCGACAGGTCGGTCACCTGCTCAACAAAGTGCTGCCTCGGATGGACAAAGTCGAGCGACGCCACCCACCGGATCCTTGCGGGCCGGGGCACGGGCATGCGGCCGGGGGGAGGCCCCATGAGCCCCCCCTCGGCCCCGTCTTTGAACAACAGTCCCAGCGGATCGGGCTCGATCCAGCCCGCACGGAGAGCGCCCCGGTCGGTGACAACAATAAAATGCGGATGCATGAAGTGCGGATGCATAAAACAAAGATGAGCAGAGGTTAAGAACTACGGACCAGTCCCACTCCTCGCTACGGAACTGGCAGCTGAAAGGTTTTATAAAAGCGGAAGCGCTCGTGGGTTTTTCGCCGCCCCTGCCGAAAGGATTACGCCAAACATCTCTAAGCCGCCGCCCCGCAGGCGGGCGGATGGAAGGCACCTCCGGTGGGTAGGAAGGCAGGAAGACACCAAACGGGGCCCCAACTCCTCGGATGAAGACTGTGCGCCGCTATTACGCCTCTGGCAGGGCGCCTATGCCCACATTGGCGCCGTTGCCTAAAGAATTCCGCGCTTGGGCGGGGTGATTTCCAGTTTGTAACGGCCCGCCCGCCGGCTCAGTTTCAGCGGGGCTTCGAAAATCTTGCGCAGGTTGGGTTCGACAAGGGTGGATCGGATCGGGCCGGCAACGGCGACGGCCCCGTTGCGGAGCAGGAGTGCGTGGGTAAACTCGGGGAGGATCTCCTCGACGTGGTGGGTTACCAGCACCACGGAGGTGCCGTCTCTGCGGCGGATGAGCCTTCCCAAAAAGGCGAGGAGCGCCTCTCTGGCGACAGGATCGAGTCCGGCGCAGGGTTCGTCCAGAATCAAAAGTTTTGGGGAACGAATCAGCGCGCGGGCGATCAGGACGCGCTGGCGCTCCCCCTGACTGAGGACGCCCCAGGGTCGGTCTGCGAGCTCCTCGGCCTCCACCTTTTGGAGCCAGAGGAGGGCCTCTGCGCGTTCGGCTTTGGAGACCGGCCCCCACAGGTCGATGCTGCCGTCGCGGCCGGTGAGGACTGTTCTGGCAGCGGGCTCTTCCGGGTGCATCAGTGAAGCGAGGGCCGCCGACACGATGCCGAGGTGGGCGCGCAGGTCGCGCCAGTCGGATTCACCAAAATGCTGACCGAGGACGGCGCAGGCACCCGAGGTGGGGGGGAGGTAGCCGCTGAGGGCTGAAAGCAGGGAGGATTTACCGGAGCCGTTTGCCCCGAGCAGGACCCAGTGTTGTCCCTTGGCGATATCCCAAGATATATTTTCAAGGATGGTCACTCCCCCGCGGAGGACTCGCAGGTTGCGGAGGGCAAGAATGGGAGAAGCGGACGGGGATGGGGGCATGGGAATAAATAAGATACAGACAATGGACGGAGGGGGCATGGCAAATGCAATTTCGCGCGTTTTTGGGGATTGTAAGGAGCTACAGGAAAGCAGGGTGCGGATTTCTGACAGCTCTGCGTTGACACACAGAAAACGGGGCTTAGATTTCGGCTCGGGAGGTTCGTTAGTCTTGTTAACTGACTCGTTTTGACGGTGGCTGGAGCGTTCGCCCGGACCCGTTCGAAACGAGGCTGTACAGAGGGCTGAGCCCCCGTTTCTGAGCGTTCTGCAGGTGCGAAATGCCCCTGCTGTCCCGGAAGACAACCGTTCGCCTCACCTCCGCGTTTTTGAGCGGAAAGGAAAGTGCGGGAGAGTCCGGGACGGCAGATTTCGGCCGGGAGCGGATTGGAAACGGGCAGGTGCTCGAAGACGAGGGCGGCTTCCCGACTTGGAGAAAGATTGTATCAGAAGCATCTGTAGTTCTGGCCGGAAGGCCGGGATTCGGTTTGGCAGACCAATTGACGCAGACGCAGGGCACGCGATAACCGCGGTCACTGCAATCACTGTGACAGGTGGGCGTCGGACCGGCTTACATGTGCAGCACAGCGTCCCAGCATCAAAAAACACCCCACGACTAACACACCCCACCCGCATACCAACATGTCTGAAATCCTGCCGAACACCAAAAACATCCTTGCCTCCGATGTGGAGATCAAGGGATCCATCA
>JBIKSY010000185.1:0-7937 GCA_044348365.1 Chthoniobacteraceae bacterium
GGCTCTGGTTGAGGCCGTCCTGGACATTCCCATCGTGCTCCCGCCGATGGTCATTGGGCTTTGCCTGCTTATCTTTTTCCAGACGCCCCTCGGCCGCTTTTTGGAGAAGGCCGTGCCCTTGACCTACACCGTCTCCGGCGTGGTCCTCGCACAGTTGGTCATTGGTGCTGCCTTCGCCATCCGCACCATGCGCGGCACCTTCGACCACCTCTCGCCCCGCCCCGAGGCCGTCGCCATGACACTGGGCTGTTCCCGGGCGCGGGCCGCCTGGCTGGTCACGCTTCCCGCCGCAAAACGCGGGATGTTTGCCGCTGCGAGCGTCGCATGGGCGCGGAGCCTGGGCGAGTTTGGGCCCATCCTAGTTTTTGCCGGCGCGACGCGTATGAAAACAGAAGTGCTTCCCACCACGGTCTGGCTGGAATTGAGTGTGGGCAACCTGGAGGCCGCCGTGGCCGTGAGTCTGCTCATGGTGCTCTTTGCCATGGGGGTGCTTGTCGCCGTCCGCAAAGTCGGCGAACGCGTCTAAGCCCTTTTCACACTCCCCTTCCCCCCATTTTCTCAATGATCCGTTTCGAAAACATCTGCTGGCGCGCCGACCGGTTTGAGCTTGGCCCAGTTTCCTTCGGATTGCCCACCGGTGCCTACGGTGTCCTCACCGGCCGCACGGGCTGCGGCAAAACGACTCTGGCCGAAATCCTCTGCGGGCTGAGGGAACCCGCTTCCGGTCGAATCTGGATCAACAACTCCGAAGTCACCCACCTGGAACCCGCCCGCCGGGGAATCGGGTATGTCCCCCAGGACGGCGCGCTCTTTCCGACGATGACGGTGAGGGAGAACCTCGGCTTTGCGCCGCGCCTCAAGCGCCAGCCCCGAGAGGAAACCGCTGCACAAATCGAGCGACTCGCCTCGCTCCTGGGCATAGGCCAACTCTTGGAGCGCCGTCCCGAGCACCTTTCCGGAGGTGAACGCCAACGCGTGGCCCTGGGCCGGGCACTGGCCGCAAAACCCGCTGCGCTCGTTCTCGACGAGCCCCTGTCTGCACTCGACGAGCAAACCCACTGCGAACTGGTTCGGCTGCTCAAGGACGTCCGGACAGCTCTGGGTCTCACGGCCTTGCACATCACCCACCACAAACAAGAGGCCGCCGCCCTGGGCGATTCTCATTTCCACCTCGAAAACGGGACGGTCACGGAAGTCCCCCGGGAGAAAGAGGTACCCAGATCATGAGCGCCGAGGAACACCTCCCGGAACTCAACCCTGAGGAACTGGCCGCGTACGCCTGGCAAATGGACCTGGCCGGTTTGGGTGAGGCCGGTCAGCGGAAACTCAAGGCCTCATCGGTGTTGATCTCCCGGGTCGGCGGAGTCGGCAGCATCGTGGCGCTCCAACTCGCCGCCGCAGGGGTCGGCAAGCTGGTTCTTGCGACGGGTGGTGTACTGAAGCCTTCCGACTTAAACCGGCAACTCCTCCAGGCCGACCACCAAATCGGAACCGTCCGTATGGAAAACATCGTGCGCAGGCTGCGGGAGTTCAATCCGCGGCTGGAAGTCGTCGGGATCGCAGAGAACGTATCCGAATCCAATGCCGCCGGTCTGGTGGCCCAGGCGGACCTGATCGTGGATGCGGCCCCCCTGTTTGAGGAGCGCTTTGCCTTGAACCGCGCGGCGGTAGCCGCCCGGAAACCGATGGTCGAATGCCCGATGTACGCCCTGGAAGCGCAACTCACCTGCATCCTGCCCGGGCACACGCCCTGTTTGGAATGTTTCGTACCAGAGAAACCGCCGGAATGGAAAAGGCGCTTTCCCGTGCTGGGGGCGGTCTCTGGAACTGTGGGTTGCCTGGCCGCTGTCGAAGCGGTGAAGCTCCTCACCGGCATAGGCCACCCACTTGCGGGGATTTTGCTGACCATGGACCTTGGAACCATGGAGTTTCGACGCCTGCGGCTCGCCCGCAGGGAGGACTGCCCAGTCTGCGGATCGGTTTCCCCGCAACCCGAACCCGTTTGAAATCGTTGAGGCCTCCCTTCGCCTCAAAGCGCGCCGAGCACAGCCTGAACAAAGTCGCGCATCTTGAACGGATCTTTTCTGCCCGGAACGCTCTCCACGCCGCTGGCCACGTCCACCGCATAAGGACGCACCAGGCGGACTGCTTCGGCGACGTTGTCCGGCTCCAGACCACCAGCCAGAGTCACGCTCAGATTGGGAAACCGCCTCACCGCAGCAGCCGCCAGCTCTAAATCAGCCCGCGCGCCCGTGCCTCCGTATGCACCGGGAACGGCCGCATCCAAGAGTATCTGACGGGTCCCCAGCGTGGGAAGCTGGTCAAGCTCGTCCCATGAGCGCGGACGGACCGCCCGAATATGAGGCCGGCCATCGGCTGAGTACTGTGCGCAAAAGCCGTCGGATTCGTCCCCGTGGAATTGCGCGACATCAATAAAAGGCAACGCCCCGAGCCGGATGGCCTCCTCAAGCGTGTGATTCACGCAAAGCACCACCTTCGTCACAAACCCGGGCAAATCCCGCAACCACGGGGCCGCCGCGGCGACATCCAGATACCGCTTGCTCCGCTGCCACGCGTTAAAACCCAATGCATCGGCCCCTGCCAAGATCGCGGCCTCTGCATCCTCGCTGCAGGTGATGCCGCAAATCTTCACGCGCACCCTGCCTCCGATGCACTGGGAACCAGGGCTTTCCGGAGCGGTCAAGGGGATGGTGGCGTTGGGGTGAGGCAGATTCATTTCCAAAATAGGTCAGATCAGGGACGGGAGGCCTTCCCGACGATGGAACCATGGTAGTTGATCCAGTGCCAGCGTCCATCGTGGGTCCGGAACCTGGTGGAAAGGGCCCAACTAACCAGCGCCACACACACAGCCGCCCAGAGCAGCCCTCTACGTTCCGGCAGAGTCGCCGAAGGCAGCCAGGTGGAGGCCCCAAAAAACAACACCCCGTTGAGCACCAGCATGGAAAGCAGAAGCGCCCAGAAAATGTAGGAGCCACTAAACCCCAACCGTAAGACCCCCGGGCGCACCGCCGCATTCCAAAATCCAAGCCACAAGGCAGCCAAAAGCCAGAAGCCCCACCCGCCGCCGGCGGTTCCCGCAGCCGCGAGACAAAGGGCCGCCACAGTCCCCACCAACACCCACCTCCCCAAAAACTCCTTCATTTAGGATAGTTAGCGCGTTGTCGGGCAGCGACAACCCCCAACCGCCACAAATACGAACCTTCGAGACGAACTTTCCCCCCGCGATTCCCTCTCTCCTTGACCTGCCGCTTTGCGCCAAATCCGGGTCAACTCAAAATGGCTTTGACCAACTGCGCCGGCTCCACTCCGGTGAGCTTGAAATCGAGACCCTGCGCCCGGTAGGTGAACCGTTCGTGGTCGATCCCCAGCGCCGCCAGAACAGTCGCGTGGAAATCTCGGACGTGCACCGGATCCTTCACCACATTGTAGCTGAAGTCGTCCGTCTCCCCCACCACGGTCCCCCCCTTGATCCCGCCGCCCGCAAGCCACATCGTAAAGCAGCGCGGATGGTGGTCCCGCCCGTAGTTGTCCTTGGTGAGGCCCCCCTGAGAGTAAATGGTGCGCCCAAACTCGCCGCCCCAAACAATCAAGGTCTCCTCAAAAAGGCCTCGCTGCTTGAGGTCTTCAATAAGCGCGTGCGTGGCCTGATCGATGTCGAGGCACTGGGTGGGCAGCTTGCCGCCAACGTTGCCGTGCTGGTCCCAGCCGTTAAGGTAAATCTGCACAAACCGCACCCCGCGCTCAGTTAGACGGCGCGCCATGAGAGCGCTATAAGCAAAGCTGCCCGGCTTCCTCGCCGTCTCTCCGTACATCTTGAAGATGTGCTCCGGCTCGGTGTTGATGTCGGTCAACTCTGGGACGCTGGCCTGCATGCGGAAGGCCATCTCGTACTGCTGAATACGTACCTGGGTATCAGGGTCCCCAAACTTGCCGTGGGTCATCTCATTGAGTTGGTTGATCCCGTCGAGCTGGCGCCGGCGCATCTCCGGCGTCACGCCGTCCGGGTTGTTGATGTAGAGGATGGGGTCGCCCGCGCTGCGGAAACTCACACCCGCGTGTTCCCCCGGCAGAAAACCGCTGGACCAGAGCTTGCCGGAAATGGCCTGGATGGCCCCACCCTGGGAGGGTTCAGCGATGAGCACAACGAAGGCCGGCAGGTTTTGGTTGGTCGAACCCAGCCCGTAGCTCAGCCACGAACCCATACACGCGCGCCCCGCGATCTGAGAGCCGGTTTGCATCGCTGTGATAGCGGGCTCGTGGTTGATGGCCTCGGTGTTCATCGACCGGATGAAGGCCATGTCATCAACCGACTTCGCGGTGTAGGGCAAAAGCTCCTGGTTCATCCAAAGGCCGCACTGCCCCGCCGGACTGAACTTCCACTTGGAAGGGGCCACAGGAAAACGCGCCTGCCCGCTGGTCATGCCCGTCAATCGCTGCCCGTTTCGCACGCTGTCGGGAAGGTCTTTGTCGTACATCTCGACCATCTTCGGCTTGTGGTCGTACAGGTCGATTTGGGAGGGACCCCCGACCATGTGCAGGTAAATCACGTTCTTCGCCTTTGCTGGAAAATGGGGCGCCGAAAGCCCGGCGGCCGCCGCCGTTGCAGGCTGGTTCCCCAAAAGAGAGCCCAACGCCGCCGCACCGACAATGCTCCCGCCCCGCCCGAAAAACTGGCGTCGGTTGAGCATCATCCGGGTTTCGTACGAGAGGCCGTTGAAGAGATGTGAATTGCAGTTCATGAGAAAAGAGGGCGTTGGAGGCTGTAAGGCTCTGCGGAAACCGGGGCCGTTATTTGTTAAGGGTCTCGTCCAGGTTGAGCAACTGGCTGGCAATCATTCCGTAGGTGGCCAACCGCACCTGTGGAAGGGAGTCCGCCGCCTTGGCATCCCCGACCTTGAGGAAGGCCGCCGCACGCTCGGGGTGCGCCTCAAAGTCCGCCTCCAGCGCGCGCGCCGAGCGCGTCACGACCTCCAGTTCCGCTGCGTTGAGGGACCTCAGAAGCACACGCCTGGCCAGTTCGTCTATCACTTCCGGACCATCCTGTTTCTGAAGTAGCACCGCCTCGGCGAGTCGGCGCGCGGCCTCGACAAACTGCGGGTCGTTTAAGGTCACCAGCGCCTGGAGAGGGGTGTTGGTGCGCTCGCGCCGCACGGTGCAGACCTCGCGCGTCGGCGCGTTGAAAACCTCCATGTTGGGCGAGGGCGCCTGGCGCTTCCAGAAATTGTAAAGGGTGCGCCGGTAGAGCCCCTCGCCTTTGTCCTGCGTGTAACGCGAGCCGTGCAACCCCACCACCTCCCAGACATTGGCCGGCTGGTACGGACGCGTCCCGGGCCCCCCGAGCTTGGGCGAAAGCGTGCCGCTGACCGAAAGCGCATAGTCCCGGATCATCTCCGCATCCATCCGGAAGCGCGGCCCCCGTGAGAGCAACCGGTTCTGGGGGTCTTTGGCGAGCTTCTCGGGGGTGGCCAGGGCCGCCTGGCGGTAGGTCGAGGAGGAGACCAGCAGGGTGAAGAGTTTTTTCACATCCCACCCGGACTCCTGAAACTCCAGAGCCAGCCAATCGAGCAGGATCTGGTTTGACGGGGCTTCCCCCTGGGAACCGAAATCCTCCGCCGTGCGCACCAATCCCGTTCCGAACAACTCCTGCCAGAAGCGGTTCACCGTGACCCGCGCAGTGAGTGGGTTCTCCGGCGAAACAATCCACCGGGCCAGACCGAGACGGTTCTTGGGCGCATCGGCCGGCATTGCGTGCAATGCGCTGAAGCCCGCAGGCTGCACCTGTTCCCCAAGCTTGTCGTAGGCGCCGCGCACCAAAACGTGGGCCATCGCTTCCGCCGGCTTTTCCTCCTGCACATGGGTAACAGTCGCGCGGGCGCGGATCGCCGAGTCTTCGTCGGTGAGGGAGTCCAACCTCGCAGCAGCGGCCACGGCAACCTCGTCCACGCTGCGGAAGAAAAACTCCACCAGATCGGTTTTCTGCTTCGCGCTGCGTTTTTCCGGTTGCAACGCCACAGCCTTAAGCAGAGCCGACTCCTCCTTGAGCGAGAGCGCGTCGTTTTTGCCCAAGGCCCGGACGAAGCTCTTGAGTTCGCGCACCTCCGTTCCCTCAATCTGGTTCTGCTTTTCCCGCCCCCCAAAACGGAGCGCGGAACTCACCAAGATACCACCCTTCGGGAAGGCTCCCTTTGTATCACTCTCGACTTCCTTGCCGTCTGCGTAGAGCCGGAGGACCCCGGCCCCGTCATAGGTGACGAGCAGATGCTGCTCTTTGTCGGGCGTAACGAGCGCCCTTTTGGAAACGACCGTCACCTCGGATTTCTCCGCTTTGGAGGCCAGTCGAAAGCCCACCTTTTTGGCCTGCACAAACAGCTCCCAACCCTGCAAGCCCGCGGTGTCGTCCATCCGGCCGAGGACCGTCCCGTCCTTGGAACTCTGGGACAACCTGACCCAGGCCCCGAGGGAAAACGGGCCCTGGGAAGCAAGCTCTCCAAGCTCCAAAAACGCGCCGCTTTGGGAGCGCACGCCAAAACCCTCAGGCGTGACGGCGCCTGCCCACGCGTCCGCCTCCGACCTGCCCTGCCGGCGTCGCTCCGCAAGGGCGGCAGTGGCGTCCTTCATTTCCCGCTGGATCTCGCCAAAGCGTTTTTCGTCCTTCGCCTCCGGAAGATAGAGAACAGGCTTGGTGTCCTTGATGTTTCCGTCCATGGCGCCCTGGGTGGTGTTCCGGAAATAGGCGGCCATCGAGTAGAAGTCCTTCTGCGTGATGGGGTCGAACTTGTGATCGTGGCAGGCGGCGCAATTCGCAGTCAGGCCGAGCCACACCCAGGAGGTGGTCGACACCCGGTCGTTGGCGTACATCGCAAGGTTTTCGTCCGCGATGGTCCCTCCCTCCGCCGTGGTGATGTTGCACCGATGAAATCCGGTGGCGATGAGTTGGTCCCGCGTGGGGTTGGGGAGCAGGTCGCCCGCGAGTTGTTCGACGGTGAAGGCGTCGAAGCGCATGTTTTTGTTGTAAGCCGCGACCACCCAGTCGCGGTAGGGCCAGATCTCGCGGTAGGCGTCGTGGTGGATGCCGTGGGTATCCCCGTAACGGGCGGCGTCTAGCCAGTACCGGGCGCGATGCTCACCCCAGTGCAGGGAGCCGAGTAAACGCTGCACCAGCTTTTCATAGGCGTCTGGAGCCGGATCCTGCACAAAGGCCTCCACCTCCATGGGCGAGGGCGGCAGGCCGGTCAGGTCGAGCGAAAGACGGCGCGCAAGCGTGCGTCGGTCGGCTTCCGGTGCGGGCTGCAGTCCGGCGCGCTGAAGACCTGCCAGAACGAGGGCATCCACGGGGTTGCGTCCCCATTTTGCGGCTTCGGGAACCCCGGCCTTGGCGCGCACGGGTGCCTCAAATGCCCAGTGTTTTTCGTAGGGTGCTCCCTGCTCGATCCAGCGTTTAAGCACCTCCTTTTGTCGGTCGGAGAGTTTCTTGTGCGACTTTTTGGGCGGCATGAGATCCGTGGGATCCTGCGCGCTGATGCGGGCGAGTAACTCACTTTCGGCGGCCTTTCCGGGGACGATCGCCTTTGCCTGGACCGCTGCCTCGCGGAGGTCAAGCCGCAGGTCACCCTCCCGCTTGCTGGGGTCAAAGCCGTGGCAGAAAAAACAGTTCTCCGAAAGGATCGGGCGTACATCCCGGTTGAAGGCGATATGGTCCGGAACCGGAGCCTCGGCCGAGCGGAGTGCCGGGGAAAGCCCGAGAAGTGCCAAAACCGCGAAAAGCCCAGACGGGGGGATCACACCAAGCAGGGAGGGACGCGATTGTTTCATGAGGGGATCTTGGTCAGAGGTTGCAGCAGGCCGGGTACGGCCATGCAGAACGCAAAAGAATCACCCTGCACCGGCAGTGCTCCTTAGCAAAGTCAGCAGGTGCA
>JBIKSY010000435.1:0-7898 GCA_044348365.1 Chthoniobacteraceae bacterium
CCGCAAAAGCGCTATTCGGAGATCTGCCAGCAGTTGCAGGGTGAACAGTGCCGGGTGGTATTCACCGAGGAGCGTCCAATTTCCTCCCGACAGGAAGCCATGGAACGCTGGATGGAGATGGGGGCCGACGCCACCTTTCAGAGCCAGATGCTGCTTCACTGCGTTGAGGAGCCTCCCGTGCCAGGAAGCGAGGCGCATTTGGCGCACCCGTTTGCGGCGTACATGGCCATCGGTCATCAATTCCCGAGCCTCCGGGCGGGGGACGATTTCAAGCAACTCTGTCACCGGTTTTTGCGCGGCCGCACGGCAGAAGTGGATCAGCTGTTCGCTGGGGCTGAACCAACCTTTGCAATGATCGACAGTCTCGTGGAGGGCTCCAATGCCGTGCCCCGGCTCAAGGCGTTGTTTGGGTCTGCGGATGCCACCCAAATCATCCGCCGGTTTCTGGTACCAAACGAGGTTCAGGAAGGGGCGTTGGAGGAAGGAACCGAGTGGTGTGCGGAATTTCAGCAACTCTGCCAGCGCACTCTTGGGTTTACTTGGGACCCGAGAATCACGCGGCTTGAGACGATCCAAAAAAAACTGTGGCAGTACCTGCTTTTCAGCGAGTTCGCTTCGGATCTGCGGGAACGACTGCCTTCCGGACTGGTAGCGTTGCCACGAGCCAGCGGGGCGCACCTGCTGCTTGTCGAAGATTTGTGTGATGGTTTACGCAAGGACCGCGAGCAAAAAGAAGTTTACCGCGAACAGGCTGAACGGGTGGACGCCGAGCTGGAATTGGAAAAAGAGTGCGAGGGCATCGTGGATCTGGGGAGCCTTGACACCTTCGCCTTTGAGGAGCGCCGGTTCCTGAATAGGGCGGTAGTGGCTTTTCGCGCGGAAGAGTTGTCGGCTGCTTCGGATATTTTGAAGCAGCACCAAAGAGGTGTCTGGAATGAGGAAGGCGAACGCGCGCTCCTCTGGCGCATTCTGGAGCTCGGGCTGGAAACGTTGGGGGCGATTCGACGGGCGGAGGAGAAGCTCCGGTCGATGGGGGTGGGAGGCGCCGCAATCTGCCATGCGTACGAGGACACACTCATTGATGTGGATCGGTTTTATCGCAGGTTGGAGGAAGCCGCCGCCCAAACTGTGGAATCGTACGAGGAAATCGAGGGCGTGGTCATAAATGTGCGCAGTCGGTACCGAACCTATTTTAACCAGCTTCAATCCCAGTTTTTGAGAAGTGTAACGCAGGAAGGCTGGCCGCTCAAAGGCATGCCGTATAACACCAACACATACGATGAGTTGGTGGGGCCGCCCCTCAGGGAATCCAAGCGGGTGGTGTATTTTCTAATCGATGCGTTCCGTTTGGATTTGGCTCAGGACATTGAAGCCGCGCTGGGGAACGAATGCCGAATGACACTCAAGACGGCGTGTGCCCAGTTACCCTGTGTGACGCGGTTCGGGATGGCGTCACTGTTGCCGAATGCAGGGGACAAACTCAGGATCAATCGTGAAGGCCTAGAGTTGGAGCCGCAATACGACGGCAGGACAATAGGGAATAGGTCGGAACGGATGGCAATATTTAAGTCGGTGCTAGGAGATCGGGTGATTGAATTGAATCTAGCAACATTCATTCAAAACACTCGCACCAGAACGGGGATGGAGGCGCTCTTAGCCAACACGGCGAGGAAGGATTTAATGGTGCTTACGAGTACGGAGCTGGACGAATTAGGCGAGGCCTCCACGACCATGCACCTCAAACAGATTCCTGCTATTGTGCAGCAGATCCAGTTGGCGATTCGGCGGTGTCGTGAGCTGAAATTTGATCTCGCGGTGATTGCCACCGATCACGGTTTCCTTTGGGTCGAAGATACCGATGCAGGTTCGGTCTGCGAGAAGCCACAGGGAGATTGGCCCTTGGTGAAGCGTCGGTGTTTGATCGGCCAGGGGGACGATAAACCCGGAGTGTTGAAGCTGGCTCCGACGTTTCTTGGGATTCCCACCAGTGAGCTCGCTTATGTGACGCCCCGTGCGTTGGCGACATTTAGTAAAGGCACCGGCTATTTCCACGAGGGGCTTTCGCTGCAAGAAAGTTTGGTCCCGCGGTTGCTGGTAGAATTCATGAATGTGCCGCCCGCTCGGGCCGCGGTACCGGATATTGCATTGACGGTCCGCAAGACCAGGATTCTCGCCCGGACGGTGATCGTCACGGTGTCGTGGCCGTCCGAGGCACTGCTGGACTTTGCTGTTTCGGAGTATGGCATCAAACTGGTGGCCCGTCAGAACAGGGTGGAGATCGGGCACCCGACCTCCAGCGAACATGTGGATCCTGCTTCGGGTCTGGTCAGAATCGCGCCCGGGAAATCGATTAGCGTGAGCATTTTGTTAAACGAAGAGGTCGCTGTCGGACCTTTCCAACTCAAAGCGATCGCCCCTGAGACGGAAAAAGAAATTGAGTCGATCGATTTGAACTACGATCCAGCCATCTAATTTTATGCCTGACGAATCTCTTTCCCAGAAGTTACTCGTTGCCTTCGACGGACGTTGCGTCCGGAAAGATCTGGTGCAACGGCTCAAGAAGGGCACAAACATCCCGACCTTCGTGCTGGAGTTTCTTCTCGCCCGTTACTGTGCGAGTGATGATCCAGATGAGATTGATGCCGGAATTGCGGCGGTGACTGCGACCATTCAGAACAACTATGTGCGCCCGAATGAGGCAAATCTGGCCCAGTCCACGGTGCAGCAAAAGGGGAAGCACAAGTACATCGACAAGGTGCATGTGCGCCATAGCGAGAAGGAGAAGCGTCACTGGGCTGAGATGCAGAACTTCGGTTCGAAGCGGATCGCAATTAACGAGAAGCATTACAAGGACCACACGCGTCTTCTGGAAGGCGGACTCTGGTGCGAGGTGACGGTGGCCTACAACCAGGTGGAGGACGATGACTACACCTTTTACATCGACGATCTGCGGCCCATTCAGATTTCGAAGTTCTCCTACGATTCGTTTTGTGAAGCGCGTAAGGAATTTACCCGCGAGGAGTGGCTCACGATTGTCCTGAGGACCTTGGGGATCGAACCGGCGACCATGAGTCTCCGGACGCAATTCCACTTCTTGGCGCGCCTCTTTCCCCTAGTTGAACCAAACTATAACTTTCTGGAGCTGGGCCCGCGTGGGACCGGGAAATCGTACGCGTACAGCGAGTTCACTCCGTACTCGACGCTGATCAGTGGCGGGCAGACATCCACTGCTTCGTTGTTTTACAACAAACAGCGCCGGGCCGTGGGGATTATCGGGTTCTGGGACACCATCGCGTTTGACGAAGTCGCCGGGATTAAGGTCAAGGATTCCGGTACAATCCAGATTCTGAAGGACTACATGGCGAACGGCCACTTCAACATCGCCGCCGAGATTGCCGCTCCGGCGAGTTTGGTGTTCGTGGGAAACATCGACGATTCCATCGCCCAGCTGGTGGCATCGGAGCATCAGGATTTGTGCAAGCCCTTGCCCAAAGAGTTTGATTTGGCGGTGATCCACCGGTTCCACACCTATGTGCCCGGCTGGGAAATCCCGCCGAACAGCAGCAAGCTGCTCACGAATGAGTACGGGCTCATCACGGACTATCTGGCGGAGGCGTTCCACCACATTTTCAAGCGCGTCAATTTGTACGCGACAATTAAGGGGGCGATTTCCTTAAACAATAAACACGAGGGGCGGGATGAGACGGCGGTGGTCAAGACGGTGGCGGCGTTTTGCAAACTCCTGCATCCGGGAGGCGAGCCATCACCCGCAGAGCTCGACGAGTACCTGACCTACGCCATCGAAGGACGGCGCCGGGTGAAGGAGCAGCTCAACAAGCGGAAGAAGGACGACGAGTTTGCGAATGTGGATCTCGGATTCACAAACAGCGCAGGCCAGGACGTCGTGGTGCGGTGCCCCGAATCCGAAGCATATGCGGGAGGCGCAGCGACCGCTGTCGTGCGGGAGGTCAAGGCGCCGTCGGCTTCCGTCCCGCGTGAAATGGCCGTGGGAACAGGGAGTGTTTCAGTGCAAGAAGCCGCCGTGCCTGAGGACCCCTTGAGTGGGTTGAGAGCGAAGGAGGTGCGGATTTTCCACGGAGACCGCGGTTATTCGTATGCGAGTCTGTTTGCGGATTACTTGCAAGGAGCCAAGAAGGTCGTACTGCATGACCCCTACATTCGGACGCAACATCAGGTGGTGAATTTTCTGCGCTTTTGCGAGGTGTGCGTGGAAGCGGGAACGGTTGAAAAGATCGACCTCGTCACGGCATTTGAGGATGAGCTTCAAAAGCAGGAGGTGGAAGCGAAGTTAAGAACGATCCAAATCAGCTTGGAGGAACATGGGTGCGAATTGGGGTACCGGTTTTCGTCGACCTTGCATGACCGCCGGATTGAGACGGATCACGGTTGGGTCATAAACTTGGGGCGCGGTCTGGACTTCTACCAAAGGCCGGAAGACTGGCTGGAAGTGGGCGCGAACGATCTGGGTCTCCGGAGGTGCCACGAGACGACGATCGCGTATTATCGGAAGGGCGCGGAAAACACCGCCGGCGGGTAACATCACGACCATGAAGGGCTGAAGCACCTCGATCCCGGTGGTTCGTAAGTCAGCGTCTTCCATCCACATGATCCACTTGGTCCTTGATCCCGATGTGTTGAAACGCGACGGGCTCACGTTCGTCTGTTTTCTCGCCGATGCTCGCCGGATAATAGATGTGCTCTTCAAAAATAAATGCGAGCCGCTAAGACGCAATCCGCAGTAGGCGAGGAATGTTGAAAGTGGGTGATTACTGATCCGCGAAAAGAATTGCGGAGAACATAAAAGCAAGTTGGAAAGCTGTTTCAACCCTCTCGTTCACCTAAAAGATCTGCTGTCGCGAATTCATAAAGGCATTCAAGTGAATCCACCCCTTTATGTCGGTTCACCCTGAAGATTCTCATCTCCTGAGGTTAAGCATGCTGAAGGGCCATTTTATAAAACTAATCTCGTGCGAACACTTTTTTCTAGCGATACACCGGACCTCCGACGGTTCAAATCAATACTTGTAATCGGAGATGCTTTAAGGAAGCACGAAGACAACGAACTCCTTCCACTCGCGGAAGAGTTGATTTTTTCATTGAGATCAGTCGGTCTAGATGTGTTTCACACAAAAAGCGGTGAGATTTTTGATTTTAGCGATGGCGCTTTTTTTAAAAAGCACCAAAAGAGAGAGGGCGACTGCGTCATTGCAATCAGGGAGATGTCAAAAATAAAAGACATACTCCAAAGCTCAATACTTGTGATAGCGAGCAGCGCTGAGGAGATCGAAGAAGTAAAGACCAAGACAGAGGCGCAAGCTTTCGCGATTGTCGGCGAGACGAAAGATAGAAGTAGCCTATTTGAAACGTGCTCTCGCTTGTCGGTTCCGCTGGCCTTCACTCCACTTGGAATTGGTGAATCGATCGATATGGAAGATGCATTGTGTAGAAAGTTTGGAAGTTGGCAGGATGCGTCAAAGTTTGACCAGCGCAGTTTAATGGATTTATCTTGGTTGCTTGCAGTGTTAAATTGTTCGACCCATGTATTCGGAAATGATCCGGATAGGGCTGTTTCGGGTCGTCTAATTCAGGGGTTAGAATCGATTTCGATAAAACAGATGGTGTCGGAATTTAGAGTTTCGAATATAATTAGAAATGTCTGGAGGAGGAATCTTTGGACCTTCTGTGAATGCTGTGCGGCTCAGATAATTGCAAACACCGCTTCAATTCATGAAATTCACCAAATGGCTCAAAAAATTGACTTCTTTAGGCATGGCTACTTTCACACAGGCGCCACCGATCAATTTGAGTCCTTTGGCTGCAGTATTGATTTTTCAATTTTGAATATAATTTATGAAATGGCTGAGGAGGCACTGGATTTTTTAAGCGAAAACTGCAACATTTCGCTAGTGCAGTTAAACCGAAACTGCGCGCCATTAACTCAATATTTACGCGAGCCAGAAAATAAGCAATTTTTCTCAAAAATTGATTGGACTGTTAGAGATTCTGTTGTTCGTGCGATCAGATTTTGTAAATTTGCGACTCAGAGTCGTCTTTAACTCTGATTCATTTTTGATGTCAGCACAGGGACACCAACCGCTGTCCGTTCCGTTCAGGTGCCGAGACCGCCACGAACCGCTTGACGTTTGCGGGCGCCGTTGATGCGTTTGCGCCGTGGAATGCTTCGCTGTGAAGCGCGCGCCAGAAAGCGGGACACATGGTCCTCGGTGAACCGGATCGTGCGGAAACCCAGCCGGATGCACTCGATGCTTCCTTCGCGCGCCCATTCCAGAACGGTCTGTTCGTGGACATGCAGGCGGGCGGCAACGGCGCGTTTGTCGAGCAGGGGCGGTTCGTATCCAGCCTTCTGGAGCATACGCGGCCAACATCCTCGGACTTTCCGAGCAAGTCCCTTCACGCGTCGTGTTCCTAACGGACGGTCCTGCTCGAAAGGTGAAGTTGGGAAGACGCGAAATCCATCTGCAGCACCCGACTCCCCGGAACATGGCAACCACGGTCAGAAAAAGCTGAACCCTGATTCAAGCTCTTCGCTACCTCTGCCATGATTAGGTTAATGATGAGGTCATGGCTGCCCTGTGGCGATACATTGGTGACTCCGATCGTACCTCGATCCGGAAACATCTGCGTCATTCCCCGGCTTGGATCGCTGATCCTTTCCGCCCCCTTACCGGCCCGACTTCGTAACTCGTGAACACGTTCCTCAAAATTCCAGCTGCGAGCCGCCTGAACTCTTTCGAGCAGGTCGATGAAACCATAGGGTTTCAGGCTGTGAGTGTGGAAAAGGACCTCTGGGTTTGTTGGACCTTGAGTGAGCTTTTCTCACTCGGCGGAATTGGGAAACACCTCACATTCAAAGGCGGTACTTCGCTTTCAAAAACGTGGAAACTGATTGAGTGTTTTTCAGAGGACGTTGATCTGATTGTAGACAAGCCCAGAGGGAGCGTCGTAGCAGGCTTGGCGAAGGTGCAAAGTTTTGCACCCTCAATCTTTGGAGGGAGGTGCCCTTGGATAGCCGGTCGTGGCGGTGGCTTGAAGTAATTTCAATCCAGCTTAGCGGTTGCTGCGGTTACTGCGGTTACTGCGGTCGTTTTGCGAAAGCGATAGACTTTCGAATCAAAATACCCCTCGCCATCCGATCTGGGCTCGCGGACCACGGTTCGCTCAATCGTGTACCCCTCCAACTCCAGAAGATTTTGGTCTGCGAAGAGCCGGCTAATTGGTGTGCCCAAGTGCAACTGTTCAGCTTTTGGGCTACCCCTGGACTTCAAGCCAGGTACATCGATACCTTTCGCATGGGCCTCACTGATCATTTCCGCCAGCGTGAAAGTCTGTTCATCACCGTGCAAGCTGATGGCCAACTCCCTGAGAAAACCATGCACGGGATCGCGTACTCGTTCCAGGAGAGCGTTGTGCCCCTCAGTGAGCGGGGGAAGGCCAAAGATTCGCTGCACAATCCAGTTCATACCGCTGGCCCACTCCCGTTGCCGATGGGAACAGTCTAAACGGGGCATGCCATCCAGGATCCAAGACCGTAGAACCGCAGCAACCGCACCAAGGTACAGCGGATGATTCGCATTCACATGTTCAATGATTCCGCCCTCCGGCCATTCGCGCCACCGATAATCATCCGGCTGTCGCAGGATCCGAATTGCACAAAGCCGGTTTGCCAGGTCCTGAGTGGTTTCAAATGCGTTGCTGGTGCCATAGATTACGTACCCGCGACTGTCCACTTGGCGGCGCAAATTCTTTTCTGTAAAAGTGGCTGGTGATTTTTCTGAAGTTGGCAGGGTGTGTGGCTTTCGGTTTTTTGGGTTAGGTGAGGGAGAGGTAGGCTTTGCCAGTTTCCCAGGTTTCGGAGA
>JBIKSY010000186.1:0-7868 GCA_044348365.1 Chthoniobacteraceae bacterium
AGTACTTTGGCCACTCCAACAAGGCATGCTGGATGTTCGACTACTCCAACTTTATCGACAGCGCTTCGAAAGCTTGGCTGCACGAGGATGACTTGAAAAATTTGCTTCCAGGAGTTTTTGCGAAGAATGCGTATGCCAAAAGCTGGGGCTGTTACACTGGGGAAAGCATGAGTCACCATTTTCAGAGTGCAACGGGCGTGCCTCTTTGGGGAGCGGTTGGAAAGACGCAGTACAGGACCGACGAGTTGCCGATGCTGGCTGGTTGGAGGGGAAGGTGGACCCGGTAGGAAACGCGGCGGGCAAACGTTGCCGACTGGTCTTTTCGCTGATCACTCGATCCACGGACCCTCACATTGCCATCCGCTTCGTAGCGTGCTAGGTGTATTTCTGACAAATGTCGAAAAGTCTATGTCCAGCCAAAATCCTCTTCTCAGTCCTAGCATAATTGCAAACGCACCGATGGTGTATTCCTCCCCGATGACGGTTCAGGGGGCGGTGCACCGCACCACAATCCTTCTTTCTCTGGTAGTGGTGGCCGCCACTTTGTCGTGGAACCGGACGACTGGCGGACACGTTGATGCGGCGTTCCTCACGATGGCGGGCGGAATTTTGGGACTGGTCGCCTGTCTGACGACTGTTTTTAAAAAGGAATGGTCCCCGGTGACCGCTCCGATCTACTCCATCTGTCAGGGAGTGGCGCTTGGGGGGATTTCCGCATCGCTTAATGCGGTTTATCCGGGAGTGGCCCTACAGGCCTCCCTGCTGAGCTTCGGGATTCTTTTTGCGCTTCTCGGTGCGTACCGTTTCGGATGGATTCGCGCATCTGAGAAGTTCAAAGCGGTGGTGGTCGCCGCCACCTTGGGTGTGAGTTTGGTGTACTTGGTTTCCATGGTCGCAAACCTCTTCGGAGCGAAAATCCCTTTCCTTCATGGCTCGGGCGAGTTCGCGATTCTCTTCAGTCTGGCGGTCATCGTGATTGCCGCGATGAATCTGATTGTGGACTTCAGTTTTATCGAAGAGGCCGCCGCCGCCAACGCTCCAAAATACATGGAGTGGTATGCGGCGTTTGGTCTGATGGTCAGTCTGATCTGGCTTTACCTAGAGATCCTGCGGTTGCTCTCTAACTTGTCTCGCCGCCGGTAAGGGTGAGAAGCGCTCAGTATCCCCCAAGTGAGGGTGCCCCGGGCTCCTTGGTCTGGTATCGGGAGTAGGACATCTGGCAGTATTGGACTGCTGTTTTGAGGGGCGTAAGGTTCCGCCTTATCGGGGTGAGTTTTATTCTGCCTTTTGTCCATCCGTGCGGTACCCGGACCCAAACAGACCCTGCTCTTTGGCGGGTTTACGGAAAGCAATTTGATTCCTGTGCAAAAAGAGAATGAGGTCAGGGGCGCGTCGCGCGAGTAAACAGTTTTTGCTGAAGCCTAATTTAAGCTTCCTGACCAAGCGCCTGCCGAATCAGCGGTGCGATTTCGCGCTGGTGCGGTGCTGTTTTTGGGGCGAGCGCAACGTCGCATCCGATTAGGACCGCGCCGTCCTCGGCTTGCAGCGGTGCCAGTCCGTGGCTTCCCCTCACCAGTTTCGGATCCAGCGAACAGGGGTCCAGCACGTAGCGCAGACCCAGTTTTTTACGCAGCAGCGCTTTGGCAGCTCGGAGCTTTCCGCCCCGTGGGTCAAAAAATAGCTCCCGAGGGTCGTAGCCCGGCTTTTTGTGAATCTCTACGCAGTGCGCGAAATCGGGCTTTAGGGAGTCCTCCAGCCAGTAGTCGTAGGCGAACCAGCAGCCCTGCTCCGCAAGAAGGATTAGCTCTCCGCTGCGCTGGTGGGCCAGTCCGACTGCGGCGTGTTCCTGCGGGCCCAGCACGCGCGCGATCCCCGGCAGGCGGCTCAAGCAGGCATGTGCTCGCTCCCTGTCGGCGGGGTCGCGCACATACACGTGGGCTAGTTGGTGATCGCACACCGCAAATGCCCGGGAGGCTGCCGGATCCAGAAGCTCTCCCGCCGCATTCGTGCTCACCTCGAGCAGTCCGGCTTCCCTTAGCGCGCGGTTGGGGAATACGCCGTCGCTGACTGGGGCGATTCCGTACTCGCTGACCACAAAAATGCGCGCGTTCCTGGCGCGTGCATGGGAGATGACCCGTCCCGCACAGGCATCCAGTTCGCGAAGGTTTGGGGCGAGATGGGCGCCTGCCGGACCGAAACGCTGCAGGTCATAGTCCAAATGCGGGAGGTAGCAGATTCCCAGGTCCGGTCCGACCGCATCCCATGCGGTGATGAAGCTGTCGGCGATCCAGCGGGTGCTCGGTGCCGCTGCGGTGGGTCCCCAAAACTGGAAGAGGGGGAAGGTGCCGTGCTTTTCCAGGAGCAAGCGTTTGAGCGCGGCTGGGTGGGCGTAGAAGTCCGGGGATTTTGCGCCGTCATGGTGGTAAACGGGCCGTGGGGTCACCGTTGCGGCCGTGCCGGTGTTCATTGCGTACCACCAGAAATGCTTGAGCACCTTCCACGGTTGCCCCTCCCAGACATGGGGTGCGCACACAAGCCGCTCGCTCTGTCGCCAGAGCAGGATTTCATTCAGATCACGAAAGTACCATCCGTTGGCAACAATCCCGTGCTCCGAGGGGTCCACGCCCGTGAGCATGGTGACCTGCGCCGTCGTGGTGACGGCGGGGAGTGCCGGAGCCAGCGGGGTGAGAAAGCCTTTGTTTGCAAGCTCGCTCAGGTGCGGGGTGTCCGACCCAAGGTGTGCCGGTGTAAGGCCAACGCAGTTGAGCACTACAAGCGGGCGGGCTGGGAGGGCTGCCCTGGAGGTGGGGGGTACGGTTTCCATCGGTTGTTAGGTGGCGAGGCTAGGCAAAAATAAGGCGCTAGAGAAGCGCTGCGGCTTTGGTAGTATTTTTTTATGAAATTCTCCCCGGTTTTCTCACTGGCTGCGCTTGCCCTCGCTGGGATGCCTGCGCAGTTCCTGTTTGCCGAGCCCGTCTCAAAGCCGGCCGTACGAAAGGAGCCTCCTTCCGCTGAGCAGGTTGCAAAGGCGGCCGTTGTTGCACAAGGCCTCCAGATAGACGTTTGGGCTGCAGAACCGCTGCTGGCAAACCCGGTGGCGTTCACCTTCGACAACAGGGGAAGGGCATGGGTGGCCGAAACCAACCGGCGTAAATCTTCCTACCTTGACATTCGGTCGTTTCCCGAGTGGGTGCCCCAGAGCCTCGCCCTGCGTTCCGTGGAGGAACGCACGGCTTTTCTCAAGAAATCTTTGCCGGAGGGTGCCGCCACCTGGCCCAAGTCGATGCGCGACCTCAACGGCGACGGCAAGGTCGACTGGCATGATTTGGAAGTGGAATCCGAAATCGTGCGCTTGGTGGAGGACAAGGCCGGCGTCGGCAAGGCGGACACCGCCCGCGTGGTGGCCGACGGCTTTAATTCCGTCGCAACGGGGGTTGGCGCCGGGATCGCTGTGCGCGATGGCAAGGCGGTCTTTGTCTGCGAGCCGGACGTTTGGATCATCGACGAGGACGGCTCCAAGAAGTCGATCGTGCAGGGCCTCGCCGTACATCTTGTCTACAGCGGGCACGATTCCCACGGGGCGAAGTTTGGCCCGGACGGACGGCTTTATTTTTCCGTGGCCGACTGCAGCGCCCGGATTGAATCCGAAGGTAAGGTGCTGGCGCCGCCCTCCTGCGGCGCGGTGTTCCGTTGTTGGCCGGATGGCACAGGGATGGAGTTGTACGCCTACGGACTGCGCAACCCGCAGTCGCTCGTGTTTAACGAGGTGGGCGACCTGTTCACCGGCGACAATAACGCTGATGGCGGAGACAAGGCCCGTTGGTTGCACGTGGTTGAGGGTGCAGACTACGGCTGGCGCTTCCACTATCAGTTTATGAAGGAACCCAAGCTGGGGATCTGGAATTCCGAGGGCCTCTGGAAGCGGGAGGCTGCGAAGGGAGCGCCCTCGGTTCTGCCGCCGGTGATGAACATCGGGCACGGTCCCTCCGGCGTCGCCTATTACCCCGGCACAGGGCTGCCTGCCGCCTATAAGGGGGCCTTTTTCATGGCGGATTTCCCGGGAGGGGTGCGCTCCTTTAAACTGCGCCAGATTGGGGCTAGCTACGAGGCCGAGTTGCCTGACTCGGTGCTCATGGACAACTCCGCAAAGGAAATGACGGGTAAGTTTGCTTGGAATCTCAACGTGCCCGACATTGCTTTCGGGCCCGGTGGAGGCCTCTACCTGCTCGACTGCGTCGACTGGATTCCCGATTACAACAAGTTCGACAAGGGACGGATCTTTCGGGTCCATTCTCCCGAGGCGGATGCGGAACCGCTTGTGGCCGAGACCCGCCGCCTTCTGGAGGGAGGCTTTGCGCAGCGGTCCCTTGCCGAGCTTGAGAAGCTTCTGGCACACGCGGATATCCGGGTTCGGGGTGAGGCGCAACGGGCGCTGGCGGCGAAAGGTGGGGATGCCCTTCGCGCGTTGGTGCGCACCTCGGGGCGCCGCGGAGTTGAGCGCCTGCACGCGGTCTGGGGTCTTGGTCAGATGGCGAGGCAGAGTCCGGGCGCAGTCGATGCGCTCAGGGCGCTGACTCGCGACGGCACGGAGGCCGAGGTGCGCGCTCAGGCGGTGAAACTGCTCGGTGAAAGCGGCGGGCCCGCGGATGCTTCGCGTATCGCAGAGTTGTTGCTGGATCCGGCACCCAGGGTGCGTTTTTTTGCGGCCCAGGCGCTGCGGCGGGTGGGTGGGGAGGCACAGGTACCGCCCCTTTTGAAGGCGTTGCGCGCAAAGCAGGTTCCCGACGCATTTCAGCGCCACGCCCTTGCCACGACACTGGCGGCGGTGGCGAAGCCTGAGGTGATCCGTGCGCTCGCAACGGATCGTTCGGAATCGGTCCGGTTGGCGGCGGTGCTGGCTCTGCGCAGGCTTGCTGATCCTGGCGTTGCCAGCTTCCTGGCGGACAGGGCACCGGCGATTCGTTTGGAGGCCGCCCGCGCAGTGTATGACGAGCCTGTTCCCTCGGGCTTGGAGCAACTGGCAAAGCTGGAGTCCAAGGCGGATGAGACTGATGGGGTTTTGCAGCGCATTCAGGCAGCCCGCTACCGGTTGGGGGGTCGCGCCAGCGCGGAGAGCGTGTTGCAGCTTGCGCTGGATGTGAGGGGGGCGGCTTCTGCGCGCACTCAGGCAATTTCGTTGCTGCGTCAGTGGCAGCCCGAGGACGGGCGGGATGCGTTTTTGGGTCGCTGGTGGCCGGTGGAGTCGGCGAGGGATGGCGAGGCAGTGAGAAATCTGGTGATTGACAAGACTGCGCAACTGCTCGGGGATTCCTTGCCCGCGGTGGTAGATGCGGCAGTGGAACTGGTGGGCGCCTACGGCCTCAAAGAGCATGCCGCCAGACTGCGCGCACTCTTTTTGGAGGAGCAAAGCAGCGCGCAATCCCGCGCACTTGTGCTGGGTGTCTTCGCAAGGCTTAAATTGGAGGGCTTTGGCGATTTGCTTCACCTGGCTCTTAAGGACAAGAGCAAGGAACTGAGCACCGCCGCGTCGAAGTTGGTCGGAAAACTTCCCCCTGAGGAGGCTTTGGTTTTGAGTTCCCGCATGCTCGAGTCCACCCGGGTGGTGGATTTGCAGGGTGCGCTTCAGACGCTGGGCCAGCTCAAAAGTGCGCAAGCAGACGCCGTTCTGGAGGGGGCGATGACGCGCCTGCTGGAGGGGAGGATCCCCGCGGGTGCCGTTCTGGACGTGCTCGAGGCTGCTAACAAGCGGGGAACTCCCAGACTGAAGGCACAGGTAAAGTCTTTTGAAGCTGCGCGAAACGCTGATGATCCCCTTTCAATGTGGCGCGAATGTCTCGAAGGCGGGGACGCCAAAAACGGACTGACTCTTTTCCGGGAAAAGGACGAGCTCGGCTGCTACCGCTGCCATCGGGCGGCAGGAAACGGAGGGGATGTGGGACCTGCCATGGACAAAATCGGCTCCAAGCGCGACCGCGAATATCTGCTGCGTTCGATTGTTTCGCCCAACGCGGATTACGCCGAGGGCTTTGAAACGGTCCTCCTCAAACTCTCCGACGGCTCGGTCGCAGCGGGCATGCTTACCAAGGAAGGCCCAGAGAACGTGGTGCTCACCACAATCGGAGTGGCCCAGCCTCAGACAATCCCCGTCGGTAAGATTGTGGGCCGCGACAAGCTGCCCTCCCTCATGCCAGAGGGGCTGACCCAGATGCTCAGCAAGCGCGAACTGCGCGACATCGTTGCGTTTCTGGCTTCCCAAAAGTGAACACTCCAAGCCGTCCACTCCCCGCAGTGTCCCAGCGCTTGAATTCCGCCAAGGCTTCCCCGACTCTCCTTCCCTTCCGATGCACCTGACACTTCTCAAATCGAAGATTCACCGCGCCGCCGTCACTGCTGCCAGCCTTCACTATGAGGGAAGCCTAACCATTGCGGCTGATTTGGCCGAACGGGTCGGTTTGCTGCCCTACGAAAAAATCCTCGTCGGCAACATGGCCAACGGAGCCCGGTTTGAAACCTACGTTATCTACGGCAAGGCCGGCAGCGGCGAGATCCAACTCAACGGAGCGACAGCTCACCTTGGAAAGATTGGGGACCGTTTGACCATCATGAACTTTGCCCAGTTCACCCCGCAGGAGGCCGTGGGACACAAGCCAAGGGTGGCTCTTTTGAACGAGCGAAACGAGGTGGTGCGGACAGAGGCCCAAATCCCCGAGTACGCAGAGCTTTCCTTGCCAGTGTGAGCGAAGGGGGTGAGCCCGCGTATTGCCTTCGCTTAAAACGCTGTTTTTTCTCAACCTAAGCTGCAGAACAACTGCCCACGAAAACCATGCTTTTGCAGTTCAAGAAAAAAAAGTCCCTCCCGTCGAAACCTGTCGACGCTTCCTCCGCACGTTCGGCGAGGCCCCCGCTGGAGCGGATGTCTAGACTGCACGACTTGATCCAGTCCCAGACGTATCCCAACTGCACCCTGTTGGCGTTGGAACTGGAGGTCAGTAGAAAAACTGTTCAGCGGGATCTGGATTTTATGAGGGACAGACTAGGCCTGCCTATTGCCTACGACGGCCAACGATTCGGTTTTTACTACACCAAGCCGGTGCATTCCGTCCCCGAAATGGAAGTGAGTGAGGGGGAACTGGTGGCGCTCCTGATTGCCCAAAAAGCGCTTCAGCAGCACCGCGGCACAGTGTACGAAGGGCCCTTGCGCTCCGCCTGTGCCAAGATCGCTTCCGCCTTAGAAGATCGGGTTTCAGTGGACATCACGGACCTTGCTTCGCGAATCTCCTTCAAGGAGCAGGGCTTCAACGAGGTTTCAATGGAGTTGTTCGACACAGTTGGAAAGGCGGTTCGGTTGTCCAGGGTGCTGGAGTTTTTGTACAAAAAGCTAGGGGCCGGGGCGGAGGAGTTGCGGCGCATCCAGCCCTATCATCTAGGTTGCATTAACAATCAGTGGTATGTCTTCGGCTTGGATCTGGAGCGACAAAAAGTGCGCACCTTTGCGCTGACGCGTTTGCGCGATCCAAAACTTTTGCGTGCCCGCTTTCAGCGACCATCGGACTTTTCGCTCGAAGCATTCCTAGCCGACAGCATGGGAGTGTTCAGGGGGGGCAAGGAACTGGAAAAGGTGCGTATCCGGTTCGACGGGTGGGTGGCGCAGATTGTCCGGGAAAGAGTCTGGCACAGCAGCGAGAAAAAAACGGAGTTGCCAGGCGGCGGTTTGGAGGTGGAGTTGCTCCTTTCCAGCTTGGAGGAGGTGGAACGCTGGGTGCTGGGGTTCGGAGCCAACGCAAGGGTTTTACAACCCCCAGCCTTGGTGGAACGTCTTCGAAAGGCGGCCAAGGACATGGCGGCCCTATACAACCCGTAGAGAGCTT
>JBIKSY010000187.1:0-7853 GCA_044348365.1 Chthoniobacteraceae bacterium
ACGCCGTCCTGCCGCCTACTGGTCGGACGCAGGGGAAGGAGAGGGGCGCGGATTTTGCGGCGAGCGATCCTCGAGAAGCTCGATGTCACAGGGCTCGCCGTACTTTGAGGCGGCGGCGGCGGCGAGGTTGCGGATGGCGTCGATGGTTTGTCCCTGTTTACCCACGACCTTTCCCATGTCCCCCGGGCCCACACGGATCTCAAACAAAGAGCGGCCGTTGAGTTGGGAGCGCACTACTGAGACTGCGGCTGGGTCGTCCACCAGGTTTTTGAGCACGTATTCCAAGAAGGTTTGCATGGTGGGCGAAGGGATTGCGAAAAACAAAAGGACGACCGCACTAACAATGTAATGCGGCCGTCTAAATAGTTGCTAGCCACCCTAGTCAAACACCAGTTGTTGAAAACAAGGACAACAAGGCGAAAAGTGGACCAGCTTTTGAGTCTGGCGCGCAGCTTGGCTAGCGGCGCGCAACCGCAGGCTTCGTGCTAGGCAGAAGCCGTCTCGAGTTCCGCCGTCTTCGTCGCGAGGCGGATGTTGCGGATGATGCTGGCGACGGTTTCCGAGGGTTGCGCGCCGTTACTCACCCAGTAATCCACGCGGGCCAGATCAAGTTTGGCGTTCTGGCCGGCCTTCTTGGGGTCGTAGTTGCCGATGATCTCGATGAACTTCCCATCCCGCGGGCTGCGGGAGTCGGCGACAACGATCTTGTAGTAGGGACTGTTAGTGGTGCCTTCGCGGCGGAGACGGATTGAGACTGACATAAATAGTGCGGTAAGAAAGGTAAGGGTACGGGCTGGAAAAGGAAGCAAAGTTAGGGGCGGACCAATAAAAACTAGCGGAGTTTAGGACGCTGTCCCTTCGAGAACATTTTCTTAAACTGCCCCATGTTTTTCATCATCTTGCGCATCGCCCCAAAGCGATGCACCAGATCATTTACATCCGTCACTGAAACGCCGCTTCCGCGTGCAATCCGCTGGCGACGGCGCGCGTTTAGAAGATCTGGGTTGCCCCGCTCCTCGAGCGTCATCGAGAGCACTATCGCTTCGGTACGCTTGAGCTGCTTTTCATCGACGGAAAAGTCCTTCAACTTATCCATCCCGGGCAGCATCGCAAGAATATTTTCGAGCGGGCCGAGGCGACGCATCATTTTGAACTGTTCCAAAAAGTCGTTGAAGTCGAACTCCGCGCGCCGGATCCGGTCCTCCATCCGCTTGGCATCTTCCTCAGAAATTGCATCAGCCGCCCGCTCCACCAGGCTGACGATGTCGCCCATGCCCAGGATCCGCCCGGCAAGTCGGTCGGGGTGGAAGGGTTCGAACTGGTCGAGTTTTTCGCCTACACCCGCAAACTTGATCGGTTGCTGGGTGACCTCCCGCATGGAAAGTGCTGCCCCGCCCCTTGCATCCCCGTCGAGTTTGGTGAGGACGATGCCGGTGATGTTCAGGACTTCGTGGAACCGTTTGGCAACGCTCACTGCCTGCTGGCCCGTTGCTGCGTCCACCACGAGAAGGGTCTCCTGCGGTTGCAGCCATTCCTTGACCCGCCGCACCTCTTCGAGAAGCGCCTCGTCGACCTCCTGCCTTCCGGCGGTGTCGTAAATTTGGACGTTACCCGCCTGGGTCTTGGCCCACTCCGCGGCCTGTTGCGCGACCTTGAGCACGTCCTGTTCACCCGGTTGCGGACGGAAGACGGGGACCTTGATTTGGGTACCCAAGGTTGCCAACTGTTCGATCGCCGCAGGGCGGTACAAATCGCATGCCATGAGCAGGGGATGGCGTCCCTGTTTTTTGAGCCAGTTGGCCAGTTTGGCGCTGGAGGTGGTCTTTCCCGCGCCGTTGAGCCCCACAATCAGAATGCGTCCGGGGGCCTCCAGGTTCAGCGGGGATTCGTTCCCGCCCAAAAGGACCGTCAATTCGTCGTGGAAAATTTTGACGATCTGTTGGCCCGGGGTGATGGAGCGGAGGACGTCCTCCCCCAGCGCCTTTTCACGGACGCGTGCAATGAAGCTTTTGGCGACACTGAACTCCACGTCCGCTTCCAGAAGAGCCATGCGCACTTCGCGCATGGCGTCCTGCACATTGGCCTCGGTGATTCTTCCCTGCCCGCGCAGGTTTTTGAACACGTCTTGGAGTTTGTTGGAGAGCAGCGAAAACATTTGTGGAAGGCAGGGTAGTCCGGCGACGGCATGCGTCCAGTCTAGGGTTGGGATGGACGCGGTCCCGGGCGGGAGGCTTTGCCAGTTGGCAGCGGGTGAGGTTCCGTGCCGAAGGGGGATGCAAGAAAACTCACTGGCCAAACTGCGAAACAAACTCGTAACTGCCGGGCTCAAGCGTGCACACCGCCAGATCATCTTCAAAACGGAGGAAGCGGACGCCCGGCGCTGTTTCCAGCGGCTTGCCGTTGACGCTTACAGTTTCGGTCGGGCGGGAGGGCAGGAACAGAGTTGCGGTGGTGTTCGGGGGAATTTCCGCGCGGTAATCAAATTTCCGGTCGTGGACGCTCCAGGCGGTTTTGATCAGGCCGGAGGGTGAATCATAGGAGGCTTTCACCCACGTTATGGGGGCCTGGGAACCGTTTGCCTGCGAGAGTGAGGCGGTCGGTTTGAGCAAGATTCTCCGGTACCCCGGCCCGTCTGTGTCGATCCCGGCCAGCGACTGAAACATCCATTGAACCACCGCCCCGAAGGAATAGTGGCTGAGGGAATTCATAGCGGCGTTGTTGGCGCTTCCGAAGGCGTTTTCCTTAGTGTAGCTGTCCCAGCGCTCCCACACCGAGGTGGCGCCGTTGACTACGGGGTAGCCCCAGGAGGGGAACTCGCGGCTTTGAAAAAGGCGCATGGCCAAAGCCTCTTTGCCATGCGCTGTCAGGACCGCAAGGAGTGGCTTGGTTCCAAGGAACCCCGTTGCCATCCGGTTTCCGTTCGCCTCGATCAGCTTCGCGAGTTGCTCGGTGACCGCCGCGCGGTTGGCTGCGGGTAGCAGGTCAAATTGCAGCGCGAGGACGCAGGCGGTTTGCGACGGCTCTTTCAGTGTGCCGTCCTTCTTAAGATACTTTTCCACAAAGGCCCGCTTCACGTTCTCTGCGACTTCCAAGTAATGCTGCGCCGCGCTCTCCCTCCGGATGGCTTCCGCCATTTCAGCCATGAGTTGCGCAGAGTGGGCGTAGTAGGCCGCGTCGATGAGTTCGATCGGGGTGGGGTCTTTTAGGTTGAGCCAGTCTCCCCACGCGTTGCCGATGGAAACGCCTTGAAACGAGGGGCTGGAGGCCTGGCGGAAGGCAAGAAAACGCACCATCGAGTCCCAGTGTCGTTCAATGAGGCGGGTGTCGCCGTATACCTTCCAAATGGTGTGCGGGCAGATGATGCCGGCATCGGTCCACGCGGTGCCGAAGGTTTTACCGGTCTCCCCATGACCCATCGGGTAGGGGGCGTAGTCGGGGTAGGCGCCAAAGGAGCGTTGGCTTTCCTCCACGTCGTCGAGCCATTTGGTGAAAAAGGCGGAGACATTAGCGTTGTAGGTCGCAGAGCGGACGTAGATTTGGGCGTCGCCCATCCAGCCGAGGCGTTCGTCGCGCTGGGGGCAGTCCGTGGGAATTTCCAAGAAGTTGGAACGCTGGGTCCGCACGATGTTGGCAAAGAGTTGGTTCACTACCGGGTCCGAACACTCAAAGCTGCTGGTCATGGGCGTGGCCGACTGAAGCACCAAGCCTCGCAGGGTCTCCGTTGTGGCTCTCTCCGGCAGACCGGTGACTTCGCAGTACTGGAAGCCATGGTAGGTGAAACGGGGACTCCATTCCTCCCCTTCCGGTGCGCCCTTGAGGGTGTAGAAATCCGTGGCGCGTGCCTTCCGGAGGTTTTCTGTCATCAGGCGGCCATCGGGATGGAGCATCTCCCCGTACCGGAGCTGGATTTTGGTTCCTGCGGCTCCCTTTACCTTGAGGCGCACCACGCCGGCAAAGTTGGTCCCGAAGTCGAACACGTAGGCGCCCGGCGCCGGTTCGGTGATTTTTTTGACGGGCAGCTCCTCGGTTACCTCCACCGGTTGTGCGGGGTAGGCTTGGAGCTTGGCAGGTTTGCGGAAGCTGAGTTCGACTTCGCGTTCTCCGCAGTTGTCAAAGAAGGGGGCTTTGGTACTTCCGTTGCTCTCCGCGGCGATGGCGTTTGTCCAACCTGAGGTGTCGAAACCAGATGTATCCCAGCCGGAAAGTTCGCGGCGGGCGTCGTAGGCTTCTCCCATGAGCATGTCCGCTTCACGCAGGGGGCCCTCGCTGGTTACCTTCCAGTTTTTGCCGGTACCGATTGTCTTTTTGGTGCCGTCCTCAAATTCCACTCTGATCTGCGCAAGGAGCGCAGGCGTCTTGCCGTACAGGTAGCGTCCCACTTTGTGAGGGCCGTAACCTACGAGCAGTCCGTAGCCGACGTAGCCCGAGTACCAGCCTTCCGCCAGAACCGCGCCAAAGGCGTTCGGCCCGCGCTTGACCAAGGAGGTCACGTCCAGAGCACGGTAGTAGGCGCGCTTGTTATAGTCGGACCAACCGGGAAGAAAGTACGATTCCGAGGCGCGCTTTCCGTTGAGGTGCAGTTCGGCCAGACCCAGTGCACTGACGTAGGCGGTGGCGCGCCGGACCGGTTTGGCGATTTCAAATTCGGTCCGGAAATAGTGCGCCGGAGGCAGGTAGAGCGAGTCGCGGTCCTTGTGGAGTTGGGTCTCGTCTTTTGCAGAAACCCATGTGCCCACCCAGTTTTCGGGCGCATTCAAACCCGCCCGCCAGGTGGCCGCCTCGCTCCAGGAGGATTCCTCCCCTTGTGCATTCCACACCTTGACCTGCCAGAAGACCTGCTGCCCGGGCTTGAGCACCTTTCCGAGGTAAGGCAGTTGGGAGGTGGCGCTGCCCTCCGTTTTTCCCGAATCCCACAGATCGGGCCTGTCGTGCTGGAGCTTCTCCTCTGAGGAGGCCACTCGGACGGCCCAGGCTTTCTGGTGCTGGCCCGCTGCATCCGTGCGAAGCATCCATCCGAGTCGCGGGTGGGCGTCTTCTACGGCGAGGGGGCTCTCCAGATATTCACAACGCAGTGCGACCGGGCTAAGGGGGGCTGCGAATACGGTGGCGGGCAGGAGAAACAGAAGGGCGATTCGCATGGGGTGGCGGGGATTCGGTGGCGTGGCGTTGCGGAGACTCCGGCGGGAGCGCCGGTTTAGAAGTCGAACTGGTCGACGTTCTCTTTATTAAAAACAAAGGGCTTCCCGAGGATGATGGCGCCGCCCTGCTCAATCGGGAGTTCGCCAAGCCGCCCCGCTTTGAAGCTCGTGTCCCCAGTCTTGAGGGCGCCGCTGCCCAAGGCGTGGGCTGCGTGCAAGGCCAGATAGCCCAGATCCGCCACCTTCCAAAGGATGACGCTCTGGGTGATGCCGTCCTTGAGATAGGCCCTGTTCTCGGACGGCAGCCCCAGGCCCAGTACTTTGACCGCACCCGCCTTTCCCGCCTGCTTGACCGCCTCTGCGGCCCCGGGGACCGCTGGGGAACAGATCGCCATGATGCATTTGAGGTTTGGGTTCGCGCCAAGAAGATTGGTGGTCTCCTGCTGCGCCTTGTCCTTTTGGTCGTCACAGGGCTTGGTGTCGACGAGCCTCATCTTTGGATACTTCTCAGCCAGACGCCCCTCGATGTGATTGCGCCATTCGTTCATGTTTGCGGCGGTCAAAGTGGCCGTGATGATGGCAAATTCGCCTTCCTCGCCACACAAACGGGCGGCTTCGTCCATGAGGCCTTCGCCGATTCCCTGAGCGGTGGCTTGGCTGACAAAAAAGGAACGGGCGTCGGGCGTCGTGTCGCTGTCAAATGTGACCACTTTGATGCCCTTTTCCTGAGCCTTCTTGAGCGCGCCGGAGATGCCTTCCTTGTTTTCACAAGCCACCGCAATGACGTCGACACCGAGCGTGATCCAGTTTTCGACGATCTCGTTTTGCTTGGCTGGGTCGGTGTTGGTCGGGCCGTCAAACAGCAAGTCGACACCGAGTTCCTTGACGGCTTCACGGGCGCCCTTCTCGCAGTTGATGAAGTAGCTGTTGCCTTTGCTTTTGGGCATGAAGGCGATTGTCAGCTTTTTGCCGGCGCCTGCAGCGTTCTCGGCGCTGGTTCCCGTTTCGGTTTTACTGCACCCCGAGAGCAGCAGCGCGGCGGGGAGTACGACTAGGGAGTGTAGAAATTGCGAGCGTTTCATGGCGTTTGTCCGGGGCGTTAGGGTGTGGGGAAAGGGGAGGGGGTTCCAGGGTTGGGAGAGGTGCTCCGCTTTTGTGCAGACTGGAGTAGCTTTGAAAGGCCGGGTGCGGCGAGCGCAATCAACAAGAGAGCGCCCGTGAGCAGCGAGGCCAGTTCACCACCAATCCCCGCTTTGAGCACCGCCGGAATCCGGCCGATGCCGTTGTTCAGCACTGCAATGGCGGCGATTCCGGCAACCGTGCCGTACACACTGCCCGTGCCTCCAAAAATACTGGTCCCCCCGAGGACCACAGCGGTGATGGCAGCCAGTTCGTAGCCGGTGCCCGCGTCCGCCCGGGCTTGGCGCAGGCGTGCGGTGAAAAGCAGGGCAGCCACGGCAGCGACGCCCCCTGCGAGCAGGTAGGGCAGGGCGGTGCGCCAGAGCACGGGAAGCCCCGCATAGAGGGCACCCTCCGAAGAGAAGCCGATGGCCCGGAAGCTGCGTCCAAAGGTGGTGCGGTGCACGAGTACGTAAAATCCGACGGCACCCAGTCCGAGGATCCACGCCTGCAGCGGCACCCCGACTGGGCGCAGTTCGCCCAGTTGCAAAAAAGCCGGTTCAAAGGAACGGTACGTTTTCGTACCCTGGGTGATGGCCTCGGCAAGGCCTCGAAAAAGCGAATAAGTCCCCAATGTAACAATGAGGGGTGGAAGCCTGAGCAGGGTGATGATGGAGGCGTTGAAGGCGCCCGCAACGAGGCCGGCCGCCACGGTGGCCGCCGCTGCCGGTGGGGTTGCCCAGTGCCAGTCATGGGTCAGGACGCCAAAAAGGACAGCGCACAAGCCCATGAGCGAGCCGACGGAAAGGTCGATGCCCCCCGTCAGAATGACCGGCATCATTGCCAAGGCCAGCAACCCGATTTCGGCGGAGTGGCGGACAATATTGCTCAGGTTGTCCGCGGTACCAAAGTTGCGTGCAAAATTGAGGAAGTAGGCGATCTCCAGTGCCAGAACCAGAAGCAGCAGGACTTCGTGGCGCAGCAGTTGGACTTTAATGGAGCGGGAGGAGTCGGGCATGTCTTAGCTTGCGTTGCGGCGGGAACGGAGGCCGTCAGCGACGACGGCAAGAAGGATGACGAGGCCCTGGATGGCTTTTTCCCAGTAGGCTTCGACGTGCAGGAAAGTGAGGGCCGGATTAATCGTAGCCAGTAGCAGGAGTCCCACGAAGGCCCCCCACAAACTGCCTCGTCCCCCGTTGACCGCGATGCCGCCGACAACAGCCGCCGCGATGGCCTTGAGTTCCAGACCGGCACCGCATTTAGGATCCACCTGAGGCGATTGCACCAGGTTGCAGACGGCTGCGACCCCCGCCAGCGCGCCCATGAAAACAAACACCCAGAAGGTCGTTGCCTTGGGGTTGATACCCGAGAGGCGGGCGGCCTCGGCGTCCGAGCCGACGGCGTACAGGTGGCGGCCGCCGGAGCGGTTTTTGAGCAGCCAGGCCATGGCGGCCAGCAGGGCGAGCGAAGCGGTGAGCAGGGCGGCCTGTCCGCCGGCTTGGGAGAGTCCCAGCCACTGCACGCCGGAGGGAAGATTGATGAACCTGCCTTGCTGGGTAAGGCGCAGCACTTCCGCCCAAGTCACCATGGTGGCGA
>JBIKSY010000188.1:0-7831 GCA_044348365.1 Chthoniobacteraceae bacterium
CCCGGGTAAGGGCGACTCTCCTTTTGCAGTTGAAACGCCACTTTAGACCGATAGCTTTCGAGCGACCTAATTGTGCGAGCACTCCCCTCCAGCGGGCAGTAGCAATCTTTTTACAGCCCACTTTTTTCACCTTAGCGCGTGATTC
The DNA here is from genome assembly GCA_044348365.1 of Chthoniobacteraceae bacterium. Lineage (GTDB taxonomy): Bacteria > Verrucomicrobiota > Verrucomicrobiia > Chthoniobacterales > Chthoniobacteraceae > Chth-196. The sequence continues at coordinate 146 of JBIKSY010000188.1, forward strand.
GTGTGGTATCACTGTGATCTTGATTTTAGAAAACCTAAGCAATCTACTATTTTCATGTCTCACGCCCACGGCGACAAAGCGCCGTCAATATTTGCGTCCGTGCTCGGAGCTCTCGGAGTGGTTTTCGGCGACATCGGCACAAGCCCGCTTTACGCGCTGAAAGAGTGCTTTGACAAAGTGAACAACCATCATGCGGTGGACCCCGCCGCAGGCAACGTGATGGGGGTTACTTCGCTGATTGTGTGGGCTCTGATTCTGATCGTCACCCTCAAGTATTTCGTGTTCGTGCTAAATGCGAACCGGGACGGGGAGGGCGGCGTACTCGCGCTGCTTTCGCTGGCGATTGAGAAAATCGCAAGGGACGCACCGCTTCGAGGCCGACTGATGCTCGCCGCGGTTTTCGGCGCGGCCCTCCTCTACGGGGACGGTATGATCACGCCGGCGATTTCCGTGCTCAGTGCGGTCGAGGGACTTCAAAACGTGGCTCATCTTCCGCGATCCTCCATTGTGTGGATCACGGTGGTCATCATTATTGTGCTCTTTTCATTCCAGCGTTTTGGAACCCACAAGGTCGGCATTGTTTTCGGTCCGGTCACGGTGGTTTGGTTTCTTGCAATAGCGGCTCTGGGGGGCGCTGCAGTTTTGAAAGCTCCTGAGATTTTAAATAGCTTCAACCCAATCCACGGAATCCGATTTCTAGTGGATGGCGGTTGGCATAGTTTTTTTGTGTTGGGGTCTGTTTTCTTGTGCGTGACGGGCGCTGAATCACTGTATGCGGACATGGGACACTTCGGGAGCCGCCCGATCCGTATCGGCTGGTACTTCATGGTGTTTCCCTCGTTGCTTTTGAACTATCTGGGACAGGGGGCGCTGTTGCTCAAGCGTCCAGAGATTGCCAGCGATCCGGAGTTCCATCCCTTTTTTATGCTCGCGCCCGACTCGCTGATGCTTCCGCTGGTGATTCTCGCGACGGCAGCGACGGTGATCGCGTCGCAAGCGCTCATCACGGGTGTTTACTCGCTTACCCTTCAGGCGATTCAACTCGGATACCTGCCGAGGGTGAGAGTGCGGCACACTTCGGTCCACACGCGCGGACAGATTTACGTGCCGACCGTCAACTGGTTCCTGATGTTTGCGTGCATCGCCCTGGTGTGCAGCTTCGGGTCATCCTCAAAGCTTGCGGCCGCATATGGGATCGCGGTGACGCTCACGATGATCATCACGACCATCCAGTTCTTTTTCGTAGCCACACGAAACTGGGGGTGGAGCCTGCCGGTGACTGTTCCCGTGGTTGTTGGGTTTTTCGGCTCTGAGATCTGCTTTTTCTCAGCGAATGCGGCGAAGATTTTAGAAGGCGGATGGTTTCCGCTGGTGGTGGGCATCATTCTTTTCACGCTGATGACCACTTGGAACACCGGCCGGCGACTGATTGCAACAGAACTCAACACCGGAGCACTCACGCAGGAGGACTTTTTTGAAAGCATCAAGCTCAGTAAAAGTCTCCTGCGCGTGCCGGGAACCGCGGTTTTCCTGAGCGGCACCAAGGGGCTCACCCCCGTTGCGATGCTTCACAATATCAAACACAACAAAGTGGTACATCAACAGGTGATTTTCGTAACGATTACCGTGGATAACGTGCCCTTTGTGCGCCGTGAAAATCAGGTGGAAATCGAGGAGGTCTGCGAGAACGTGCACAGGCTGACGGGGCACTACGGGTTCATGCAGGAACCGGACGTGCCGCAACTCATGAGGCGGGCGCGGAACTACCACCACTTTGAATGCGAGAGCGCCGAGCATGTCACATTCTTCCTCGGTCGTGAAACCATCGTGCCGAGCCAGAAGTTAGGGATGGCGCTTTGGCGGGAGCATCTTTTCAAATGGCTCGCGCAAAACGCCCAGCCTCCGGCGAACTACTTCAGACTCCCGGAAAACCGGGTGGTTGAACTCGGCCTCCGCGTGAGAATCTAGTGGTGACGGTGCCCGCACAGCGTTGATGCGCAACTTGGGAGTTTGGATCATCAACCGCGCGCGTCGCGAATCTCACTTCGCACCGCACCACCCGGCCGAGAAGCGTGTAAAATGCGCCCCTACAGCATCTCTTGTTTCGGAGTCTGCGACGGCTCTTTTAGCATTTTGCTTCCAGTGTTTTTAACAGCCGTCCAAAAGTATGAAAAAACCGAGGTTCTGAAGGCATTGTTACGAAGAGACGGCCGCGAAATCTGAGGGGGGTATTTGCAGCTTTCGCGGGTTCGCTTTTGCTTTCTGGGTGGATGCTGTTCCATAGCCATCAATTTAAGTTTGGTTCGTTCGTTAGGTTGCAAAGTCAATGCCCTTAAGGCAGGTCCAGTGCCCTTTTCCGAAAAACCCGCAAACTGATGGTTGCTGCAGAAATGAATCGTGTACTACGCCAGGTGTTTTCCAAGCTTCCCGGGTGTGACGGCGTGCTCTTTCTGGTGTAAACTCCCGCCGTGACTCCCGTACAGCTCTCCACCCTGCGCATCCGCAATCTCGCTCTGGTCGAAGAACTCACCTGGGCTCCGGGTGGGGGCTTCACCGCTGTCACGGGCGAGACCGGTTCGGGCAAGTCGATCATCGTCGGCGCCCTCAAGCTCCTCGTCGGGGAGCGTGCCGACAAGACGCTCATCCGCTCCGGCGAAGAGGCCTGCACCGTCGAGGGCGTCTTCGAAGCAACCGACGCTTCCTCGCTCAACCTCCAGCTCCAGAACCTGGGGGTCGAACCCTGCGAGGACGGGCTGCTGCTCATCAAGCGGGTCCTCACTGCCGCCGGCGCCAACCGCCAGTTCATCAACGGCACCGCCACCACCCTCGCCGTGCTCAAGTCTCTGGGGGACGGTCTGGTCGACCTCCACGGGCCCCACGACCACCAGTCGCTTCTTTCCCCAGACCTCCAGCGCTCGCTGCTGGATGCGTTTGCCGGCTGCGCCGCGGACCTGGCTTCCTACACAACCGCCTACCGCCGCCACGCCGCCCTTGAGCGCGAACTCGCCTCGCTCCACGGAGACGACGCCGCCTTCGAGCGGGAGTGCGCCCTTTTGCTGCACCAGAGCACTGAGATCGAGGCGGCCGACCTCAAGCCGGGTGAGGAAGAGGACCTCCACGCCCGCTACACGGTCGCCACCCAGGCGCGCCGCCTCCTCGAACTGAGCACCCAGGCCCAGGCCAGCCTCATTGATTCCGAAGACGCCGCGCTTGCCCGGCTCAACAGCGTCGCCCGCGGCCTGCGCGAAATCGAGCGGCTCGACCCCGGCGCCGCCCACCTCACGGCCGCGCACGTGCGCGCCGTCACCGAGGTGGAGGAACTGGCCGCAGACTTGCAGCGCTACAGCGAGTCGCTGGACCTCGATCCCGGCCACCTGCAGACGCTTGAGGACCGGGTCAACCTGATCGAGTCGCTTAAGCGCAAGTACGGCGGCTCCGTCGAGTCCGTCCGGGCGCACGGCGCCTCCGCTGCTGAGCGTCACCGGAAGCTCAGTTCGCGCGCCGAGGAACGGGCCCGCCTCCAGCAGGAGCTCGCGGCCGCCGCCGCAACCCTTGGACAGCTGGGGCTTTCCCTGCGCGAGCGCAGAACGCAGGCGGCGCCACAGCTCGCTCTCAAAATCACCGGACACCTCAAGGACCTCGGATTTTTGCGGGCTGAATTCGGGGTGCAGCTTCTGCCCCTCCCGCTCCCGGCTCCGGGCGGGTTGGAGGCGGCCGAGTTTTTGTTCGCCCCGAATCCGGGCGAGCCCTCAAAGGCGCTGCGGGCGATCGCTTCCAGCGGGGAAATTTCGCGGGTGATGCTGGCGGTCAAGTCCGCGCTGGCCGAGCAGGACACCGTCCCGCTGCTGGTGTTCGATGAAATCGACGCCAACGTGGGTGGTGAAATCGCGCACGCCGTGGGGAGCAAGATGAGGGCCCTTGGCGGAACGCGCCAGGTCTTGTGTATCTCGCACCTCCCACAGGTTGCCTCAAAGGCGCACCAGCAGTTTGTGGTGAGCAAGGAATACACGGAGGGCCGGACGCTTTCCCGCCTTGAACTGGTTTCCGGCGTGCGGCGGGAGGAGGAAATCGCCCGCATGTTGGGGGGGCAGAACGCCTCCGCGCTGGAACTGGCCCGCTCCCTTTTGGGGGAGGCCCCGTTGGAAAAGCCGGTGAAGCCGCCCGCCTCCGAGTCGCTCAAAAACGCGCCTTCGGGCAAGAAACGTTCCGTTTCCTAGGGACTGCTCACCGCTGGCTCGGCGTCATCCATGGCAACCTGTGAGCTCCGCGAATACAGGTCTGAACGAACGGCTTGAGTGCGGCACAAGGCGCAATCACGCCCGAGCTACGGGGCGGCGGGCTGTCAAAGGTGGGTCAGTCCCCGAGCCACCGCCCGAACCACTGCACCGTTTTTTCCCACATCTCGGGCAGGTACACATGGCCCACCCCCGGGTAGATCGTGTTCTCAAACCGCAGGGCCGCGCCGGCTCCGTGGAGCGCGTACACCCGGCCGACACTCTCCCCAATGCGCCGGACTCCTTCCACCGGCGAACCGCCGTCTTGGTCGCCGGTTTGGAAAAGCATGGCCCGCGGCGCGCCCAGGGCGATGACTGCCTCGCTGTCGAAGTGTTTGAGCATGCCGGGCACGAAGTAATAAATCCCGTGGGCCTTTAGCATCCCGGCGCGGATGAGTTCCTCGTACCTGGTCATGCACCCGACCGAAACCGAGGCTCGCGGACGATCGTCCATGGCCATCACCCACCAGCTGCGGGTGGCCCCCATGCTGATGCCCGTCACTCCCACCCGCCCCGCGTCCACCTCGGGACGGGAGCACAAATAGTCCAGGGCGGAAAGGTCGTCCCGGACCATCATTCCCCAGAGGGTGCGGCCCGTCCAAAGGTGAAACTTGGCGGCACTCATCTCGCCTTGGGCGCCCTTTTGGAGCGGCCCGTCGGGGCCCGCCCCGTTGCGTTCGCCAAAGCAGGGGGCGTCGATGCCCAGCACCACGTAACCCGCCGCCGCCAGCGCCGGACCGGGCGCAACCGGCGTGGCGTTTGTCTGAAGGAGTTCCTGTTTACCTATGTCGTACTGCCCCCCGTGCCAGTGGCAGTACAGGATGGCGGGCGCCTTGTGCGCCGGCGTCGCCGTCTTGGGCAAAAACAGATACCCCCGCACCCGTTCACCCGCCCCGTTGTCGAATTGAAACGTTTCAAGCAGACAGGCGCCCTTGTCTTCGCGGGAAAGCACTTCAAACGCGTTCAACGCGGGACGGGGAGGTAGGTCGCCCAGCAATTCAGTTAATGTAGCGCGGATGCCCGCCCGCTGCTGCTGCCAGAGTCCAAGGGAGGCTGGGACGGCGAGGGGCGGCGCAACGGGGGCCTTGGAAAGCCATTCCTCAGCAGCGGTTGGGGTTGCGGCGTGCATCGGGTCGTTCAAAAGAGGGAGAAAAAACAGGACCGCTATTCGGAGGAGGTTGCGGGTGGGAAGGGGTTGTCGGTGCATGGGCGTGGAGAGGGCGGTTCCTTATCCACTATTTCTTCACCTCCCCAGATGATAAGGCGGAGCAAATTCTTCACAAAAAAAACCCCTCCGGAGGGAGGGGTTTGAAATGGAGCGGGTGACGCGACTCGAACGCGCGACATCTTCCTTGGCAAGGAAGTGCTCTACCAACTGAGCTACACCCGCATTTGGTGTTGAAGGAACCTAGGGAAAAGAGCCGTTGCTGACAAGGGTTTTTTCCGCTGCCAGCGCGAAACTTTCAACGCGGCTAGAGGTCTTTCTTGCCGAAATCCTGTTTGCGCCCGTCCAAAAGCCGGGCGACAAAACCCGTGTCGTACTCGCCCCGGTTGAAGTCCGGATCGTGCATGATCGAGTGCTGGAAGGGGATCGTGGTCTTGATGCCACGCAGGATGTACTCGCTTAGCGCCCTGCGCATGCGGGCGATCGCGTTCGCACGGGAAGTCCCCATCGCGATGACCTTTGCAATCATCGAGTCGTAGTGGGGCGGCACCGTGTACCCGGTGTAGGCGTGTGAATCAATCCGGACGCCACGGCCGCCGGGGGCGTAGTAAAGTTCGATCCGGCCCGGGGAGGGGGCGAAGTTGTTTTCAGGATCCTCCGCGTTGATGCGGCACTCGATCGCATAGTAGCGGCGGGTGGCTTCGCGGACGAAGTGCGAGAGAGGTTCTCCCGCGGCAACTTTGATCTGCTCCTTGACCAGGTCGATGCCGTACGCCTCCTCGGTGATGCAATGCTCCACCTGGATGCGGGTGTTCATCTCCATGAAGTAAAAATTGCCCGAGTTGTCCACGAGGTACTCGATCGTGCCGGCACCCTCGTAATGGACAGACTCCGCCAGACGCACCGAGGCGGCGCCCATCCGCGCGCGCAGGTCGTCGGTCATCAGTGGGCTGGGGCATTCCTCGATGATCTTTTGGTTGCGGCGCTGCATGGAGCAGTCCCGCTCTCCGATGTGCACCACATTGCCGTGGGAGTCCGCCATGATCTGGAACTCGATGTGGTGCGGGTTCTCGATGAGTTTTTCGATGTATACCCCGTTGTTGCCAAAGCACTTGTCCGCCTCCATCCGCGCCCCGTGGAAACCCTGCACGAGCGAGCCGTCGTTGTGGGCCGGGCGCATGCCGCGGCCGCCGCCGCCTGCGACGGCCTTGATCATCACCGGGTAGCCGATCTCTCTGGCAATGCGCAGCGCGTCCTGCTCGTTCTCGACAAGCCCCTCGGAACCCGGAGTCACGGGCACTCCGGCGGCCCGGGCATTGGCGCGGGCCACGTTTTTGTCGCCCATCGCGCGAATGGCCGAAGGCGGCGGCCCGATGAACTTGATGTTGCAGCTTGCACAGACTTCGGCGAAGTGCGCGTTTTCCGCGAGGAAACCGTAGCCCGGATGGATCGCGTCCACGTTGCCGATCTCGGCGGCGGAGATGATCCGGTCGATTTTGAGGTACGACTGGGAGCTGGGGGCCGGGCCGATGCAAACGGCCTGGTCAGCGAGTTGGACGTGAAGCGAGTCTACGTCGGCCTCGGAGTACACGGCCAACGTTTTAATTCCCAGCTCTTTGCAAGCACGGATGACGCGGAGCGCGATCTCGCCACGGTTGGCAATCAGGACCTTGTTGAACATGGTAAAGGACTTCTGGGCGGCGCTGTGGAACGCCTGGGCGGCGGAAACGGCCGGCCGTGTTAGCGGAGGCGGAAGAGGGGCTGGCCGTATTGGACCGGCTTGCCGTTTTCCGCGACAATTTCGACGATGGTACCCGAGACCTCCGACTTGATCTCATTCATGACCTTCATCGCCTCGATGATGCAGATCACAGTGTCGGGAGTGATTTGCTGTCCGACCGATGCAAAAGGTGCCGCTTCGGGGGAGGCCGCCGCGTAGAAGGTTCCGACCATGGGGGAGGGAAGGTCCCGCAGGGTCTCCGCCTGGGAGGCGGGAAGCGAGGAGGGCGCCGGCGCTCCCTGACCGGAGGAAGGCAGTTGCAACTGCCCGGGTCCGACCGGTTGCGGCCCGTAAGAGAAACCCGCAGTCAGCGGTTGGGATTCGTACCCCCGTTTGAGAGTAATCTTGAAGCCTTCCTGCTCCAGAGAGAACTCGGAGAGGTCGTTTTTGCGGATCAGAGCGATGAGCTCTTTGATGTCTTTAAGTTCCAAGGTTGGGCCTCCGTTAGAAAAGGTTCTGAGACGTGG
>JBIKSY010000189.1:0-7705 GCA_044348365.1 Chthoniobacteraceae bacterium
CCCGTTGGCCTCTGTCTCCATCATGTACCCGTGCGGAATGTAGCCCGCCATATCCGGAGCATTCCAAAGGTCGTTCCAGGAAGTCGCCCTTTGGCCGGGAAGGTTCACTTGGAGCGAATTTTCCGGGGCACCGCCGCGGATCACGTTGTTCGGCTCGTTGGTGTGCCAGTTTGTATAGGTGAAAGGCTCTCCGGTCACCCAGGACCAGCTGCCCTTGGGCTCCACGGAGCCCGAAGGCTGGAAGCCTCCGATCCAGGCAAACTTGGAGGCGTTGGTGCCGAGTTGCTTGGCAAGCTCCGCCCATTCAGCGGCACTCGAGACGGTAACCAGATGGCCTCCCTTGCTTTCGGCACTGGCCTTAGCCTGAACCCAAGTCATTTTACCGTCCACGTAGGTGTACACCGAGTTGCCGATCGGCACGCCGTTTTTACGCCACTTGTAGGTGATCGGGCTCGTTCCCGTGGCCTTCACATTAAAAGTGAAGGAGCCGCCCAAGGCCACAGCCCCGCCGACGGGTTGCTGGGTGATGACCAGATCGTTGACCTCGAGGGTTGCTGCCGTAGTGGTGAGGCTCCCGGTGGCGCCGGTGACCACCGCGTCGTAACTGCCCGCGTCGCCAAACTGCAACGGAGAAATCCGGAGCGTGTCGGAGGTCGCCCCAACAATGTTGGCGCCGTTTTTGCGCCACTGGTACTTGAGCGGACCGGTGCCCGTGGCGATCACTGAGAAAGCCACTGGAGCGCCTACGTTGGAGACGACACTGAAGGGGTGGGCGATGATTTTGAGCGGTTCGACGAGCGCAAGTTTGGCGGTCTGGCTGACGACGCCCCCGGCCGGGTTAAACACCACCACTTCATAAGTGCCGGCGGAAAGGGTGCCCGCGTTCGTGATCTCGTAGGTGGGCGCGCCGCTTTCAGTCTCGAGGATGTAGCCAACGGGCTCCCAGAACGCGTTGGGAATATCATCCCATTTATTTCCTCCACGCACCCACTTGTGCATGTAACTACCTGAGCCATTGGGTTCACCTTTACTCCAGAGTTGGTAGACGAAAGGCTCACCTGTGACCCATTTCCATTGCCCCTCACTTACTTCATCTGTGGCCCCCATCCAGAGGTCCATCGTGTTAAACTTGCTGCCCAGGGCCACCTTAATAATTTCCCACTCTGCCGCGTTCACAACCGTCGCCAGATGTCCGCCACGCTTTTCCGCATCCGCCTTTGCCTCGCGCCAAGTGAACTTACCTTCCACTACTGAGTAACTCCCCCCAGTGAGGCGGGCTCCGTCCTTGCTCCAGATGTAGGACAAAGGACCGGAACCGGATGCCGTTACACTGAACTTGAAGCTCCCTCCCGAAAGCACGTTTCCGCCGACCGGTTGCGTGATGATCACCACGGGGGCCGCCATCTTAAAGACCGCCTTGTCACTCGCCACGCTTCCCACCACGTTGGAAACCAGCACATCGTAGACCCCCGCACTCGTGATTTGGGCGTTGGAGATCGTAAAGGAGGCGGTCGTCGCCCCTGCAATGGCGACCCCGTCCTTGCGCCACTGGTAGCTCAACGGGGCCGTCCCCGTGGCGCTCACAGTCATCTTCTTGGAAGCACCGGTTACCAAATCCCCCCCCGCAGGCTGCGCGGTAATCGTCACCGGAGTGTTGAGGGAAAGAACCGCGGCGCTGCTGGTGACACTCCCCACGGCATTGCTCACTACGACCGAGTAGGTGCCGGCACTCGCGGTGGTAATCGGAGAGATCGTGTAGCTGGCAGCCGTGCCGCCCGCGATCGCCAAGCCGTTCCGGCGCCACTGGTAGGTGAAGGGAGGAGTCCCACCGACAGCGACAGTCAGTGTTTTGGATCCACCGGGACTTACTGCGCCGCCCGCGGGAGGTGCGGTGATCGTGGGCGCCACATTAAGCGCCAAAACAGCCTGGGCGCTGGTCACGCTTCCAACGGCATTGGAGACGACCACGTCATAGCTGCCCGCCTGCGCGGTCTGGACCACACAGGTAAACGTTGCAGCAGTCGCACCCGCGATGGGCACCCCGTTCCGGCGCCACTGGTAGGTCAGGGGTGCAGTCCCGACGGCCACCACGCTGAGCGAGGCGGAGGCTCCTGGATTGACCGTCCTGCCCACCGGCTGGATCTCCAGCCGCACCGGAGAATTCAGGGTCACAGCGGCGGGAAGGCTTCTGGCAGAGCTTACATAGTTGGTTGCCACCACGTCGTAAACGCCAGCCGAGGCCAGTGTGACGGGGGACAGTGTGTAGGTAGGAGCTGTGGCTCCCACGATTGGGGCGCCCCCTTTCCTCCACTGATAGGAAACAGGGGCTGCTCCCGTCACCGTCGTGGTCAGGGTGATCGAACCGCCGGGGTTCACGACAGCCGCCGAGGGGGATTTCACAAACTTCAGGGACTCGAGCACGCTCAGGGTGGCAACGTCGCTGGTGACGCTTCCGAGCCCGTTACTCACAACCACATCGTAGGCCCCCGACTGCAGTACCTGACCGAAACTGATCCCGTAATTCGCGCTGGTCGCGCCCGAGATGACCACCCCGTTTTTGCGCCACTGGTAAGTGAGTTCGCTTCCCGTAGCCGTCACGCTCAGCCCCACGTTTGCCCCGGAGCCAACCGTGGCCGAAAGCGGTTGGACCGTGATCGCAGCCGGGATCAGCGCCTTCAGGGTCGCCACCGTGCTGGTGACACTGCCCGCCGGATTGCTAACCACGACGTCGTAACTTCCGCTATCCACGGTCGCGAGACCAGTCATTGCCAGGGTGTCGGTCGTCGCTCCCGCGATGTTGGCCCCGGCCTTGCGCCATTGGTAACTTAGCGGGGAGGCGCCCTTGGCCACCACCTTCAGCTGCGCCGAAGTACCCACTGCTTTTGCTAAATTTGCAGGCTGCGTGGTGATCTCAGGCAACGTGTAAAACACCCCTTTCCGGATCACATTGTTCACCCGGTCCGCAACGAACAACTGGCCTGTCCCATCCACAGCAACATCGCTGGGCCCGTTGAACCTTGCGCTTCCGCCATTGCCGTTTGTCGCGCCAGTGACTCCAGCCGAGCCGCCGATGGTGGAAACCGCCCCCCCGGGACTGATTTTACGCACTGTCGCGTTGTCGTAGTCTGCGAGATACAGGTTTCCGCCTGCATCCACGGAAAGGTCCGAGGGGTAGTTAAACCGTGCGACATTTCCAACCCCATCCGAGGTGCCCAACAGCCCCGGACTCCCGGCAAGGGTCGTTACCGTGCCGTCTGAAGTAACCTTGCGAATGGTGTGATTATTGCCATCCGCGACATACAAATTTCCCGCTCGATCAGCGGTCACCCCGTAGGGCGAATTGAAGCGGGCACCACTTCCCTGGCCATCAGCCGTCCCGGAAACTTCCAAACTGCCCGCCAAGGTCGTCACCACCCCAGTGGCCGTAATCTTCCGGATTGCGTGGTTGTCGCCATCTGCCACGTAGAGGTTACCGGACGGATCAATGGTCACGCTCCAAGGCTGGTTGAAGCGGGCGGCGGCACCCACCCCGTTGATCGCTCCCGGAGTCCCAGCCAACCCTGCGAAGGTGGTCACCAGACCCGTAGGGGTGATTTTGCGGATCGTGTGGTTTGTGGTGTCAGCAACATACAGGTTACCGCTGCTGTCCATCGTAGCGTCCTGAGTCTGCTGGAACCGGGCGGCAGCGCCCTGCGCGTCCGTGCTCCCAAACAAGCCGGCGGTGCCGGCGAAGGTGCTCACCGTTCCACCGGAGGTAATTTTTCGCACCGTTCTGTTGCCACTATCCCCAACGTACAAGGATCCATCCGGCCCAAAGACCAGTCCGGTGGGTCCATTCAGACTCCCCGGGAAACCATCGCTGCTTCCCTGCGCTCCGGCGGCGCCCGCAAAATTGGACCAGACATAGGCCCCGACGGTTAATTCAGCAGCCGAACTGGTGACGCTGCCGGCCGAGTCACGAACCACGACCGAATAGCTGCCCGCGTCTGCAGGCGTGGCCGCTGCGATAGTGTAGGTGGCAGAGGTAGCCCCTGAGATGTCCGCACCGTTCTTGCGCCACTGGTAGGAAATCGCACCAGTTCCTGACGTCACCACACTGAATCCCGCTGGAGCGCCCACGGAAACCTCGGAAGCACTCGGTTGCTGCACTATCGTCGTTGTGCTAGGTCGGGTCACTATCATCACCACGCTGGGTTTCGCCGCTATCGATAACGCGGAAACCTCGCTCAGCAGCGGCCCGAAGTACGACAGAAGCGCCAGCGTGCAGACACGAGGCATAAGTTTGTAGACCGCACGACGCGCGGTGGGCGCGGGATGGCACGGGGAGAGGAGAGAACGTACAAACGCTAGCATGCCTCGTTTTAAGCAAAGTGCGTACCCACCACTGCAAATAACAACAGAAACAACCGCAACAAGTGGGTTGCAGCCTTCAGAGAGGGAAACACAGGCCAATCCTGTTCATTGTAAACGCATCATTTAAAACGCGATACCACCCAGCACTGCGGCAGGAAACCCTGTGAATGCTCACTTCAGCTCATCCTGTACTTGCAAGCAGCCTACTGGTGGCGGGTTGCGGGCAGTGACTCAAAACTTGCTGCAATTCGTGACGTTCGCATGACACGGGCGCCCCGAACATGGCTCTGGCGCGGCTGACGCAACCCGAATCCTCACTCTTGAGTGAAATTCTCAAAAATGACACTGAATGCAACGGGCAAACGTTTTTCTGGCCCGGGAAGTGACTGCTTTACAGCTTCTCCCGAAGACCGGGGCTGTCCTAATCTGTTCGGCGATCCGTCTCCACGGGGCACCTTTTTTTATGAATCGCAGAGAAGCCGTACGCAATCTGAGCCTCCTCCTCGGTGGCGTTCTTTCCGCCGAATTGACCGCGGCGCTGCAGGGCCAGGTCCTCAACACAGGCGCCCCGCTGCCGGTGAACGCCGTACAGGAGGCGCTGCTGGCCGAGGCGGCCGACACCATCCTGCCTACCACGGACACTCCGGGCGCGAAGGCCGCCGGCGTGGAAAAGTTTATCATCCGGGTGCTGCGTGACTGCTACCGACCGGAGGCGCAGATTCGTTTTTACGAGGGTCTTGCGCGCTTGGAGGCGGCCGGCCGCAGCGCCCATGGAAAGGCTTTCACGGAACTAACTCCGGCGCAGAGGCACGCCACGGTGCTGGCTTCCACCAAGACGGACAAGGCGTTCTTTCTGCTCCTCAAACAGCTGACTGTGGCGGGATATTTCACCTCCGAGATTGGCGCCACCAAGGCACTGGCCTACCTGCCAATTCCCGGCAAGTTCGAGGGCGAAACTCGGCTCCAGCCCGGGCAGAAAGCGTGGGCGCTTTAGTCAGCACCAGCAGTCTTCCCTCAAAATCCCCACCGCCCCCATCCGCCTCCGTAAACCAGCCCCCTTTCTCCATGGCAAACCTCTCCATCGACTCGGTCAAAGAACTCACCTACGACGCCATCGTCGTCGGTTCCGGTGTTTCCGGGGGCTGGGCCGCCAAGGAACTTACCGAAAAGGGACTCACCGTCCTGATGCTTGAAAGGGGCAGGCAACTCGAGCACGTCTCCGGCTATGAGAACGCCATGAAGGCGCCCTGGGAGTCCTCGTATGGAGGCCGCCTGACTGTCGCCCAGATCGAATCCCATCCCAAGCTAGCCCGGGACTACCCGTACAACGAGATGACCGAGAAGTACTGGCTCACCGACTCCGACTCGCTCTACCGGGAGCAGAAGCGGTTCGACTGGTTCAGACCTAACATTGTGGGCGGAAAGTCCATCATGTGGGGCCGGCAGTCCTACCGCTGGAGCGATCTGGACTTTGAAGCCAACCTTCGCGAGGGGATCGCCGTCGACTGGCCCATCCGGTACAAAGACATCGAGCCTTGGTACTCCTATGTGGAGAAGTTTGCGGGCATTTCAGGCGAAAAACTCGGCCTGCCCCAACTCCCGGACAGCGAGTTTCTCCCTCCAATGGAGATGTTTTATATCGAGAAGGAGACGCGCATGCGCCTCGAAAAACAGTTTCCTGGGCGCCACATGACCATCGGCCGGGTCGCCAATCTTTCCGAAGCCGCCAAGGAACAACTCGGGGTGGGGCGCGGCAGCTGCCAGTACCGCAACAAGTGCTCCCTGGGCTGCCCCTTTGGAGCGTATTTCAGCACCCAGTCCTGCACCCTGCCGCCCGCCGCGAAAACCGGCCGCCTTACCCTCCGGCCCGACTCCGTGGTGACCGAAATTCTGTACGACGAGCGCAGGCAGCGGGCCACCGGCGTGCGCGTCCGGGACGCGGTGACCTTGCAGGAACGAGAATATTTCGCAAAAGTGATTTTTGTGTGCGCCAGTGCGGTCGCCTCCACCGCGCTGCTGCTCAACTCCACCTCCAGCAGGTTCCCCGAGGGACTGGGCAACGATTCAGGCGTGCTGGGACGCAACCTCATGGACCACCATTTCAAGGTGGGAGCCAGCGGCGTGTGGGAGGGTGATCTGGACAAATACTACTACGGCCGTCGCGCCAACGGCATCTACATCCCGAGATATCGCAACTTCGGGGGCGACAAGCGCGACTACCTGCGGGGGTTTGGCTATCAGGGAGGCGCAAGCCGCGGCAACTGGCAGCGCAACGTCGCGGAGCTGGCCTTCGGCGCCGACTTCAAGGAAACGCTCACCCAACCAGGCGACTGGACCCTCGGGCTGACCGGTTTTGGAGAAACGCTCCCTGACCCGGAGAACCGGCTGTATCTGGACCGGAACACCCGGGACAAGTGGGGGCTTCCCGTCGTGGTGTTTGACGCTGAGCTCAAGGAAAACGAGAGGAAGATGCGCCTCGACATGGCAAACGACGCCAAGGAGATGCTGGAGGCCTGCGGCTTCAAAAACGTCAAAAGCTACGACTCCGGGTCCTTTCCCGGCATGGCCATACACGAAATGGGCACCGCCCGGATGGGGCGCGATCCGCGCACCTCCGTGCTCAACGCCCACAACCAAGTCCACTCCGTCCCGAACGTGTTCGTGACCGACGGGGCCTGCATGACCTCCGCCTCCTGCGTCAACCCCTCGCTCACGTACATGGCGCTTACCGCCCGCGCCGCGGATTTCGCCGTCGATGCGCTTAAAAAGGACACGCTCTAGCGTCACTTCCCCCTAAGCATCAACCGGTTCCAATGTGGGTTTTCCTGCTGTCCCGGTGCAGGCGAACAACGGAGGCCTTGGGGACCGGTGGTCGGAACCCAAAGGCGCCTCCCTTCATTCGGGATCGCGCGAGGTGCGGAGTGAGTTCTCTGTTTACCCACGAATTTTGCAGCGCGTGTCCATTGGCCTCTCCCAAGGGGTTGCCTCTGAAATCGCCTCGGAGTTTCCTCCCAGCCGCCACGGGGAGGCACTGAGCGGATTTTACGCGTTGACGGCAAGGCGGAGCGGCAACTAGATTCGCGGTTCACTTTCATCAAGAGTGGCTGAGGGACTGGCCCTGTGAAGCCACGGCAACCGCCCGGGTACGCCGCTGTCAAAAGCTGTGTTTCGGGGACCAGGTGCCAAATCCAGCTCCGTTTCTGCGGGGAAAAGATGAAGGACTGTTCCGGCCTGTTTGCGGCCGGTGCGGACACTTCATCGGCTCCCCTCGGGAACAACTGGAGGCCCTCTTGGAGAAAGGCAACATCCCTATGCAATCCAAGCCCTTCTTCAGCAATCTCAAATGCCGCGA
>JBIKSY010000190.1:0-7637 GCA_044348365.1 Chthoniobacteraceae bacterium
CGACGTTTGCCCGAAGCCCGCCTCTGGCCCATTGTCTGTCCCCATCCTTTCCACCCATGTCTGTACTTGTTGTTGGTTCCATCGCTCTCGACACCGTTAAAACCCCCGTGGAGGAACACGCCGACCTGCTCGGCGGTTCGGCCAGTTACGCCGCCGTCGGCGCGAGCTTTTTCACGCCCGTCAAACTCGTCGGCGTCGTCGGGGAGGACTTTCCCGAAGACCACCTCGCTTTCCTGCGCGGCCGCCAGATTGACCTCGTGGGCCTGCAACAGCTTCCGGGCAAGACCTTCCGCTGGTCGGGCGAATACATGTGGGACATGAACATCCGGGAGACGCGTTCCGTGGAACTCAACGTGTTCGAGCACTTCACCCCGACGCTGCCCGCCCCCTACGTCGACTCGCCCTTCGTCCTACTCGCCAACATCGCGCCCTCGCTCCAAAGCCACGTGCTCGACCAGATGCAGCGTCCGCGCTTCGTCATCGCCGACACGATGGACCTGTGGATCAACATCGCCCGAGGCGACCTCGAAGCACTCCTCACCCGTGTGGACATGCTGATCCTCAACGACGGGGAGGCGCGCCAGTTCACCGGCGAAACCAGCCTCATCAAGGCCGGCCACAAGATCCGCGCGATGGGCCCACAGTTTGTGGCCATCAAAAAAGGTGAGCACGGCTGCCTGCTCTTCGGACAGAACGAGTTCTTTTCCTGCGCAGCCTACCCGCTCGAGGACATCCACGACCCGACGGGCGCGGGCGACACCTTTGCCGGCGGCCTCGCCGGGTACCTCGCGGCAAACGCAACAGGCGCCGTCACCTTCGAGCAACTCCGCCACGGCGTGGTCTTCGGCAGCGTCCTGGCCAGCTTCAATGTCGAGGCGTTCAGCCTGGAACGGCTCCGCACCCTCACCCAGAACGACATCGACATCCGCTACCAGGCCTTCCGCCTCCTCAGTCAGTTCGAGGTTCTCCGGTGAAGACGGTCCTGCGGGTCTTCCGCTACCTGCGCCGCTACCCGGGCTGGGCGGCGGGCACGCTCCTGTGTGCGCTGCTCTCCACGGTGCTGGTCATCGTCTTCCCCAAGGTGACGCAACTGCTCATCGATGAGGTGCGCGAAGGCCGTTCCGACAGGATCTGGACGCTGGTGGGCTGGGCGCTCGCGGCATTCGTCGCCCGCGACCTCCTCAACTCGGTCCGCATCCTGCTCAACAACAGCTTCGAGCAGAAGGTCATCTTCGACCTGCGCAGCGACCTTTACTCCCACATCCAGAGGCTGCCGCTCCGCTGGTTTGACAACCGTTCCACCGGCGACGTGATGACCCGTGTCATGGAGGACGTCAACGCCGTCGAGCGCGTCCTCATCGACGGCGTCGAGCAGGGCGCCGTCGCGGTGCTCCAGGTCGTCATCGTCGCTGCGATGCTCTTTTCCTACCACCCGTCCCTCGCCCTCTGGAGCCTCACCCCCATCCCCCTCCTCGCGGGCGGCGCGCTCGCCTACACCCTCACCGCAAAGCTACGCTACCGCGGCCAGCGCAAGGCCTCCTCCGCCATGAACGCGCTGCTCCACGACAACCTGGCCGGCATCCGCCAGATCAAGACCTACGTCCGCGAAGACGAGGAACACCGCCGCTTCAACTCGTTCAGCAGCGCCCTTCAAAAGGCAACGCTCGTGGTCATGCGCATCTGGGCCATCTACAACCCCTCGATGTCCCTCCTCGCCTCCCTCGGCACAACCCTTGTCGTCGCCTTGGGCGCACAGGCCGTCCTCCGCCAGGAAATGAGCGTCGGAGACCTCGCCGGATTCCTGCTGCTTTCCGGGTTTCTCTACGAGCCCATCGGCCGTCTCCACCAACTCAACCAGATCCTTCAGGCCGGCCGGGCCGCGGGCGAACGCGTGTTTGAAATCCTCGACGAACCGGCCGAACCCGACGAGGCCTCCACCTCCGAACCGCTCGCGGTCGAAGGTGAGGTCGAGTTTCGCAACGTCTGCTTCTCCTACCGCCCAGACGTGCCCGTCCTGCTCGACATCACCCTGCATGCGCGCCCGGGCGAAACCGTGGCACTCGTCGGCGAAACCGGTGCGGGCAAATCCACGGTGGTCCAGATGCTTCCGCGCTTCTACGAATTCGACAGGGGCGAACTGCTTCTGGATGGGCGCCCCGTGCGCGACCTCCCGCGCGCGGCCCTCCGGGAAGCCGTCGGGATGGTGACACAGGAAAGTTTTCTCTTCAACGGCACCCTCCGCGAGAACCTGGTCTTCGGCCGCCGGGACGCCACCGACGCAGCCCTCCAACAGGCCCTCGCCACGGCCAACGCGGACGGGTTTGTTTCCCGCCTCCCCGAGGGCCTCGACACGCTCGTGGGCGAGCGCGGCGTCAAGCTGAGCGTCGGCGAAAAACAACGCATCGCCATTGCGCGCATGCTCCTCAAGGATCCGCCGGTACTCATCCTCGACGAGGCCACTGCCAGCGTCGACACCGAGACCGAACGCCAGATCCAACAGGCCCTCGAGCGCCTGATGCAAAAGCGCACCTGCTTTGTCATCGCCCACCGCCTCTCCACCGTGCGAAACGCCGACCAGATCCTCGTGCTCGACCGCGGCCGGATCGTGGAACGCGGGCGGCACGCCGAGCTGCAGGCCCTCAACGGCATCTACGCAAAACTTTGCCGCAACAGCGACCTGCGCTAGTCCCCTTTCATGCATCAGACCGAGCTTCTAATCATTGGTGGCGGCGCCGCCGGCTACTTTGGCGCGGTCTCCGCCGCCGAGGCCCGCCCCGGCGCGCGGGTACTCCTGCTCGAGCGCGGACCTCAGCCGCTTGCCAAGGTCCGCATCTCGGGCGGCGGGCGCTGTAATGTCACACACTCCTGCTTCGAACCCCGCGCGCTCTCGAACCGCTACCCGCGCGGCGCCCGGCCCTTGCTGGCTGCCTTCGCGCGCTTCCAGCCGGCCGACACCGTCCGCTGGTTTGAGAGCCGCGGTGTTGCGCTCAAGACCGAGGCCGACGGCCGCATGTTTCCGACCACCGACCAGTCCGAGACCATCATCGAATGCCTCCAGACCGCAGCCCGCGCCGGGGGTGTCGACGTACGGCTCCGCACGGGCGTCGACGCGCTCAGACCGCTGCCCGGTGGCGGTTGGGAAGCCCCGCTTTCCACGGGGGAAGTGGTCCATGCCAAACAGGTGCTGGTGGCCACGGGCGGCTGCAAACCCGGCGGCCCGATGACGTGGCTTTCCGCGATTGGCCACGAAGTGGTGCCCCCGGTTCCCTCGCTTTTCACCTTCCACATTGAGGAGGCCTGGGTGCGCGCGCTGGCCGGTCTCGCCGTGCCGCAGGCGGAGGTTTCCGTACCCGGCACGTCCTTGAAGGAAGTTGGGCCGGTTCTTTTTACCCACTGGGGACTGAGCGGTCCCGGGATCCTCCGCCTTTCGGCGTGGGGGGCACGGGACCTCGCGTCCGCCGACTACCGTTTTCCGCTGCGTGTCCGCTGGTGCCCCACCCTAAACGCCGAGCAGATCCAAAACCTCCTGCAAGCCACGCGCGCGGCCCAGCAGGGCAAAGCCGTGGTGAACACCCCCCTTTTCGGCCTGCCTTCGCGGCTCTGGGAGGTTCTTGTAGAATTGAGCGGGATCACACCGGACGTGCGTTGGAACCAACTGCCCCGGCCCGGCGTACTCGCTTTAATCGAAACGCTGCTGCGCACCGAGCTGCCCGTCTCGGGCAAGAGCATGAACAAGGACGAGTTCGTCACCTGCGGCGGCGTGAACCTGAAGGAGGTGGAATTCAGAACGATGCAAAGCAAGCTCCACACGGGCCTGTTTTTTGCAGGAGAGGTGCTGGACCTGGACGGCATCACCGGCGGTTTTAATTTTCAGGCGGCCTGGACCACCGGCTGGATCGCGGGCCGCGCCATGGCCGGCGTGGCCCCGACTTAGACCAACCATTTGCCTGTCCCCTTTTGCCTGTCCACCGGCTGGATCGCGGGCCATGCCATGGCCGTCAACTGGCACAAAACACCCCATGAACGCCACTTTTTCATCCCTCCGCCGCAGCTGCCTCCTGCCATGGAAGTTAAGCGCCCTTTGCCTTCTGCTTGCCCGGCCCCTTGCCGCCCAACAAATCCCGGTGCCGCCGCCGTCAGCGTCACTCCCCACCGGTGCGGCCCGAGACATCCGCGTGGGAACCGATGTGAAGACCATCGCGGAGGCGATCAAAAAGGCACAACCCGGCGACACCATCCATTTGGAACCGAAAATCTACCGCGATTACGCCGGTTTTTTCGGCAAGAAAGGCCTCCCGGGCCGGCCGGTCACCCTCGACGGTCACGGCGCCACGCTTGAAGGCTCCGAGCCTCTAGACCCTGCGCAGTGGCGTGCAGTGGCACCCGGATTGTTCGCAGCCGACAATCTCCTGCCCAAACTCGACGATGCCATCATCCAACGTTGGTTTTTCCTAATCGACGGCCGCCTCAACCGGATGGGCCGCACCTCCAAAGGTCTCACCGTCCCGCTCAAAAAGCCCGCCGAGCTCCAACCCGGAGAATGGACCTTTGAAAAGGATCCCTCCCGCGAAACCCCTCCCTCCAAACAGATTTACGGCACGTTTTATCTCAAGATCGAACCTGGCCAAAAGCTTGCGGACCGTCAGATCTTCGTCCCCGTACGTTCCGCAGGCGTTCAATTGGGCGGCGAAAATGCGCACCTGGTCATTCGCAACGTAACCGCCACGCACCCCTACAACGACGGCTTCAACATCCACGGAGATTGTCGGGACGTGGTGTTTGAAAATATCCGCGCCATCGAATGCGGGGACGATGGCATCAGCGCCCATGAGTCGGCGCAGTACCTGGTCCGGGGCCTGGTCTCCTGCGGCAACAGCACCGGCATCTGCGACACCGGCACCAGTGAAACCAATTACGAGCGGGTGCTCATCCGGGACTGCGTGGGCTTCGATCTGTATTTCCCCGCAGCGGGCCGCTACCGGTTGCGGGATGTTGTGGTGAGGTCCTCCGCACAGCAGGCGCTCGCGGTTTCGGGACCGGAGGCGGGCTCCTGCACCGTGGAAATGGAGAACGTCTGGATCCAACGCGCCTATCCCGGAGTGGAGGCGTCGATTGGCAAAACCGGCAAGCTACATGCCAAGCGGTGCACTTTTGAAAACCTGTCCTTCCGCGAGCCGACCCGCGCCAGTTTTGAGCAGTGCCTCATCCCTGGAACTTCCTTTCCCAGCCCGGATTCCAAGGGGGCGAGTACCGACCTGCTTTCAAAAATGGCAGCCGAACTCTGCGAATCCGACCAGCCAAAAGCCGGTCAACTGCCTTAAAAACATTCCTGTCCCGCAAGCGCGTGCTTTGCGTTGTGGACAGCTAAATTGGACAAAAGACAAAAGGCCTGTCCCCCTGCGTCTTTTTCCTGCGTCTCTTTTCCTTTTCAGGGCACAAATAGAAAGCCACCTCTGCACCGATGGACTCGCACAAATCGAAAGGCCTGCCAGATTGTGGCGTTATGAACGCCCCCACTCCCGCCAAGCGATTGCATGAAATGAACGCCCTGGAAGACATGGGCCGGTTCCCTTTGGTGATTTACGCCGGAGCCACGGGTAATGTGTTGGCGACCGTCACGGCCACTTGGTTCCTTCACCACTACACGGACGATCTCCGGGTGTTATGGCTCTGGGCAGTGGCACTCATCGCATTGAATCTCGGCCCTGTTGTTTTTCTGCGCCTCGTATTGAAAAACACTCAGGACACTCCCCCGATCCGCGAAATGAACTTCTTCCGGGATCAACACCGCTTTGCCTCGTGGGTTTACGCGGTAGCTTCCGGCAATCTCTTTTTCTGGATCGTGACCGCGTGGTGCGTGTTCAGTTTCAATAGAGCACTGCCCAGTCTGCTCGTACTTCTCGGAACGGCTCTGGTGGTCACGTCCTTCCCCGCCTGGATCCGGTTGTTCCGGAAAAAATAAACGAAAGCCACAAAGGCGTGGCCAACACGTGGCCGATTTTGCTGGAGAGATCCGCACGCACGGTGCCCCCGACTAGATGGGCTCCAATCTCGTCGGGGGCAACGTGCGTGCACGTAGCCGATCTCCACGACGCCATCCTCCAATTTCTCGGCATCAACCACGAGCGCCTCACCTGCCCCGTCTCCGGTCTAAAATTCAAACTCGCAAGAGTGGATCCTGCGCGTGTCATAAAGGCTCTCCTCAGGTACTCCACGCTTGCACTGCCCCGCTCTCACAACATCTCCAATCTCTACAACGTGTTACCCAACCCATGAAGCTCCTGTATTTTCTTCCTTACATTGCCCTGATCACCTCGCTTTTTGCCGAAGATCCCTCTCCCGGTTTCAAAGCCATTTTCAACGGCAAAGACCTCACAGGCTGGAATGGCGAACCAGGGCGCTGGACGGTCGAGGAAGGAGCGATCACAGGCACCGTGACACCGGATCATCCGCTCAAGACAAACTCTTTCCTCGTTTGGCAAGGTGGAGAGAAGCAAAACTTCGAGCTGCGCCTGAAAGTACGCTGGCCGAAATGGGATCAGAGCAAAGGGATGCGTAACTCCGGCATCCAAATCCGCAGTGTGGTGCTGCCTGCCGTACATCCATGGAGTGTGGGCGGTTATCAGTACGATCTGAGTCCCGGTGGTGAACTCGATGGGCTGTTTTATGAAGAACGCAGCCAGCGCGCTCTTGGTGTCGCGAAGGGTGACCGCGTTGTCATCCAGCCGGATGGGGAACGTTGGCGCGTGGCGACCATCATGGAAACAGTAGACCTCAATACGCTGCGCAAACCCGAAACGGAATGGAGCGATTGCGGCATCGTAGCCGCTGGCAATCACATCACCTTCAGCATGAATGGCCAGACGGTGATGGAACTCACCGATCATGACGAGCGCTATCGGCGTTTGAGCGGCATCATCGCACTGCAAATCCATGTCGGCGGCGCAATGAGGGTGCAGTTCAAAGACCTTTGGCTCAGGGAACTGCCTGCGGGCGACATCAAAACGCCCATGCCCACAGTTCCATCGGATGCGGTCAATGCAGGCGCTGATTCGTTCCGTAAGTCCACATCAAATCTGCTTAAAGGTCACGATGCTCAAAAACTCGCCTGGGCTCAGGAATACCAACCAGGAATCACGCGAGTCTGGCCGAAGGATGCCGACTTCCAGCGTTTTGCAGCGGGTGATGCGGCCACCGTTTCCCTCGTCCCGCCTTCTCCTGCTGATGGGGAGTCTTGGAAAAACCTAGCGGCTGACAACAAGGCCGAGTGGATGACGCAGCCCAGCTATGCGCTGACAGCAAAACTTCCCGATGGCAGCGAAGCCCGTCTGCCAATTGCCAGCGTTCATGGTCGCTACTTCTTCGCCTCCCTTGGCACAGGCACCGCACGACCGGAGAGCGCAGAGGGGACAGGCCTTTTTTGGAGAAAACTCGTTGACGCGGGAGCGCTTCTGAACGACCAGTTCGGCCATGAGAATGGTGGAGAGCGCAGAGGGGACAGGCCTTTTTTGGTTCTTCGCTGTTTTCGGTGGGTGGCTGAGGTAAAGAAGAGGCGTGACACCCGAAAAGCTGTTTCATGACTTGTTGGGATTGGGCCTGAACTGGAAGGTAACCGAGTGCGAGTTCGATCGAGAAAG
>JBIKSY010000191.1:0-7531 GCA_044348365.1 Chthoniobacteraceae bacterium
TCCAGGGGACGACCTCCGCCCCTGCGACGGGCGCGCTACATGAGTCTTTGGCCGGCGCATCCGCCGGGGCCAAAGCCCCCTGCCCAAACAGCCGCTCAAACCAGCCCTCGCTCATTTTTTAGCGCACCTCCGCGAGCAGTTTCTGAATGAAGCCCTCCACATCCACTCCCTCGGCCTCCGCCTTGTAGTTAAGCTGGATGCGGTGACGCAGCACAGGATGAGCAAGCGCGCGCACATCGTCCTGGGTCACATGCACCCGGCCCGCCCAGACGGCGAGCACCTTTGCCCCGAGCACCAAGCACTGGGCCGCGCGCGTCCCAGCGCCCCAGTTGACGTAACGCCGCACAAAATCGGGACTCCCGGCCACCTGGGGACGCGAAGCGGCTGCCAAACGCACCGCGTAGCGCACCACTTCCTCCGCCACGGGGACCGTCCGCACCAAGCGCTGGAAGGCCAGCACGTCCTCGCTGCCAAACAGCGGTTGGATCGCGGCGCCAGCCGGCGAAGTGGTCCGCTGCACCACCTCCACCTCCTCCTGTTCGGGCAGGTAGTCGATGATCACGTTGAACATAAACCGGTCCAACTGGGCCTCGGGTAGCACGTAGGTCCCCTCCATCTCCACAGGGTTTTGCGTCGCCAGAACAAAAAACGGCCGGGGCAGCTCGTACCGGCGCCCCGCCACGGTAACCTGTTTTTCCTGCATCGCCTCCAGCAGCGCGGACTGGGTCTTGGGCGGGGTGCGGTTGATTTCGTCGGCAAGGAGCATCTGGGCAAAGACGGGGCCCGGAACAAACTTGAGCCCGCGCCCCTCCGGACCGTCCTGAAGGATGTCCATTCCGGTGATGTCGGCTGGCATGAGGTCCGGGGTGAACTGGATGCGCGTAAACTGCAGCGAAAAGGCCTCGGCGAGGGACTTGACCAGCAGGGTTTTGGCGAGTCCCGGGGCTCCTGTCAGCAGGCAGTTCCCCCCGGTGAGCATGGCCACCAAAATCTGTTCGATCACGGCCCGCTGCCCGACGACCGCCTTGCCAATCTCGGAATGGAGCCGCTCGCGGGCTGTGGAAAGTGCTTCAAAGGTGGCTGCGTCGTTCATAGGTCGGGGTGGCTGGAAAAAAGGCGGGGCTTCAGCGGACTCAATGGCTCATGACCCAAAACAGGATGTTAATCAGGAGCGGATAGGCTTTTTTCTCGGAGAATTCGCGAAAGTAGTACTCGTTCTCGCCTTCCCGCTCCCAGCCGTCGCCGTTGTCGGTGTTGTGGGTTGCGAGTGCGCAGAGGCGGCCCTTGTCGTCAAACCAGCCGCGCACATGCATTTCCATGGCATCCGGCCGCTCCCAGGTCACGCCGCTGAACTGGCTCATGGTCCCAAGCCGCACATTCGGGCACTGGAGGTTGAGGGTCTCGGGCAGGTCGAACACCGAGTGAAACAGCGGATCGGAGCGCGGAATCTCCTTCCAGGTGCGGTCTGGGAAGACGCGTTTCATCTGGCTATCAAAGCCGTCCCACTCGTCCTCCCCCCAGAAGTCATCCACCATGAGGAAGCCGCCGTTTAGCAGGTATTTGCGCAGGGTCTGCACCTCCTGCTCGCTGAGCAGCAGGTCGCCCGGTTCGACTGCATACACAAAGGGATAACGGAACAGCTCCGGATCCGTGATGCGTAGCACCCGAGCATCCGGATCCACCTTCAGTGAGGTCATCTGCTGGAGGCGGAAGGAGAGGTTCAGATCCGCATCCGGATAATCGATGGCCCAGCGGTAGGGGTTGTAGCGGCCCGTTCGCCCCCCGACTTCGTAACGCAACCGGACAAAGGTAAAGACGTCCTTTTCGAAACCTTTCGGGTTTTTCCAGTTGGCTACCTCGTTGGGATCCGAGAGCGCTTCGCGCGCCGTCTTGGGGTTGGGCGGAGGAATGCCGTCGGCCCACAAAGCCCGGGCCAGCAAAAACAGGGCACCGCAGCCAGCGGCGGTTTGCCTCAGGTGGAGAGACGAATTCACCGGGCCTTGCCCTCCTTTTTGGGGATGGCGGCGAGGCGTGCGAGCGCCTCCAGCGCCGCGCGGTCGCGCGGGTTGGTTTCGAGGGCTTCGAGAAGGTGCCGGCGCGCCTCCTCGGGTTGAAGCCCCTCCAGAAGCAGACCGAGGCGTGCATGCCAGCGGGGCGCGCGGGCCTGATCGAGGGCAAGCGCGCGCACGCAGGCGTCGGCAGCGTCTTTGGCCCGGCCCAGGGCGGAACGCGCTTTCCAGAGTTGTTCCAGCACAGTGAGAGACATCGGATTGACGCCCAGGCTCTGCAACGCCACCACCTCGACCTTGGCCCAGTCCGCCCGCTGCACGGCCAGTTCCAAGAGTCGTTCGTGCGCCTGGGATAGATCCGCCTCCAATTTGAGCCCAGCCTCCCACAGCGCGGCCTCCTCTGTCTCCAGCCCAAGCCCGCGGTACACCTCCGCCAGCAGGGTGTAGCCCCCCCCGGCGTCCGCCACATTCGGAGCCCCCCCCACCGCGGTCTCCAACGCCTTGCGCGCCGCGGCAAGGTTGTTCTTGCGCAGTTCCCTCCGACCTTCGGCCAGAAGCTCCTCGTAAACAGGGGCTGCTTCCCTCTCCCCTTGCCCGTCTTTCCCACCCCCTTTCCACGCCAGTTTTCCCGCCAGCGCCTGGGTCCAGTCCGACGCGTATTTCCGGAACTCCGGATTCAACGTCACAAACGGGCCGTACCGTTTTGCAAGGGCTTCGTCTGCATCGAGCCCCCGGCCGACATCAGCCAGAAGTCCCTTGAAAACCTCCATTCCAGAACGCTTCACCAGCCACTCCACCATCAGTCCCGACTGTAGGTAGGCAAAATCCAACTCCGCGGAATCTCCGTTTCGAAAGGCCTCGGGCATCTCTTCGATCGGAAAGAGACCGGCCCCCAGCAGACGGGCGGCGTGTCTGGGACGGAACCGCCTCCCCCAGCCGGGGTTGGCCTGCTGCTCCTCGTAGACAGACACGCCCTCGCTCAGCCACCGCGGCAGCCGGTTGTGAGTGAGTGTAAGCGTGATCGTGTGGGTGAATTCGTGCCAGAGCGTCGCCTCCCAACTGTGTCCCGCCGCCCGCGGCGAGGCGGGACTGGGCGCGGTGATGACGGGGCCAAAGCACACCCCCAGGTAACCGTCCCCGCCTGGCACCCCGAAGGTCCGTACCGCAAAATCCTTTTGCTCGGGGAAAATCTCCACCCGTGTGCGGGCCTTTGGATGGAATGCGTACTTGGGAGCCAGTGCGGCGAACGCCTTCTCCAAAAGCTCGCCCACACGGTCCCCGTACACAGGAGCCTCCACCGGCGACATCCAGATCTCAAAGTGCGCCGTTTCGATCCGAGTGAAACCGGCGATCCGGTCCTTCAACTCGAGCAGGTTGAAGGCAGTCACGTCGTACCCGTCCAGCTTGTGGACCTCTTCGAGCAGGGGCCACGCTTCCTCAATCTGGGCAGCACGCAGCAGATCCTCGGCAAGAGCGCGCTTGGCTGAGAGCAGCCCTGGATCCAAAGCGAGCGCCTCGCGCTGTAACTGCGCCCCCTGCTCAAACCGATAGCGACCCGAAAGCAGAAGGCCCGCTCGATGGAGGACCCAGGACTGCCGGGACGCTTTGGTGTGGAGCTGTCCCGAAAACTTTGCATCTCCCCCCGAGAGCGCCCGGGCCAGAGAGAGCGTTCGGACGTCCGCATCCCAGTCGGGCAACGTCTTGAGCTCCTTGTTCAGAAGGTCAGCATCCTCCAGTTCGAAGGCGTGCCGGGCGAGCGCCGTCCGGGCGCCCAGGCTGCCGGGCTCCAACTCGAGCGCGCGGCGCCAGCATTTGAGCGCCTCCTTGCGCGAAGGCCACTCGAGAGCCTGCCCCAGCAGGACGTGGAGTCTGGGGTTGCTGGGGAACTTCTTCACCCCCTCCCGTGCTTTGTCGGCCGCCATCCGGCCGTCTCCCCGCTCCAAAGCGAGCTCGACGACCGCTTCGTAGGCTTCCTCGCACAGGGGATCCTCCTTGAGCGCCCTTTCAAAACAGGTTTGCAGCACCGCCTTTGCATCGTCCCAAACCGCGAGCCGGAAACGCCCCAGCAATAGCCAGTCCACCGGTTGGCGGCCCCAGCCGTACCCCGAGGCGTCGGCAAGCCCGAGGCGGTCCTTCGCAATGCCGCGCGCCGAGGCGCTGTCGCCGCGCTGTTGGGCGGCGCGAAAACGCAACCAGGCCCCCACCAGACTCCGTGGTTGCTCGCTTTCGACCTTGGCGGCAAACGCCAAAGCCTCAGGCGCCCGATTGAGTGACAACAGTGCCTCCCCTGCCAGCCACGCCTCCAAAGGGCGTCCCGGCAAACCCGGATCGGCCTTGACGAGCTCCGCTAATTCTCCAAACCGTCCGCTGTTGCGGAACTCGCGGCACGCCGCCGGAGTGGAAGGGAGCTCCGCCCCAAGGCGGCCGACTCCCAGATGAAGGAGCAGGCAGCCGCCGAGAAGCAGCTTGGCGGACGCGTGGCGCATACGTTTGCAGGGGGACAAACCAGACTTGGAAACTACAGGCCCGAAAGCCCCCGAAGCGAGCACGCGTTTTCAAACCGGAGCGGAGCTCCTTCCTCCCCGCCCTACGCCCTAGCCCCGGACGCCACTCGCGCACCGCTCAAGCGGCCGGGAGCGCCATGCAGACGGTTCCCCTTGACCGTAACCGAGGGCTGCCCCCGCCTCGCACCAGCCTGCGGGGACCCACCGCCCCATGCTGGAATCGGGCCACTTCACTGCCGGGTCGTCTCAAGGATAAAGCGCACCGTGTCTACGCGGAACTTTTCAGCGTCTGGCAGGTGGAAGTACATCATGTGGCCGCTGGCGTACTCCTCGAACTTGATGTTGCCCTGCAGGGCCTTAGGAAGCGGCATTTGGTTGACGCTGTAGCGCATCGCGTCCTGTGGGACGACCAGGTCGCAGCGTCCCACCTGCATGAGCACCTTCATGCGGGGATTTTGAACAAGGGCCTCTGTCAGGCGCCGTTCCATGGATACAAACTGATTGGAATGCTGTGTGTAGTTCCAGTTAACCGGGGCCATCACCCGATAAGGATGGTCGCTCTCATAGCCCAGTCCTTCGCGTACGTACGCGTTCACAGCGGCGGAAATGGAGCCTTTGAGAAAGGCGGCGGATGGATCGAAGGTTGTGCCGTCCGGCTCGTTCTGAAAATCGTCCGCCACCACCCGGGCGTCGTAGCCGCCGACCACCTTGCCCTCGCTTTTGAGAACCTGCTTGCGGAAACGAAACCGGTTGAGGCGCAGGTTCTGCTCCAGCACTTGTTCCAGCGAAAGACCGGTGAAACGGGCCAACTGTGCGGCCACCTTCTGGCGTTCGTCCTCGGGCAGACTGGAGCCGCGCAGCAGGGCGCTTGCGTATTCGCCGAAGGCAAAATTGCGGGAATCCGACTCCGCCTTCACGCGGTCCGCCTGTAAGTCGGCAGGGAGTTTACCGTGGTGGTGCGCCACGTTGGTGAAGGTGGGCAACCCCAGCACATAGGGCAGGTCGTTGCCCAGGGGGGTGTAAATGGTCTGGTAGTTCAGCAACCCCGACACGATCTGGACCCCGTGCAGGTACATGCCGTGCTTGGACTGGAGAAGTCCGGCGAGGCCCCCACCCCGGATACCGCCGTAGCTTTCACCACACAAAAATTTGGGCGACTCCCAGCGCTTTTCACGGGTGCAAAATACGCGCAGGAATTCGGCCACCGACTCAATGTCTT
This sequence comes from Chthoniobacteraceae bacterium, assembly GCA_044348365.1. GTDB lineage: Bacteria > Verrucomicrobiota > Verrucomicrobiia > Chthoniobacterales > Chthoniobacteraceae > Chth-196. The sequence continues at coordinate 5,733 of JBIKSY010000191.1, forward strand.
CCTCCACCCCGAGCAGGGTTTTTTCCTCCTCCGGCGTCACCGCGCGGCTCAAGCCGGTGCTTACCGGGTCAATGAACACCAGGTCGGTTGCATCCAGCACGGTGTTGGGGTTCTCCACCATCGGAGCGATCGCCTGTGGAGAGCGCCCGTCGAGCAGGGCGTCCACACGCTTGGGGCCGAGTCCGCCCAAATGCAGCCACACCGCAGAGGAACCCGGCCCGCCGTTGAAGCAGAACATCAGAGGCCGGTTGGGAGCGCCGGCCTTGGAAAGGCGCTCTCCGTTGACGTCGGCTGCTGCGTAGTAAACGTAAAACACGTTGGCTCGCACCGATCCGTCCTCCTTAAAAATGGGAAGCAGCCCGGTTTGAGCCACATACTTGAGTACCTTTCCCTCCACTCGCACCGAACCCGCGACCTCCTTCGGTTTCAACTCCGGCTCCTTGGCCTGGGCCTTTGTCGCGCCCTTGTCTTTTTCCTCCGCTTTTACCGGATCCCCCTTTGTGGCCTGGACGGGAGCGTCCGCGCCAAGCGCGGAAAGCATTCCAACTGACAGGAGGGCGACGGCGGCAAGCGGGGCGGGACGGGGTTTCTTCATAGGGCGAGGTCCCTTCTCGCACCAAAGCCGCCCTGTCGCACCCACAAAATGAGCACCGGAAAAACCGAGCAAACCCAGACCCACCGCGCGCATCTCACAACAAGAACGACGGCCGCAAACCCGGACATCCGGCTAGCCGCGTTTGCGAATCAGCTCGGCTAAAAAGCGGGCGGTCTCGCTGGCAATCACCTGGTACCCGGTCAGGTTGGGGTGGCGGTCTGCGTGCCAGCGTGGCAGGTGCCCCAGATTTGCATCCAGTTGGTTGTCGAGCACCACTACAAAGGGCTCCTTCCCCTTCTGCAAGTAATTCTGTAACAACGGTTTTAGGGCGTACCGCACCTTTGCCAGCGGAAAGCGGCGGTAGTTGAGCATGTCCGGCCCTTTTTTTAAGCTCCGCCTCGTACCGTGGGTGAATGTCAAAGAGCGGCAAGGGCTCTTCCCCCGGAGCAAGCCTGAGCACGTTGTTAATTGAGCCGTTGTTGCTGCCCACATCGCTGGCTCCTCAATAAACCAAGCGGGCAGGGCCACGTCCCACACCGACAAAATACTGAGGTTGCTTCGAGGACTGGCCTCGGTGGCTAAGACAAAAAACCCTCCCCTTTATTCAAAAGGGAGGGTCTCTCGGAAAAGGAATGTGTGCGGAGCTACTCGCCGTCGCTGCCGATGGCCTCCACCGGGCAACCCTCCATCGCTTCCTTGCAGAGGGCTTCCTCTTCGGGGGATTCGGGTTGTTTGAAAACGTAAGAATGCCCGCCATCGTCGTCCCGCTTGAAGTTGGCAGGAGCCGTCTCGCGGCACAGGTCGCAATCGATGCACTGGTCGTCGACGTAGAATGCGCCGAGTATGTTTTGAGAATAGCGGTTGGATGCGTCAGCCATGTCAGTGATAGGTGCTTTCGGGGGACTGGGGAGATTAAGAGTGCCCACAACCGATGCAAACTTTTTTTACTGTGAAGGAACGTTGGCAAATGGTCTCGGGCGCCGTGTCAAGGGCCCGCTTGAGCGGGGACACGAGGATGCTGCAAGCGTCCAAACCTGCCGGGTGCCAGAGGTGCGCAGGAAAGAGCCCTCCTACGGTGCAGGGGTTTCAGACGCGCCCTTGGTGGTCGGGTACACATCCCGCTGGCGCAGGCCGATGGCCTTCACCTTGCCTCCTTCGTGCACCAAACTAATTTCCCAATGCCGTTTAATCGGAGGTTCCCCGT